>CALWLF010000023.1 GCA_944381455.1 uncultured Clostridia bacterium | reverse complement strand
ATTTCTTCGGGAAAGAGGGTATGAATCTTGTTGGGCTTTTCCAGCTCTCCGGCCATTTTGGCCAGCAGTTTGTTGGGGCCGATGCCGATGTTGACGGTAAAGCCCAGGGTTTGATAGATGTGGGTTTGGATGTTTTTGGCTGCTTGCAGCGGCGGCCCAAACAGCCGCTCCATGCCAGTGTAATCGAGAAAACATTCGTCGATGCTGAACACTTCCAGCCGGTCGGAATAGGCAGAAAGCAGCTGAAAAAACTGTCTGGAGCAGAGGGTGTAAAATTCATAATCCGGCGGAAAAATCAGCAGGGAAGGACATTTTTGCAGCGCCTGCTGCAATGGCTCTCCGGTGATGATGCCCTTGGCTTTGGCCGCCGGGCTTTTGGATAGGACAATGCCCCGGCGGTTTTGGGGATCGCCGCCCACCACAGAAGGTATCAAAAGGGCCTCCGGCCGCTGCTCTTTTAAACAGCTCCAGCTGAGAAAGGCACTGTTGACGTCGATGTGAAACAGAACTTTATTCATAAAAACACCACCTGTATGTTTGGTATGTTCGATTACGTTCTATTATATCAGAACGAATGTTCTTTGTAAAGTGGCACTTGTTTCTTTTCTTGTTTTGCACTATAATAAATGGGTAAGAATCAACCAAACAGAAAGGGTGAACGATGTTGCAAAATCCAGTGGTAACAATGAAAATCAATGGGGAAGATACCATCCGGCTGGAACTGTATCCGGATGTGGCACCAAATACGGTCAATAACTTTATTTCTCTGGTGAAAAAAGGCTATTATAACGGCCTGTGCTTTCACCGCATCATCAAAGGCTTTATGATCCAGGGCGGCTGCCCGGAAGGCACCGGCATGGGCGGCCCCGGCTATTGCATCAAAGGCGAATTTGCCCAAAATGGCGTAAAAAATGATCTGAAACATGATCTAGGCGTCATTTCCATGGCCAGAACCATGATGCCAAACTCTGCCGGCAGCCAGTTTTTCATCATGCATAAGGCTTCGCCTCATCTGGACGGCGCTTATGCTGCCTTTGGCAAAGTCATCGAAGGGCTGGATGTGGTAGACCGGCTGGCCTCTGTGGCAACCAACCGGGCAGACATGCCTTTGGAACCACAGGTGATGACAGAAGTGACTGTGGAAACCTTTGGCGTAGATTATCCAGAACCAGAAAAAATGTAAGACATAAAGAAAAAGCCGAAGGATCTTCTTTCCGATGGGGAGGAAAATCGTTCGGCTTTTTCCAGCAAAAAAGCGTCAGGGGAAGCTGACAAGTGATTTAGAAGACAGCAGGGCGCTGTTCTTCTCTTCAAATTTTGTTTTCTTTGACAAAGGATTTACAGTCAGTGCACTGGTCTGTGGTTGGGCTGTATTCATGGGTGCCGATGGTCACACAGTCCAAAGAGCAGTAATTTTCACCTTTGCAGTGATGTTTGCACTGATTAACGGTACATTTAATGCTGGTGTTTTTAGGCATTTTGTTGGCCTCCTTTCTCTTGAGGATGAGAATAGTATGGCCGAAAGAAAAAATTTTATACAAACGGAGGAAGAAAAAAATGGAAAAATCAAAAGTGTATTTTACCAATCTGAGAGCAAAACCAGGCGAAAACCTGCTGCAAAAGCTGGAAAAGCTGATTCGTGCTGCAGGCATTGAAACCATGGATTTCAACAAGAAATTTACTGCCATCAAAATCCATTTTGGCGAACCAGGCAACCTGGCTTACCTGCGTCCAAACTATGCCAAAGTAGTGGCCGATGTGGTTAAAAGCCTGGGCGGCAAAGTCTTTTTGACCGACTGCAACACCTTGTATGTGGGCAGAAGAAAAGACGCTTTGGAACACTTGGATGCTGCCTATGAAAATGGGTATAACCCCTTTACCACCGGCTGCCAGGTGATCATTGCCGACGGGTTAAAAGGCTCCGATGAAACGCTGGTGCCCATCAACGGCGAATTTGTCAAAGAAGCAAAAATTGGGACAGCCATCATGGATGCCGATATCATCATTTCTTTGAACCATTTCAAAGGCCATGAAGAAGCCGGTTTTGGCGGCGCCATCAAAAACTTGGGCATGGGCAGCGGCAGCCGGGCCGGGAAGATGGAAATGCACTCCGACGGCAAACCTTCTGTTTCCGCCAGAAAATGTCAAAGCTGCGGCAAATGTATTAAAATCTGCGCCCACAGCGCCATCTCTTTTGTGGACAAAAAAGCACAGATTGACCACAGCAAATGTGTTGGCTGCGGCCGCTGCATTGCTATGTGCGCCTTTGATGCCATCAAGCCGGACTATACCGTTTCCACCCGTTCCTTTAACTGCAAAATGGCAGAATATGCGTATGCCGTGGTGAAAGATCGTCCTTCCTTCCACATCAATTTGCTCATCGATGTTTCGCCTTATTGCGACTGCCACGCAGAAAACGATCTGCCTATCATTCCAGATGTGGGGATGTTTGCTTCCTTCGATCCAGTGGCCATCGACATGGCCTGTGCCGATATGGCCATGAAACAGCCGGTGATTCCAGGCAGTGCTTTGGCAGAAGACAGCAAGGGCGACCACTTCACCCATATGCATCCAACCACCAACTGGAAAGAATGTCTGGAACATGCCGCCAAAATCGGCATTGGTTCTTTGGAATATGAATTGATTGAGCTGTAAAAAGAAGGGGGCGCCCCATGGAACAAGAACCACTGCATCTCATTGAGTTGGACAGCTGGCCCAGAAAAGACCATTTTGCCTATTATCAGACGAAGGTGGTCTGCGGGTATCATTTGACGGTGCCCATGGATGTGAGCCATTTTTTACGGGAAGTGAAAACACGCAGCCTGCGTTTTTTTCCTGCCTTTGTATGGTGTGTGGCCCATGTGGTGGCCCAAACAAAAGAATTTTGCATGGGGCAGGACGAAGAGGGGAAGCCAGGCTATTATGACTGTATGCATCCCAATTTCACCATTTTCCACGAAGACGACCACACCTTTTCCGATGTGTGGACGGCCTATGATCCCGATTTTTCCATCTTTTATCAAAACATGGTAAATGATATGGAAACCTATCGGGACAAAAAAGGGGTGAAGGTGAAAGAAGGCCAGCCGAGAAATTTCTTTTGCATTTCCTGTGTGCCCTGGGTGTCTTACAGCAGTTTTGGCACTTTTTCGCCGGGCGGCACGCCCAATCTTTTTCCTATCATTGACTTTGGGAAATATGAAGAAGAAAACGGCCGTTGGAACATGCCGGTGACGGTGACCATTTCCCATGCGGCGGCCGACGGTTATCACACATCCCAATTTTTTGTAAAGTTACAGGAGCTGTTAAACACGTTTTAAAATCGAAAAATCCACCTGCTAAGAATAGGCAGGTGGATTTTTTTATTCGTATCGTTTTTATGGTTCCAAGGGAATGACGGTGACAGGATGGTCACTGTCCGGCATATAGCGGCCTTCCAAGCCCTCGGTCACCAAGACAGAGCCGTCGTCGGTGATGAAAACGGCGTCGAACTGGTCGTTATGGCTGCGCCAATAATCGGTGGATTCCTCCAGCCCCATGATGAACAAAGAGGTGGAAAGGCCGTCGGCCAATGTGCCGTTATCGGAGACAATGGTCACCGATGCCAGGCCGCTGTCGGCTGGGTAGCCGGTGCGGGGATCGATGATATGATGGTAGGTGGTGCCGTCAGACTCAAAAAAGCGCTGATAACCGCCGGAGGTGATGGCCGCTTCGTTGTCCAGCTGAAGTGTCAGGGCATAGTCGTCGGTCTGGTCCAGGTATTGGACCGCCACTTGCCAAGGGGTGCCGTCCGGCTTGGTATGGAGGGCTTGCACATTGCCGCCCAGGGTGACGATGGCAGAAGAAATGCCGTGCTCTGCAAAAATTTCCATGACCCGGTCAGAAGTAAAGCCTTTGGCAATGCCGCCAAAGTCGATTTTCATTTGGTCATCGGGCAAGGTCACTTGAGTACCATCAATTTGGATTTGCATGGGATCGCAATGGGGCAGCAGGGCCTCGATGGTTTCTTTGGAAGGCACCTGATAGTTTTGGGTGGTAAAGCCCCAGGCATTGACAATGGGATAAATGGCAATATCAAAAAGGCCGCCGGTGCTTTCGTATAAGTCGGTGGAGGCCTGCAGCAAAGTCAAGCTTTCTTCCGAGAGGAGGCCGGATTTTGTTTCATTGATTTGGTAGATTTCGCTTTGTTCCATATTGGTGGAAAGCAGCCGGTCCAGCCGGTTGATTTCTTCAATGGCAGCCATGACGGCATCTTCTGCCCCTTCGCCATAGGCTGTTAAGGTCATGATGGTGTCCATGGCAAAAATCTGGTGGCTGAAAGAAGGCGTTTCTTTTGGAAACGGCATGCAGCCGCCAAGAAAAAGACTGGCGCAAGCAAGAAAAGCAGTCAGGCAGGGGATGGATTTTTTCATGGAATTTCTCCTTTTATCTTTGTAGATTGTAAGACGAATAAAAGTATAACAACGGCAGAAAAGAAAGTCAAGAAAGGCAGGTGGCAAAGGCAGGAGGGAGGCATTTTGTAGAAAAGTAGTGTTTAAAATTAGTCATATTGTATAAATTTTAATTTTTAAACAAAGAAAAGAAGGAAATTTAGACGAAAGAGAGAATGATACTGTTATGAGGCAAACGGAAACTGCCGGATGTCTTTGGAAAAATTGTTCGTATTTTGTACGGAATATACGATACATAGGGAGGTAGATCAGTATGAAAACGTATGCGACAGGTGAAGTTAGAAACATTGTGATTTTGGGTCACAGTGGCTGCGGCAAAACTTCGGTTACGGAATCTGCACTGTATTTTTCCGGCGCAACGAAGCGTTTTGGCAAGGTTCCAGAAGGCAATACCGTCAGCGACTATGACCCGGAAGAAATCAAACGCGGTGTATCCATCCAGTCTTCGGTGATCCCAGTGGAATGGATGAATACAAAAATCAACTTCATCGACACCCCCGGTTATTTTGATTTTGCAGGCGAAGTGAAATCGGCTCTGGCTGGGGCCGATGCGGCGCTGATTGTGGTTTCGGCCAAGGCCGGCCCGGAAGTAGGGACGGAAAAAGCCTGGGATTATTGCGAAGAACTGAATCTGCCTCGTATGATTTTAGTCAACCAGATGGATGACGACAATGCAAACTTTAACACGGTGCTGGGCCAGATGAGAAAGAAATTTGGCAAGGCCATTGCCCCGTTCCAGATTCCTTTGAGAGATGATGACGGCAAGTTTACAGGCTTTATCAACTGTATCGAACGGGATGCCCGTTTGATTCAAGACAGCAAAGTGGGCAAAATTTTGGTGGACGCCGAAGTGCCTGATATTATGGAAGGCGAAGTGGAAAGCTTGCGCGGCATGCTCATTGAGTCGGCAGCAGAAGCAGACGACGATCTGCTGGAAAAATACTTCAATGAAGAAGAAATCACCGAAGAAGAAATTTATCGCGGTTTAAATGCCGGTATCAAAGACGGCACCGTGGCACCGGTGCTTTGCGGCGCTGTAACGCTGGGGTATGGCATCAAGGTGCTGATGAATGCCATTGTCAAATATATGCCTGCTTCCAATGTGTGCAGTCCTTCTGTTGTGTGCGAAGATTATAAAATCGGCGGTGAAGTGGAACGCCGCTGCGATCCGGAAGAACCATTTGCCGCTTTGGTGTTTAAAACCATTGCCGATCCTTATGTGGGCCGGCTGAACTTCTTTAAAGTGGTCAGCGGCAAACTGACCAAAGATATGACCATCTTTAACCCAGCCAAAGATACGCTGGAAAAAGTGGCCCATATTTATGTGATGCGGGGCAAAGAACAAATGGAAGTAGATGAAATTCAGGCAGGCGACATTGGCGCTTTGGCCAAACTGAGCAACACTTCCACAGGCGACACCCTTTGCTCGAAAGATTTTCCTGTGACGCTGCCAGGAATTGACTTCCCAGAAGCCGTACACTCCATGGCTATCCGGCCAAAGGGGAAAGGAGACGAAGACAAGATTTCTGCTGCCTTAGCCAAACTGAAAGAAGAAGATCCAACCATTAAAACAGAAGTGAACACCGAAACAAAACAATCGCTGGTGTATGGCTTGGGCGAACAGCATCTGGACATTTTGCTGGAAAAACTGAAAAACAAATTCAAAATTGAAGCAGAACTGGCAGAGCCTATCATTCCTTATCGGGAAATGATCAAAGCAAAAGTGGAAGTCCGGGGCAAATACAAAAAACAATCCGGCGGCCATGGCCAGTATGGTGATGTTTTGATGAGCTTTGAACCTTCCGGCGATTTGACGACGCAGTATGAATTTGAAGAAAAAATCTTTGGCGGCTCTGTGCCAAAACAGTATTTCCCGGCAGTGGAAAAAGGCATTCAAGAGTGCATCAACCATGGCGTTTTGGCAGACTATCCTGTGGTGGGGCTGAAGGCAACGCTGTTGGATGGCTCTTATCACCCGGTGGACTCCAGCGAAATGGCCTTCAAAATGGCCACTTCCATGGCCTTTAAAGACGGTTTGGCTCAGGCAAAACCGACCATTTTGGAACCGATTGGCCATGCAGAAATTTTGGTGCCGGAAAAATACATGGGCGACATCATGGGCGATATCAATAAACGCCGCGGCCGGATTTTGAAGATGGATCCAGAAGGCAAAAATATGCGTATTTTTGCAGAAGTGCCTTTGAGCGAAATGTTTAAATACTGCACCGACCTGCGTTCCATGACACAAAGCCGCGGGGAATATACCATTGCCTTTGAACGCTACGAAGAGGCGCCGATGGATATTCAAAAAGCAGTGATTGAAAAGAGAGCAAAAGAAAAAGACACAGAAAAATAATGAAGATAGCTCATTAAACAAAGAAAACGGCTGTTTCTTGCGCTAAAAGCAAGGGACAGCCGTTTTTTTGCAAAGAAGCGAGAAAGAAGCAAGCTTTGAATCAGCAGAAGCAGAGCATTGCAGTTTGGAAAAAGAAGACGGCACCAAAATGGTCCGACAGCTTTTTTCAGTGAGGTGGAGAGAAAAGAAACAACGAAATTTAGAAAAAACGGAACATCATTTTTTTAATAATAGACAATTTTTTTTATATTCATGCAAAAAAATAGAGTTATTTCGTTGACATTCTTATCCTGCACTGGTATAATTTTTACGACTTATAGAATATTTTATGATGTTATTTTGAAAGTGGGGGTATGTATGACAAGTGGAAATGTGAGAAAAATTACCCTTGGCGCAATGTTTTCTGTGGCTTCTGTGTGGTTTACGACCCATGCAGGCGCAGGATTTGCAACGGGGAATCAGGCATGGCAGTATTTTGCCTCTTATGGGGTGCCGGGCATGGTGCTGCCTTTGGTTTCCATGGGGCTTTTGGCATGGGTATTGTATGAGGCCATGCTGATGAGCCAGCTGATTGGAGCCAGAAGCTATGGCGATGTGATGAAGTTTTTGTTCAAGCCCTATGATAAGCTGTATTTGACCTTTGAAGTGTTCTATTACTGTATTGTGCTGGCTGCCGTTGGCGGTGTCATCTCGGCTGCGACGGGCATGGTGTTAGAAATTTTTCCGATTGGTCAGGTGGCTGCAACCATCATCATTGGATTGATTTTATTGCTGTTGATCATTTTTGGCGCTGACTTGGTGCGGAAAGTGGCAACTATTTTAGGTATTTTGATTATTGTAACAGGGTTCAGCATTTATATCATTGGTTTGGTTCAGCACTTAGACTTTGTGGGGACGGCCATTGCCGAGGGATATGCACCAAACGGCTGGGGCTATCCTTTGTGGAGAGCCGTTGTTTACTGCGGTTTCCAATGTGTGTCTTTGCCGGCTATGGTGGCTTGCTGCGAGCATTTGACCACCAAACGCAGTTTAAAAATCTCCTCGTTTATGGGCTTTTTGATGAACGGGTTTGGGGTTGCACTGACGGCCTGGATGCTGGTGGGCTGGAAAGACGGCATTATAGAAGCAGGTTCTGTGGCTTTGCCCAACTTATTTGTCTGTGAACAACTGGGCATCCCGGTGTTATTCTATTTCTATAAAATCTGTTTGTTCTGCTGCTTGATTTCCACCGGTGTCAGCTGTATTTTTGGGATTGTGGTTCGGTTGGAAAACAACATTTTTACAAAGGCAGAGGGCGTGATGGGCAATGTGATGAACCGTCGTATCCTCATTACCATCATTGCTTTGGTGGTTTGCATGGCCATCTCCACCTTTGGCTTGAGCGCCATTGTAAGCTATGGCTACAGCTATTGCGGCTATTTGGCATTATTGTGCTGCGCTTTGCCGCTATTGACCATCGGGCGCAAAAAGAACAAACGTCTGATTGCAGAAGGAAAGTTTGGTTTGATGGACCAAGTAGATTAAAACTGGAATTTAGCTTATAAGAACCATTTTTTTGGAAAACTGCTGCTGTAAAGTCTGCAAAAAATAAGATGGAAAGAGGCTGCCAAAAAGTTTTGGGCAGCCTCTTTTTTAGTCATAACAAATTGGAAGGTGAAGAGAAGGAAAACTTTTATAGATACTTCTTATGTTCCCTCTGGAAAGTCTGGCCAAAACAGGTATAATAAAAAGAGATAGAGGCAGCAAAAACAGGAATCGTGGGGAGAATATCAGGATAAAGGAGGAATATGAGCATGAAAGTCGTGGTAACAGACCGGACAGGTTTTACAAAGGAAATGTGCCAGGTGATTGCAGATGCAGGGTTTGAATTGATGTACCATGCAGATGAGAGAGGCGTGCCGTTTACAGAAGAGGAAAAACAGTGTGAAGTTCTTTGGACACACAATGCCTTCAGCTATAATAATATGGAGGAATTTCCCAATTTGAAATTGGTGATGGCCGCCATGGTTGGACTGGATGTGCAGCCGCTGGATGAATTTGCCCGTCGTGGTATCACCTTCTGCAATGCCAGAGGTGTCTATGATATTCCCATTTCTGAGTTTGTGCTGATGCGTCTGTTGGAAATGCAAAAACGTGCGTATGTGTTTGAAGAACAAAAAAGAACCCATTCTTGGCAGCAGCAGCGTCTGCTGGGCCATTTGAATGACAAAAAAGCAGCTGTTCTTGGCACTGGCGGCATCGGCAAACAAATTGCAAAACGCCTGGTTGCTTTTGATGTAAATGTGACCGGCTATAACCGCAGCGGCAAGGGACAGGAATATTTCCATCAAGTACATCAAATTTCTGCATTGGCGGACGAAATTGGCCAGTATGATATGGTTATCATTGCACTGCCCAAAGATGCTACCACAGTGAATTTGATCAATGCAGATATGCTTTCCAGAATGAAAGAAACGGCTATTTTAGTAAATGTTGGCCGCGGCGGCATCGTCAATGAACAGGATTTGTTTGAAGCCCTTTCCAAACATGTGATTGCAGCAGCAGCACTGGATGTATATGAAACGGAACCGCTGCAAAAAGACAGCCCCCTTTGGGATTTGGAAAACTTCTATTTCTCTCCTCACAACAGCTTCAGCTCTGCCCAAAACGATGACCAGATGTTTGCTTGGATGATGGAAAACTTGTGCAACTATCGTGACGGCAAACCATTAAAAAATATTGTTGTAAAATAATAGGTTTCTCTTTGCCCAAAAGACGGATGGAAAGAGGAACTTGGGCGAAAAAAGATGTGCAAAAGAAAAGACGCAGTCCCCTAAAAAGGCGGGCGGCGTCTTTTTTTGTGGAAAGAAGTTTGGTCGAAGGATGAAAGGAATTGCAATATAGTGCAATTTCTTTTGTTGTGGAATTCTTATAAGTCAATAGGAGAAATAGCCAAGGAGTTACTGTGAAAATTGTTAAAATAGACGGAGAAAAAGACAGAAGCTTGGGTGGAAGGACAAAAAGGGTATTTCCAACAAATGATGCACAAATTTCATTTTTGATTGGTTATCAAATATAGATTATTTTCTATTTTGTATGAAATTTTATACAATAGTTCTGATTTTAGGGTGTGTATACAAAGAAGAGTTGTCCAGTGTGTTAAAAAAAGTACAAAAGGTATATTGCATACAGTATTTATACAAGGTATAATGAAGAAAAGAAAAAAGTTTGCATCTATCAAACATATCCTGGAAAGGAGCAGAGCATGGTTACAGATGATAAGCGGGTGCGCATCATTTCCGGCCATTATGGCAGTGGAAAAACAGAATTTGCAGTCAATTATGCGGCGCGATTGGCCAGACAGTCAGACCATAAAATTGCTTTTGCCGATATGGATATTGTCAATGTCTATTTCCGCTCCAGAGAGGTCCGGGATAAAATTATGGCCATGGGGATTCGCATGATTGATTCTTCTGTAGGGGCAGGGGCAGATTTGCCTGCGATTCCGGCAGAAAGCTTTGCGCCCTTTGAAGACAAAAGCTATGAGTACATCATTGATTTGGGCGGCAACGATGTGGGCACCATTGTGCTGGGACGCTACCGGCAGTGGATCGATCTGGCAGAAACGGATTTTTTTATGGTGGTAAATATTTTCCGGCCGGATACCAATTCGGTGGAAAAAATCATTTCTTCCAAGGAAAGTCTGGAACAAGCAAGCGGATTGCAGGTGACAGGGCTTATCAATAATGCCAACTTGGCCAGAGGCACAACGGCCGCAGATCTGCTCAAGGCAGAGACGATGCTTTCTCAAGTGAGCCGACAAACCAATGTGCCCATCAAGTATACGTCCTATGTGGAAGAAATTGTCACAGATATGACAGAGGAAATCAAAAAGCAGTTATCAGGAGAAATCATACCAATGACTTATTTTATGCGGGAAACGTGGATGTAACAACGAGAAATCAGGAGGTGCTGTTTCAATGGCAAAATTTACGGTGACGTTTCACGGCAAGGAATGCAAGGGTTGCCAGCTGTGTGTAGCAGCCTGTCCCAAGGGCATCATAGCACTGCAAATGCAGGCAACCAATGATGCAGGATATCATCCGGCAGGCATTGCAGAAGAAAAGATGGACCAATGTATTGGCTGTCAAAGCTGTGTAAGGATGTGTCCCGACAGTATCATTACCATTGTGAAAAACGATTGAGAAAGGGGGAAGAAACATGGCCAAAGTGATGATGAAAGGCAACGAAGCCATTGCAAAGGCTGCAATCTTGGCTGGATGTCGTTATTTTATGGGGTATCCCATTACACCGCAAAATGAGGTGCCGGAATATTTTTCCAGAGAACTGCCTTTGGTGGGCGGTACCTTTGTGCAGGCGGAAAGTGAAGTGGCAGCCATTAACATGGTTTATGGCGCCGGCGCTTCTGGCGCCAGAGTGATGACCAGCTCTTCTTCTCCTGGCATTGCCTTGAAGCAGGAAGGCATTGGTTACTGTGTCAAAGGCGAAATTCCTTGCGTGGTGGTATCTATGATGCGGGGCGGCCCGGGCCTTGGCACCATCCAGCCGTCTCAGTCCGATTATTTGCAGGCCACCCGCGGCGGTTCCAACGGGGATTATCACATTCCAGTTTTGGCCCCTGGTTCTGTGCAGGAGGCTGTGGATTTTGTCAAAGAAAGCTTTGAAATTGCCCAGTGCTACCGCACGCCGGTGATGGTGCTTTGCGATGGGCTCATTGGCCAGATGATGGAGCCGGTGGAACTGGACCACGAACCGACCAAGCGGGAAATGCCAGACTTATCCACCTGGGCTTTGGGCTATTCTCCCAAAGGGAAAACCAACACCGTGATTAACCTGGACATCGATGCGCCCAACTGTGAAAAAGAAAATATCCGCTTCTTTGAAGAAAAATATCCTGCCATCGAGAAAAACGAAGTGCGCTGGGAAGAGTTTATGATGGACGATGCGGAATATGCCTTTGTTTCTTATGGCACCACATCGAGAATCATCAAAAATGCCGTCAAAGCACTGCGGGCAGAGGGGATGAAAATCGGCCTGGTGCGTCCGCAAACCCTTTGGCCTTTCCCACAAAAACCATTTGAAAACAAGAATATCAAAAAGTGGATTGTGGGCGAAATGAATATGGGCCAGATGGTGCCGGATGTGCAGCTGGCCTGCGGCAGAAAAGAAGACGTATTGTTCTATGGCAGAACCGGCGGCATGATTCCCACACCGGAAGAATATATCGATTTTGTTAAAAAAGAATTGGGAGGTGCAAAATAATGTCTACCATCGTATATCAAAAGCCGGAAGGCTTGACAGACGTAAGAATGCATTATTGCCCCGGCTGCGGCCATGGCATTGTGCACCGACTCATTGCCGAATGTATTTCGGAACTGGGAGAAACGGAAAACACCATCATTTGCGCACCGGTGGGCTGCGCTGTGTTTATTCCCAAATATTTTACATATGATTCCATCCAATGTGCCCATGGCCGGGCACCGGCAACGGCCACCGGCATCAAGCGGGTGCATCCAGATAAATTGGTTCTCACCTATCAAGGGGACGGCGACTTGGCTTCCATTGGCACAGCAGAAATCATCCATGCCGCTGCCAGAGGAGAAAAATTTACTACCATCTTCATCAATAACGGCATCTATGGCATGACCGGCGGCCAGATGGCGCCAACAACGCTGCCTGGGATGCGTTCCACCACCAGCCAGGCCGGCCGGGATGTACGCATCAACGGCAATCCCATCCGCGTTTGCGAAATGCTGGCAACGCTGGACGGTCCTGCCTATATTGAACGGGTTGCAGTAGACAGCCCAGCCCATGTGATTGCAACGAAAAAAGCCATCAAAAAGGCATTGACCATGCAGCAGGCCAAAAAGGGATTTACATTTGTGGAAGTGGTTTCCAGCTGCCCAACCAACTGGGGCCTTTCTGCAACAAAAGCCATGGAGTTTGTGAGAGACAGCATGATTCCATACTATCCGCTGGGCGTGTTCAAAGACATGGAAAAGGAGGGAGAATGATATGGGAAACACACATAAAATCAGTTGTGCCGGTTTCGGCGGCCAGGGTGTGATGAGCATGGGACAGCTGCTGACTTATGCCGGAATGCTGGAAGGAAAAGAAGTAACCTGGGTGCCAGCCTATGGCCCGGAAATGCGAGGCGGTACGGCCAACTGCTCGGTGATCGTTTCTGATGAACCCATCGGCTCTCCTATTTTTGATACGGGTATTACGACGGCTGTGGTGATGAATCTGCCATCCTTTTTGAAATTTGTGCCAAAGGTGGCGCCAGGCGGCTCCATTTTTGTCAACAGCAGCATCATTGAAGAAAAGGTGCAGCGGGACGACGTAAAGGTATACTATATCCCGGCCAACGACATTGCCAGAGAATTGGGCAACGATAAATTGCTCAATATCATTATGCTGGGCGCTGTGGTGGAGATTGATAAAATTGTGGAAAGCGAATCGATTTTAAAAGCCTTTTTGAAGGTGTTTGGTGATCATAAAGCCAAATTGATTCCGATTAACAGAGAAGCATTGGCAAAGGGCGCCGAATTTGCAAAGAAACTGGAATAAAACAAGAGATGGCTGGAATCCTTTTTCTGCTGGGATTCCAGCCGTTTTTTGTTGCTGTAGCAGAGAAGATGGGGCAAAGGGCAGATGCTGTTTTTTTGGGGAGAAGGTTTACTTTCAGGGAGCTTTTATGATAGGATAAGGATAAGCGAAAAGAGAGTTCCCTGGCGAAATACAGAAAACGGCAGGACAGAAAGGCGTGTGATTTTGGTATGGCAAATGTATTTTTCACTCCTCAGACAGTGATTGTAGGAGAAGGTGCGCTCAAAGAAAGTCAGGCAGCCTTGTGCGCCTTAGGGAAAAAGGCACTGATTGTGACCAGCGGCAGTATGGTGCGAGGCGGTGCATTGGAACAGCTGCAAGGAATTTTGCAGGCAGGAGGCTGTGCTTATACAGTTTATACAGATATCACAGGAGAGCCATCAGATCAGATGGTGGAAGCTGGCGCTGCCCAGTATCTGGCAGAAGGATGTGATTTTCTCATCGGCATGGGCGGCGGAAGCCCCATTGATGCCATGAAAGCAATTGCGGTGGTGGTGCGTTTGGGCGGCAGCATCAATGATTATCTGGGAAAAGTGATTACAGAACCTTTGCCGCCGTTTTGCGCCATCCCAAGCACTGCTGGCACCGGCTCGGAAACAACACAGTTTACTATCATTAATAATACGGTGGATCAGATCAAAATGCTGTTGAAAGGCCCGTCTTTGATGCCCACTTTGGCAGTGGTAGATCCGGCCCTTTCAGTGACGACACCGCCAAAAGTGACTGCTTTTACGGGGCTGGATGCACTGTGCCATGCTGTGGAAGCCTATACATCCAAAAAAGCTTTTCCTTTGGCTGATACCATGGCCCTTTCGGCAGTACGGCGGATTTTTGCTTCTTTAAAACGCTGCTATGAACAGGGGGATGATTTGGCTGCTCGAGCCAATATGGCCCAGGCGGCGTTGGAAGCAGGCATGGCCTTCAACAATTCGTCTGTTACGATTATCCATGGCATGAGCCGCCCCATTGGCGCATTGTTCCATGTGCCCCACGGCCTCTCCAATGCCATGCTCCTGAAACCTTGCCTTTCTTTTGCCCTGCCAGGCTGTTATGACCGTTTTGCAGTGCTGGCAAAAGAGATTGGCGTTTGGAAGGATGGCATGAGCGAGCAAGAGGGAGCAGAGGCATTTTTGGCTGCGGCAGCAGCGCTTTGTGAAGCTTTGCAAATTCCATCTCCCGAGCAGTACGGTTTAAACCGGGAAGAGTTTTTTGCACAAATTCCAAAAATGGCCATTGACGCCCAGGCCAGCGGCAGCCCCGCCAATACACGCCGGGTGCCTTCTATAGAAGAAATGGAGCAGCTGTATCGGTCGTTGTTTTAAAAAAGAACTGGAAAACTGCCGCCTTTTAGGGCGGCAGTTTTTTGTAAAACGGCGAAAGGGATTTTTTTTGCAAAAAACCTGTTTTTTCTGCCGCTCCAAGTATTTTTTTCATGTCGGAAAGGTAGACAATGAAAAAAGAGGGTGCTATAATAGAAGTCAAGCGGCCAATCAGGAAACTGGCTGGCGCCAATGGGGAAGCAAGGACAAGGAAGGTAAGGTAGTTTTTCTAAGGAAACAATAAATTTTCACGAAATGTGATAATTCTGTTCCTCGGACATCATTGTTTTCTGATGATAGTTACCCAAAAGCACCTTCCTTTTTTGTTGATACGATGGAGGAAAGAAAATTTGGCACAGAAAAAAGCAACGCCGCCTCGAAAAAGCCGGCGCGGCGGGAAAAAATACCGCACCTTTACGGTGTTTGTCTTTTCTTGTCTGCTGATTTATTTATTGGGTTACAGCATTGTGTTTTTCAACCGCCCATCGGTGGCGTTGGAAACGGTGGACTATGGCACCATCGATGTGCCCACGACACTGCGGGGGCTGATCATCCGCCAGGAGCAGGTGGTCACAAGTCCCAGAGCCGGCCAGCCGGAATATTTCTTTTTGGAAGGCGAGCGGATGAAAAAAAATGCCTTGGTCTGCACAGTCAAAGATGCCCAACAAGCGCCGGTGATTGAAAGCGAAATTGCCAAGCTGGACGAAAGCATTGTGGAGGCACAAAAGCAGCGGGAAGATTTTTCTATTTTCAAAGAGGACTTGGATAATATTCAAAAAAATATGGATATGCTGGTGGACAGCAATATCACAAAATTCATCGGCGGCAATGTTTCAGAGCTGTACTCTTTTGTAGACCAGCTGAACACCCAGATGAATCTGCGCAATCAAATTTGGCTGACAGAAAACAGCAAAAGCACGGCGGCGCTTTCTGAAGAAAAGGCGGCCTATGAAACCCAGCTTGCCGGCAGCATCTCCCAGGTCTACACCGATTCCAGCGGGATTTTTTCTCTGCGGATTGACCATTTTGAAGACATTGCCACACCAGAAGCCAGAAACGCCATAGACCGCAACCAGGTGGAAATGCAGGTGCAGCCGGAATATATTTCCAAAAGTCTGGCGGTGGAAGAAGGAGATCCGCTTTTTAAAGTCATCACCTCCAACCAGTGGTATTTGGTCAGCTTTATTCCAAAAGACATTGCGGCCCAATGGGAAACGGGCGATAAGCTGCAAATTACATCCACCATCAATGAGGAGATCAAACAGGTGGATATGACGGTGGAATCCATGACACAAAACGACACCGACGTCTATGTGGTGTTTGCCTCCAATGAAAACATCCTGGATTTTGCCGATGCAAGGACCATTGATTTTTATGTGGAAGAGAACATCTACTCTGGCTTTAAAATTCCCAATGAAGCCATTGTGGAAAAGAACTTTATCAAAATTCCCAATGATTATGTGGTGGAAAGCCTCGATGGCAGCAACGTCATCAAACGGGAAGGAGACACAGATAAATTGATTGCCATTGACATTGCCAGCAGTGATGAGGATAATGTGTACATTTTGCAAGACTTTGGAACCTTAAAAATCGGGGATACGCTGGTAAGCGAAGGGGAAAACCCAACGACTTATATGCTCAGTGAAGTAAAAACGTATCAAGGCGTCTATGTGGCCAATAGCTCCATGGCATCCTTTACGGTGGTGGAACCGCTGGGCAGCAACGCCGACTACACCATTGTCAGTGCAGAAAGTCAATATGGCTTAAAAATTTATGATAAAATTGTTTCAGATGCCAAAACTGTGGAAGAAAGCGAAACAGTGAATTAGGCAAAGGAGAAAGGAAGTTGGATTGCTATGGGACAAATCGCAGAAAATCTTGCCCACATCCATGCCATCATGGCCGAGGCGGCACAAAAAAGCGGCAGAAAGCCGGAAGATGTGACGCTGATTGTGGTAAGCAAAACCATTGATGTGCCAAGGATCAAAGAAGCAGTGGAAGCAGGAGAAACGGTGCTGGGTGAAAACAGAGTCCAAGAAATTATGGATAAATATGAAGCCATGGGGCCGGAAGTGCATTGGCATCTCATTGGCCATTTGCAGACCAATAAGGTCAAATACATCATCGATAAAGTAGACATGATTCACTCGGTGGAAAGTTTCCGCCTGGCAGAAGAAATTTCTAAACGGGCCCAGCAAAAAGATGTGACCATGGATATTCTGCTGGAAATCAACATGGCAGAAGAAGAAAGCAAGTTTGGATTAAAGGCAGAAGAAACGGAAGAAATGGTCCGCCAGATTGCCGCTCTGCCCAATCTCCGTATCCGGGGACTGATGACAGTGGCACCTTTTGTGGAAAATCCGGAAGAAAACAGAATTTATTTCAGGAAAATGAAGGAATTACTGGTTGACATCAATCAGAAAAAAATTGATAATGTTAACATGGACGTTTTGTCCATGGGTATGACCAACGATTATGCCATTGCCATTGAAGAAGGCGCCACCATGGTGCGTGTGGGCACCGGCGTGTTTGGCGCAAGGGTTTACCCCAACAAGAATTAAGGAGGAACAGTACAGTGGGATTATTGGATAAGGTGAAAAGCGTTTTTGGACAGGACGATTATGATGATGACTATGATGACTATGATGACTATGACAGCTATGAGCAGCCTAAGGCAGAAAAATCAAGCCGTCGGGAGAGAGAGTCTGTAGATTATATGCCGTCCTCATCCAGAACCGGCAGCAGCTCTTCTTTCAGCTACAGCTCCACCAGAAGAAACCCCAATGTGGTCAATGTCAACACCAACGTGCAGATGCAGGTAAGCATCATCCGTCCTGAAAAATATGAAGATGCCAAGGAAGTCTGTGACCATATCAAAGCCAGACGTCCTGTGGTGGTGAATTTGGAACGGGTGGAATATCCAACGGCTCAGCGCATCATGGACTTTTTAAGCGGCACCTGCTACTCCTTGGAAGGAACCATCCAGCGGATTGCCAACAACATTTTTATCATTGCACCGGAAAATGTGGACGTTTCCGGCGACTTTAAAGAAGAACTGAAGTCCAAAGGCACCGTATTGCCTTGGTCTGGCACCTTCAACAAATAACAGTTTGGACAGGAGCGATTTATGCAGCAATTACTCATTCATGCCATTGAAGTATTTTTTCGGCTGTTGTATTTCCTGATTTTTATTCGCATTTTACTTTCCTGGCTGCCGGGGCTCAATCAGTCGGCGGTGGGGCATCTGCTCTATCAGCTGACGGAGCCCATTTTGGGGCCGGTGCGCCAAATGGTGGACCGGTCGCCCATTGGCGGCGGCATGATGCTGGACTTTTCGCCCATCATTGCGCTGTTTTTGATGAACATTGTGGAAGTGGTGTTAAAAAGCGCAGTGATGACCATTTTTTAACGGGAACAGGCGAGGAAAAGGCAATGCAACGCAAACAAGATTTGTTACAAAGTATCACCCAGCCTGAGGAAAGACTTTTGCTTGCAAAGGTTTTGGATCAGGCTGATTTTAGTTTGAAAAAACATCAAGACGCCTTTACAGATTTTCTCAGCCCTGAGGCGGCGGCCAAGGCTCTTTCCTTTTTTCAAAGACAAGGAGAGCTTTTTGTGCAAAGCTATGGCGGAAGTCCACAGGCCGAGCGGCAGATGCTGGGGTTTTGCCCCGGGTATCGGACGCTGGAAGAAGGGGATTTTCCCATCTGCGCAGTGGAGATTTGCTGGAGCAAGTTTTCTGCTTCGCCGGGGCACCGGGATATTTTAGGATCGGTGCTTGGGTTGGGGATAGAGAGAGGAAAGACAGGGGACATTTTTCTGACGGAAGAACGTGCCCTTGTTTTGGTGCGGAAAGAAATGGCCGCCTATGTGGCAACGCAGCTGACAAAGGTGGGGCGTGCGGCAGTGAAATGCCAGGTGGCAGAAGACTGGTCACACCTGCTGCCCCAAGAAACGGCAGTGGAGGCCAGCTGCACGGTGGCTTCGCTGCGGCTGGATGCGGTGCTTTCGGCCGTCTTTCCCATCAGCCGCAGCCAGGCCCAGGCATTGTTGCAGGCAGAGCGTGTTTTTGTCAACCATCAAACGGCCAAAAAAGGCGAAAAGGCAGTGCAAGAAGGCGATTTGCTTTCGGTGCGCGGCTATGGCCGGGTGCGGATTACGGAAATGGGCGGCAAGACAAAAAAAGACCGGCTGCGGTTATCGCTGTTAAAATATCAGTAAGAAAGGAAGAAAACGCCTATGGCAGTGGAATTGGTGAAAACAACGGAACGAACATATCCCATTTATTTGGAGCAGGATTTTTTAGGGCTGCCAAAGGCCATGGAAGAAGCCGGGCTGGCCGGGCGGAAAGTCTGCATCATCACCGATAGCTGCGTGGAGCCGTTATATGGCGCCCAGGTGCAAGAGGTGTTGCAAGAAGTGGCAAAGGAAGTCCATCTGCTCTCTTTTCCGGCAGGGGAATCCCAAAAACATTTGGGCACCATCGCGCAATTTTATGAGGGATTTTTTGCGGCAGGGCTGGACCGGCGCTCTGTGATTGTGGCCCTGGGCGGCGGCGTTACAGGCGATATGGCAGGGTTTGCTGCGGCCACGTTTTTAAGGGGTGTTGCCTTTGTGCAAATCCCAACGACGCTTTTGGCCCAGGTGGACAGCAGCGTGGGCGGCAAGGTGGGCGTTGACTTTGACGGCCACAAAAACGCCGTGGGCGCTTTTTATCAGCCTCATTTTGTCTATATCAATGCAAAGACTTTGCAGACGTTACCCAAGCGGGAGTTTTCGGCCGGCATGGCAGAAGTGATCAAATATGGTCCCATTTGGGATATGGATTTTTTTGCCCTGTTGGAAGAAAAGAAAGAGGCCCTGCTGGCGCTGGAGGAAGAAATGCTGCTTTCGGTCATCGGCCGCTGCTGCGCCATCAAGGCAGAAGTGGTGGGGCAGGATGAAAAGGAAAGCGGCCTGCGGGAAATCCTCAATTTTGGACACACCATTGGCCATGCCATTGAAACGGCCAGCCAGTTTTCGCTGCTCCATGGGGAATGCGTGGGGCTTGGGATGATTGCCATTGGCTCATTATGTGAAAAGAGAAAAACGGTGGAGGCAGGCTTTACTGCACGGCTTTCTCGCCTGCTGCAAGCCTTTTCGCTGCCGCTGACCGTTTCCGGCTTGACGGTGGAAGAAATTGACCGGCAGATGGCTTTTGATAAAAAGGTGAAAAACGGCGCCATTGGCTTTGTGCTGTTATCTTCTGCCGGGTTGCCGTTACGCACCACAGAAGTGACGGAAGAGGAGCGCAAGGCAGCCATTTTGGCTGTGCTGGCCCAGTAAAAGGAGAAGCGCATGATTGGATTATGGATTGGTATGATTGTGGTGGCAGTGCTGGACCAATGCTCAAAAATTCTGGCACTGACCTATTTAAAACCGGTGGGCAACATCACTGTCATTGATGGTGTGTTTGATTTGACCTTTGTGGAAAACCGGGGGGCGGCTTTTGGGATGCTGGAAGGACAGCGGTGGTTTTTTGTGGCCATGACCATTGCCGTGACCATCGGTGTGTTTTGGTATATGAGTAAAAAAATATCTCCCAAGGATAGAGGCTATGGCTGGCTGCGGTTTGCCTTTATGCTGCTGCTGGGCGGCGCCTGGGGCAACGCCATCGACCGGCTGTTTCGGGGCTATGTGGTGGATTATTTTGAATTTACGTTCATTTCCTATCCCGTCTTTAATGTGGCCGATATTGGCGTTGTGGTGGGCGTGATTTTGCTGGCCATTTTGCTGTTATTTGTCATCAAAGAGGAAGGAAGTGCATCATGAAAGAGGCAGAAACCTTTGTCTTTGGTGTGGAACAGGACCAGGCGGGGGAGCGGATTGACCGGTTTTTGGCCGAAAGCCGGGAGGAGCTTTCCCGTTCCCAGGTGCAAAAACTGATTGGAGAAGGCGCTGTGACAGTAAACGGCAGCGCCATCAAAAGCAACTATAAGCTGCGGGCAGGCGATTTGGTGACCGTTTGTGTGCCAGAGCCAGAGGAGTTACAGGTGGAGGCAGAAGATATTCCGCTGGATGTGCTGTATGAAGATGAGCATTTGATTGTCATCAACAAACCCCAGGGGATGGTGGTGCATCCGGCCCCGGGGCACAGCAGCGGCACGCTGGTCAACGCCCTGCTTTTCCATTGCCAGGGGCAGCTTTCCGGCATCAATGGAATGCTGCGCCCCGGCATTGTCCACCGGATCGACCGGGATACCTCCGGCGTGCTGGTGGCAGCCAAAAGCGACCTGGCCCACCGGTCTTTGGCAGCCCAGCTGGCGGACCATTCCATCACCAGAAAATACTGGGCCGTTGCCACCAATAATATCAAAGAAGATACGCTGACCATCGACCGCCCCTTGGGGCGCAATCCCAAGGACCGAAAGAAAATGGCCATTGTCCCCGGCGGCAGACGGGCCGTCACCCACATTCGGGTGCTGGAGCGGCTGGGGCGTTTTTGTTTGGTGGAGGCCCAGCTGGAAACGGGGCGCACCCATCAAATCCGGGTGCATTTAAGCTCTATCGGCCATCCGCTTTTAGGCGATGTGGTTTATGGCAGCGAGAAGCAGCCCTTTTCGCTGCAAGGGCAGGTGCTCCATGCCAAAGTGCTGGGATTTTTGCATCCTGCCACGGGAGAATATATGGAATTTGAGACGCCTTTGCCGCCTTATTTTGAGGCATTGCTGCAAAAACTGCGGCAAAGAGCCTGAGGTGAAAGACGATGTATTTAAAACAACTGGAATTGCAGGGCTTTAAATCCTTTCCGGAAAAGGTGCGCCTTTCCTTCCGGCCGGGGGTGACGGTGGTGGTTGGGCCAAACGGCAGCGGCAAAAGCAACATTTCCGACTCGGTGCGATGGGTGTTGGGCGAACAGCGGGCCAAAAGCCTGCGGGGCGAAAAAATGGAAGACGTGATTTTTGCCGGGACTGCCAACCGAAAGCCCTTGGGCTTTGCCGAGGTGTCGCTGGTGCTGGATAACAGCGATAAAAAAATGCCCATCGACTATACGGAAGTGAAAATCACCCGGACGGTCTATCGTTCCGGAGAAAGCCGCTATCTCATCAACGGCACCCCCTGCCGCCTAAAAGACATCCATGGGTTATTCATGGATACTGGCGTGGGGCGGGAAGGATATGCCATCATTGGCCAGGGGCGCATTGACGAGATTTTAAATTCCAAAGGCGAGGACCGCAGGCGCTTGTTTGAGGAGGCGGCAGGCATTGTCAAATTCCGCCTGCGCAGGGAAGAGGCCATGGAAAAGCTGGAAAAGGAAAGGCAGAACCTGCTGCGGGTGGAAGACATTATTTTGGAGCTGGAGAAACAGCTTGCCCCGTTGGAGGAGCAAAGCCGCCTGGCCAGAGCCTATTTGGATTATAGAGAAGAGCGAAAAGGCTATGAAATTGCAAAGTTTTATCTGGATGCCACACAAATGCAGCAGGATCTGGCGCAGTGGCAGGAAAAACAGGCCATTTCTAAGCAGCATCTCATAGAGGCCCAAAGGAACCTTTCCCAAACGGCGGCCCATCTTTCTTCTTTGCGCAGCCAGCAAGAAGCACTGCAGCAGCAGACAGAGGCCCAGCATCAGGCGGCATCTGCCCTGCTGCAGCAAAAAGAGCAGTTGGCAGGCCAGCGTGCCCTCACCCTTTCCCAGGCGGAACATTTGGGCAAAGAAGCCGTCCGCCTGCAAGAAGAACGGACGACGGCCTTGGAAGAAGCCCAGCAGGAGCAGCAAAAAACAGAGGGGCTTTTGGCCAGAGAAGCGGCGCTTTCCATGGCGCTTTCGGCATTGCAGGAACGGCTGGCAGCGGCAGAAGAGACGTTTGCCGCCCTTTCTGGTGCGCTGGAAGAAAGCGAAGGAGAGCTGGAGAGCGAGCAGGCGGCCATGATTGCTGCCATGCAGGCATCGACAGCCCAAAAGGGCACCATTTCCCGGCTGGAAGTGCTGCTGGAACAATTTCAGGGCCGAAAAGAGCAGATGGAAAAAGAGGCGATGTATGAAGAAAGCCGCCGCCACGACCGGTATACCCGGCTGCGGGTGCTGGAAAAACAGCAGGGGCAATGGGAAGAAAAAAGCGCCCTGGCAGCAGAGGAGGAAAAACGGCTACAAAGCCGGCTGGAAGAAAGCCGCACCAAGCAGCAGCAGCTTTCTGCTGCCCTTTCTGATTTGGAGCGGCAGTTTCATGGCAGCCAGTCCCGTCATAAAGTGCTGCTGGAGATGAAAAACGAATACGAAGGGTTTTATAAAAGCGTAAAAACCTTATTAAAATTACGGCAAAAGCCTGGGTTTACTGGCATTTGCGGCGCTGTGGCCGAGGTGGTCACTGTCGGTGAAGGGCTGGAAGTGGCCATGGAAACGGCCTTGGGCAATGCCATGCAAAACATCATCACCGAAACGGAAGAAGACGCCAAAACGGCCATTGCGTATTTGAAGAAAAATGCTTTGGGGCGAGCCACTTTTTTGCCATTACGCATCATCAATGGCCGCACCATCAGCGACCGAGACAGGATTTTGGCCTTTGACGGCGTGGTGGGCATTGGCACAGAACTGGTGCGGTATGAAAAGAAATATGCCGGTGTCATGCAGTATTTACTGGGACGGACGGTGGTGGTCAAAGACATGGATACGGCCATCCGCTTAGGCAGAGAAACCAGATACCAATATAAACTGGTGACGCTGGACGGCGATGTGATGAACCCCTCTGGCGTCATGAGCGGCGGCAGTGTGAAAAAAACAACCAATCTCTTTGGCCGCACCAGAGAAATTACGGCGCTGGAAGATGAGCTGCACCGCCTAGGCGCGCAAAAAGCCCAGACAGAAGAACTGCTGCGGCAAGAAAGGATGAAGCAGGAGCAACAAAAACAAGACGCTGAGGAGGCGCAGCAGGCGCTGCAGCGCTGCCGTCTTCAGCTGGCCCAGCTGGCCCAGGAATTCTCCCAGTGCCAAGAACAGCTGGCCGAGCTGGAAACACTGCGGAATAACAGACAAAAGGAACAAGAAACGCTGCAAAATCAAATTGGACAGGCCCAAGAGGACTTGCGGGAAGCCAAAGCGCAATGGAAAGTAAAGCAGGACCTGCTGCAGCAATTAAATAAAAAAGTGGAAAGCCGCCAGGAACTGCTGCAATCGGACCGGACCAAAAAGGAACAGGCTGTAGGGCAAATCACAGCCTGCAAGGTGGAGCTTTCGGCCAAGGAACAAGAAAGAAACGGCCTGCTGCAACAAAAAAAGACGGTGCAGGAGACCAGGGAGCGCTTGCTGCGCCAGGCGGAAGAGAAAAAAGCCTCCTTTGCGGCGGCGCTCAAACAGCAGCAGCAAAAACTGGCCCAGGCCCAATCCATGAAAAACCAGTTGAAAGAATTGGAAGAACAGACGGCACAGGCAGAGGCAGACAAGGCGGCTTTGCAGCTGCAAATGGAAGAAAACAAAAACCAACAGCAGCAAACGGAGCAAAAACGGCAAGCCGATGCCGAAACGGTCCATCAGCTGGAAAACGACCTGCTGAAAATGGATGCCAGGTTGGAGCGGCTGCAAGAAGAGAAAAAAAGACTGTATGACGAAATCTGGGATGCATATGAAATGACTTACGGTCAGGCGGCAGCCTTTGCCAAGCCAGACTGCTCGGCACAGATGCTGGCGCAAAAAATCAAAGAATTGAAAAACGCCATGCAAGCCCTGGGGACAGTGAATGTCCATGCCGTAGAGGAATATGAAGCGGCCAAGAAACGGTATACGTTTTTGACGGGGCAGCGCGATGATATCCGGCAGGCGGAAAGCCAGCTGGAAAGCGTCATTACCGAACTGGCAGAGCGGATGGAACAGCAGTTTCGTACCCAGTTTGCGGTGATGAACGAAAATTTTGGGCAGGTATTTCGGGAGCTGTTTGGCGGCGGACGGGCCTATTTGAAAATGGCCGACGAGGCCCATGCCCTGGAAGGCGGCATAGAAATCATTGCCCAGCCGCCGGGGAAAATTTTGCAGAACATGATGCTCCTTTCCGGCGGAGAGCGGGCGCTGACGGCCATTGCCATTTTGTTTGCCATTTTAAAAATGAAGCCGTCGCCGTTTTGTATCTTAGACGAAATTGAGGCGGCGCTGGATGAAGTGAATGTGAAACGATATGCCGATTATCTGCGGCGGTTTTCGGCGGAAACCCAGTTTGTGGTCATCACCCACAGAAAAGGGACCATGGAAAGCGCCGATTTGCTCTATGGCGTCACCATGGAGGAACAGGGCATTTCCAAACTGATTTCCATTGATTTTGAAAAACGCAGCCAAAAGGAGGAAGAATATGGGGTTATTTGATTTTCTCAAGCGGAAAAAAGAGGAAGAAACGCCACAGCAGTTGGGAGAAGAAACGTCCTTGATGCTTGGTCAAGAAGAGGAGGCAGATGCTGGAAAGATGGATGTTTGCTCCAGACAGGAGGAAATGGAAGAAGCATCCCTGCTGGAAGAAGCCGAAACGGTGCTGGAAGAAAAAATTGCCGACGGGACGCTGGATGTGGAAGATGCCGGCACACGGGCTGAAATTCTGGCAGAAGCGCTGGAAACTATGGAAGAAGAGGACCAAGAACTGGCAAAAGAACCGGCTGCTGTGGAAGAAACGGCCAAAGAGGCGGTCCTGGTGGAAGAAGCCTTAGATTTGGTGGCAGAAGAAGAAACAGAAGAAGAACCGGAAAAAGAAGAGCTGGAAGAAAAAACAGAAGCAGAAGAAACGATAGCTCCCTCTGACACAGTCCAAGAAGCGGCACCGAAAAAAGGTTTTTTTGCCCGGTTAAAAGAAGGCTTAGGCAAAACGAGAAACAGCATTTTGGGCGGCGTGGATACGGTTCTTGGCGCCTTCACCAAAATTGACGAAGATTTGTTTGAAGAACTGGAAGAAATCCTCATCATGGCCGATATGGGGATGGAAACGACAGAAGCGGTGATGGAGGGGCTGCGCAAGAGAGTAAAACGGCAAAACGTCACCGATCCTGCGGCAGTGAAGGGACTTTTGATGGAAGAAATCAGCGATCTGCTGATGGAAGGGGACGAAAAAACGGCTCCGCTCACAACGCCTGCGGTGGTGCTTGTCATTGGCGTCAACGGCGTTGGCAAAACCACCACCATCGGCAAACTGGCCTCTGCCTGGAAAGCAGAAGGCAACAGCGTGCTGCTGGCTGCCGCCGATACGTTCCGGGCCGCTGCCATCGACCAGCTGGAAATTTGGGGCAAACGGGCCGGCATTGACGTCATCAAACACGAGGAAAACAGCGATCCGGCTGCCGTGGTCTTTGACGCTGTCCATGCGGCACAAAACAGAAAAACAGACCTGCTTATCTGCGATACGGCAGGGCGCTTACATAATAAGCGCAATTTGATGGAAGAATTGAAAAAGATCTCGAAGGTCATTGACCGAGAATATCCGGCGGCTCACCGGGAAACTTTTTTGGTGCTGGATGCCACCACGGGGCAAAACGCTTTGCAGCAGGCAAGGCTGTTTCAGGAAGTGGCAGACATCACCGGCATTATTTTAACGAAACTAGATGGCACTGCCAAAGGCGGCATTGTGGTGGCCATCAAAAATGAGCTGAAAATCCCGGTGCGCTTTATTGGTGTGGGCGAAGGCATTGACGATTTGCAGCCCTTTGATGCTGCCGCTTTTGCCAAGGCGCTTTTTGGAGAAGAAATGTAAGGCTGTAAAGGAAAAAGACTTGACAAACGGGAGAAAACAGTGTATGATGCCATAGGTAAAGGAAAAAACCTTTACAGTGCCAAAAAAGGAGGGGTTCTGATGGAGGAACTGTTGCGGGAAACACTGCTGTTTGACTTTTACGGCGAATTGTTGACCGAAAAACAAAAGACCATTTTTGAGCTGTTCCATCTGCAAGACCTTTCTCTTTCTGAAATTGGCGAAGAACAGGGCATCAGCCGCCAAGCCGTGCGGGATCAGCTGAAACGCACCGAGGCCATTTTGCAGGGATATGAAGAAAAACTGCACCTTGTGGAACGGTTTTTGGAGCAAAAGCATATGGTCAAACGCATCAAAGAGCTGGCAGAAGAAGTGGAAAAGCAAGAAGGTGTTTTGTCGCCTTCCTGCCAGAAGCTGGCTCAAATCAAACAAATTGCAAACGGCATTTTGGAATAAGGAGGCTGTTGAATATTTATGGCATTTGAAAACCTGTCCAATAAACTGCAAGACGTCTTTAAACAGCTGCGGGGCAAAGGCAAACTGACCGAAAGCGACGTCAAAGCCGCCATGCGGGAAGTGAAGCTGGCACTGCTGGAAGCAGACGTCAATTTTAAAATCGTCAAGGAGTTTATCAAAAAAGTCAGCGAGCGGGCCGTGGGCAGCGAAGTGATGGAAAGCCTGACACCAGGCCAGCAAGTGATTAAAATTGTAAACGAAGAGTTGGTGGCCCTGATGGGCAGCACCCAAAGCAAGCTGACCTTCGCATCCAAACCACCTACGGTTTATCTGATGGTAGGTTTACAGGGCGCCGGTAAAACCACCTCCAGCGGGAAATTGGCCGGACTTTTGAAAAAAGAAGGGCGCAAACCTTTGTTGGTGGCTTGTGACGTGTATCGTCCGGCGGCCATCAAGCAGCTGCAAGTGGTGGGGCAAAATTATGGTGTGCCGGTGTTTTCTTTGGGCGACCAAGTAAGCCCGGTGGAAATTGCCAAAGAGGCCGTGGCCTTTGCCAAAAAAGAGCATCACGATGTGGTGCTGATCGATACGGCCGGGCGGTTACACATCAATGAAGCATTGATGGAGGAACTGCAACAAATTAAGGCGGAAGTGCGGCCCCAGGAAATTTTGCTGGTGGTGGACGCCATGACCGGCCAGGATGCCGTGACCGTTGCCGATAGTTTCAACACCCAGCTGGGTGTGGACGGCATCATCATGACAAAGCTGGACGGCGACGCCAGAGGCGGCGCGGCCCTTTCGGTGCGCAGTGTCACCAATAAGCCCATCAAATATATCGGCATGGGCGAAAAAATGGAGGACCTGGAACCCTTTTACCCGGACCGTATGGCCGGACGTATTTTGGGCATGGGCGATGTGCTTTCGCTGATTGAAAAGGCGCAGATGAATCTGGATGAGCAGCTGGCAAGGGATATGGAAAAGAAAATGCGGGAAAACGATTTCACGCTGGAAGATTTCCTCACCCAGATGCAGCAGGTGAAAAAACTGGGCCCCATCAAGGACTTGATTGGGATGCTGCCCGGCATGAACCAGCTGAATTTGGATGCCCTCAACAATGTGGACACCGATAAGGAAATGCGCAGACTGGAAGCCATCATCCAAAGCATGACGCCCCAGGAGCGGCGTAATCCTTCCATTTTAAACGGGCCGAGAAAAAAACGCATTGCCCAAGGCTGTGGACGCAGCATTGCCGATGTAAACCGTCTGCTGAAACAATTTGAAGAAATGCGCAAAATGATGAAGCAGATGAACACACTAACCAAAGGGAAAAAAGGGAAGTTCAAACTCCCCTTTATGTAAATATCAATTATTTTAAAGAAAAGCATAGGAGGAAAAAACAATGGCAGTAAGAATCAGATTGAAAAGACTGGGCGCAAAGAAAGCACCATTTTATAGAATCGTGGTGGCAGACTCCAGAACTTCCAGAAACGGCAAATCCATCGCTGAAATCGGTTACTTCAACCCAACCACCGAACCAGAAGAACTGAAGGTAAACGCAGAAGAAGCAAAAAAATGGTTGGCCAATGGCGCACAGCCTTCTGACACCGCAAAGGCATTGTTGAAAAAAGCAGGCGTGATCGAAGCATAATTTTTCTCGCCGGTAAGGAGGGAAAACCATGAAAGAATTGCTGGAAGTGATTGCCAAGAACTTGGTGGATCATCCGGAAGCCGTTTCTGTGAAAGAAACGCAAAAAGAACGGGCCACAGTGCTGGAGCTGAAAGTGGCGCCGGAAGATATGGGTAAGGTGATCGGCAAACAGGGCCGGATTGCAAAAGCCATCCGTACTGTGGTCAAAGCCGCTGCCATCCATGAAGATAAGCATATTGTGGTGGAAATTGTGCCCTAAGGGACAATTTTGCCAGAAAAAAAGGGCTGTTTGCCGTTTCTTTTTCGGAAGCCGTTATACTGCTTTTGGAGAGGATACCGAAAACAAGCCCTTTTTTATTCTGGATTGGATGGTCTTTCACAAAAAAAGTATGTTCAAAAGGCAAAAAATTTGGTATAATACCGAAAAGGCACTTACACAGTCAGCTGTGCAAACGGCATATTGGAGGGACAAAGGATGGAAAAACACACAATCATTGCCATTGGCCGGGAATATGGCAGCCATGGCTTACAAATCGGCAAACGCCTGGCGGAGGATTTGGGGCTGCCCTATTATGACCAGGCAATTTTGCAAAATGCAGCACTGAAAAGCGGTGTTGACTTGCAGGTGCTCAAGCAGCACGATGAACAGAAAAAAAATAATATGTTCTATTCTTTGATGATGAGTTTAAGCCCAGTGGCAGGATTCCCAGAAGGGGAGACGCTGTACCAGAAGATGTATCAGGTGCAGGTGGAAAGCATTTTGGACCTGGCGGCAAAAGGACCTTGTATTTTTATTGGCCGCTGCGCCGATTATGTTTTGCGGGATTATCCCAATGTCATTAAGGTGTTTGTCCATGCGCCGCTGGAATATCGGGTGCCTTATATCAGCAACAAAGAAGGCATTTCTCTGGAAGAGGCCAGAAGAAAAATTACCCGGATTGATAAAGACCGAGCCACTTACTATAACTACAACACCGGCCAGGTGTGGAGCGAAATGCGCAATTATGACCTGTGTATCAATACGGAGCACATGAGCATTGGCTCTGCTGTGGAACTGATTAAGTTTTATATGAAAGAACGGGATATGCTGAAGAAATAAGCAAAACACCTGGCCATGATGATAGGCCAGGTGTTTTTTTGTAGGAGGGGAAGGAAATGAAACAAACAGACTCTTTTTTGACGGTGGAAAGTTTGATGGATTTATGCCGGCAAAGCTGTGAGAAAACGGGCGGCCGGTATGATGAAAATGATCAGTTTTTTGTTTATGAGAACTTTCCAAAAGCCTGCTGGTACAGCCGGCTGCACGTCTTTGACGCGCCGCGGGATGTGGCGTTTTTGATTCATCTGGCAGACCTTTGCAGTGCGCCCAACAGCCCCAAAATCCTCAGCTTTAATCAGGAGGATCTCTACGAAGGCTTTGCCAAGGACTTGGAGGCAACGGGGTTTGTGCTGGCCAAAGCGCAAAAGGGGATGCTCTATGATTTGACGACGGCACCAGCCTATGACACAGTGCCAGAAATCCGCCGGATTCGGCCGGAGGAAATCGAGTGGTGGAGCGAAACTTGTGCCGCAGGGTTTGGCAATGAGTCTTATCCGGAACAGTATCAGGTGCAGATACAGTTTGACCGGGATATTTTTTATGGCTATTTTTTGGATGGGAAGATGGTGGGCACCAATCATTTGAACTTGTGCGGCAAAAATGCCGGGATTCATGAGGTATCCACATTGCCGGAGTATCGGGGGCGCGGCATTGCCACAAAACTGATGCAGCAGGCCATCCAAGATGCCAAAAAAGCCGGATGCACCATCATGAGTTTGCAGGCTTCTGTTTACGGAGAGCCGGTCTACAAAAAGCTGGGGTTTTGGGTGGTAAACCATATTTTTAACTATAAACGCGGCTGAGAGGTGGAACCATGAAAGGCTATCTGCAAGTTTATACGGGAGATGGCAAAGGCAAAACGACGGCGGCCATGGGTACTGCCCTGCGGGCGCTGATGGCTGGATGGCGGGTATACATTGGCCAGTTTTTAAAGGATGGCACATCTGGTGAAATTTTGGCGCTGCAGCAGCTGGGAAAACAGCTGACGGTGGAGCCTTACGGCCACGGCGGAGAGCTGACGGGGCGAGAAAGGGATGCCTACTGTCAGGCGGCCAGAGACGGATTTCAAAAAGCCAAGGAGGCATTGCTTTGCGGCGCCTATGACTTGGTGATTTTAGACGAATGCCATGTGGCGCTGGCGCTGGGGTATCTGGATGAGGCAGAGGTGCTGGATTTGTTACGGATGCGTCCAGAAGGTGTGGAATGTATTTTGACCGGACGAGGTGCGCCGAAGGCAGTGGTGGAACTGGCAGATTTGGTGACGGAGATGAAAGAAATCAAGCATTATTTTGCCCAAGGTGTCATGGCAAGAAAGGGCATCGAGGAATAGGAGTCGGGATAAAACGGAACAGCGCCCTTCTTTTTTCGTCCAATCAGAAAAGGAAACGAAAGGGAGAAAAGGAGGTGTGCTGGGATGGAAGGACGGCTTTTGGTCGGTGGATGGATGATTGGGCTGATGGTGGTGATGGCTGGTTGCGGAATCAACCAGGGGAATGGGGAAGCAAAGGAAGAAGCCGCAGCGCAAAGGGACAGAATTCCCATGGTGTTGGTGGATGGTCAAATTTATTATGACACGGGGAAGGAACGCAAAGAGCCAAGGCAATGCGGTCTGATGGATGGCACCATCACTTCTGCCGTCTCCCAAGAAGAAATTCCCACCGAAGAAGACCAATCCAATTTTGGCGCAGGCTATGGATACCAATTTGGCTTCGAAGGCACCTTGGAGCTTTTGATTGATGAAAAGTGGATTATTTTTGAACGCCGAGAGGAAGCAGAGCCATAGACATCTTTCGGGAAGCAGTTCAAATTGTTTTGCCTGCGGCAGGTCCCAGATGGAAGATGCAAAAGAAAAAAGAGACAGTCTTATGGAACAAAGGCCGTCTCTTTTTTGCTTGGTTTTATGAGGGCTGATTCGAGATGAACTTCCTAAGGTTGGTCCAGGGAAGCAATTTTTTGCGTGCGGTAAGGGTAATTATTTTTACAGAAGGTCAAAAAGGCCTGCATGGCCTGGGTGACATAGCGGTTTCGCTTATGGGCCAGGACGATGTTTCGTTTGGCCAAAGGGCTTTCCACTTTATAAAACCGCACTTCGGAACGGGGATAGCCATAGACAATCAATTTGTCGGTGATAAAGGCAATGCCCATGCCCATACAAGAGACGTGGTAACTGGTCATCAGCTGGTCCAGGTACATAGAGACTTTGGGGTAAAACCCGGCCTCTTTACACAGGGCTAAAGCCCGCTCTCCCATGTCGTTGCCCTTACGCAGCAGCAAAAACGGCTCTTGACGAAACAGAGATAAATTGACGGCAGGGAAGACGTCTTGGAGATGCTTTTTCTGCCGGATATCCTCGGCAGTCAGCTGAAACTGGGACAATGTTTTATTGACCGAAAAGCTTTCCGGCACAGCCAATATCACTGTTTCTGTTAAAACAGGGTAGGAGGTGTAATGACGGCGGTCAAAATCAAAGCTATCCATCACCAAATCCAGCTCATCGGCCAGCAAGGCTTCGTTCAGCTGGGCCGAGTGGGCCTCGATTAAGTCGATGGTGATGCCGGGGTGGAGCCTGGAAAAATGGGAAATGGCATGGGGCAGGATGAAAGAAGAAAAGAAATTGGAGCCGCCAATTTTCAAATGTCCGGCATCCAAATTGGCCATGTCGTTGAGGCGGCCCATGAGGTTGTGTTCTTCTTCCAAAATCCGTTCCACCGTTTCGATGAACACCCGGCCGGCATCGGTGAGGGCGATGGGGGAGACACTGCGGTCAAAAATCACCACACCGGCTTCCTTTTCTGCTTTTTTCACTGCCGTACTTAAGGCTGGTTGGGAAAGGCCCAAATTGGCTGCGGCCTTGGAAAAATTCCGTTCCTTATAGACTTCGTAAATATATTTCATATAGGAAAGCAAGGGGCATCCTCCTAAAGGTCCAGTTCTGTCTGGATGGAAAAACCGGCTTCTGTCAATGCCTGGGCCGCCAGGCCGTTGGCAGAGGTAAGGGTACGGGTGAAACTGCCGTCATAGATGGCGCCAAAGCCGCAAGAGGGGCTTTTGGCTTTCAAAATGGCACAGTCTGCCTGGGCGATGGATGCAATGCGCACCGTTTCTCTGGCTCCCAGCAAAAATGCTTCCGTGTGGTCGGCACCGCTTTTTTCCACCACCCGGCCGTTTTTGACTTCCACCGGATTGCGGGGCGTGGGGCGGCCGCCCAGCTGTTCTGGGCAGACGGGCACCAGGGTATGGGTTTTGGAAAGGGCCAGCACTTTTTCGTTGGGCTTGGAGCAGCCGTCATAGCGGCAGGGCACGCCCAAAAGACAGGCGCTGACTAAAATGGTCATGCTTCTTCCAGCTCGCTTTCAATATCCCAAGCTTCCACCAAGGTGATGTCTTCGTGTTTTTCTTCAAAGGTGGAGAGGGTATACTGGTTGGCAAAGAGCAACAGTGGCCGGTCAAAATGGTCAAAGACCAGGGAAATCCGGGCGTTGGTCAGATCTTTCAGCCGTTCCAAGTCGGCGCCTTTCACCCAGCGGACCACGCTGAAATTGAGGGGTTCCATGCGGACGTCACAGTTATATTCATTTTTCAAGCGATATTCAAAGACTTCAAATTGCAGCTCGCCCACAGCCCCCAGAACCACTTCGTGATATTCGTTGGTGTAAACTTGGATGGCGCCTTCCTGGGCCAGCTGTTCGATGCCCTTATGAAACTGCTTGGCCTTCAGGGAGTTGATGGGGCGTACCCGGGTGAACAGCTCCGGTGGGAAGGTGGGCAGGGGCTCGAAAAACAGTTTTTCTTTGCTGGTGGTTAAGGTGTCGCCAATTTGATAGTTGCCGGTGTCGTAAATGCCGATGATGTCGCCGGCGATGGCCTTGTCCACCGTTTCCCGCTCGTTGGCCATCAGCATGGTGCTCTGGCTTAATTTCATCTGTTTTCCAGTGCGGGAGAGGGTGACGCTCATGCCCCGCTCAAAGGTGCCGGAGCAGATGCGAAGGAAGGCCAGACGGTCCCGATGGGCCGGGTTCATATTGGCCTGGATTTTAAAGATAAAGCCGCTGAAGAAATCGTCGGTGGGCTCCACGTGGCCTTTGGTGGTGTTTCTTGGGCCGGGGGCCGGGCTCATGGCCAGGAAATGGCGCAAAAATTCTGTCACGCCAAAGTCGGCCAGGGCGGTGCCAAAAAAAACGGGGGAAAGCTTGCCTTTTAAAATCAAGTTCATGTCAAATTCGTTGCCGGCGCCTTCAATCAGTTCCATTTCGCTGCGGAGAATTTCCAAATTGGTGTCGGAAATCACGCCTTCCAGCTCGGGGCCAAAGACGCCGTCTTCCCCCAGCTGCACCACATAATCGGTGCGGTATTGATGGAAGGTGTGGTTTAAGCGGTCATAGACGCCTTCAAAGGTGAGGCCGCTGCCCACAGGCCAGGTGACGCAGACAGAAGGCAGCCCCAAGGCGTTTTCCAAATCCTCCAACAGTTCCAGCGGGTCTTTGGCCTGCCGGTCCAATTTATTGATGAAGGTGAAAATGGGGATGCCTCGCAGGGAGCAAACTTGAAACAGCTTTTTCGTCTGGGTTTCCACGCCTTTGGCGGCGTCGATGACCATAACGGCGCTGTCGACAGAGGTCAAAATACGGTAGGTATCTTCCCCGAAGTCGTTATGGCCGGGGGTGTCCATGATGGAAACGGTTTTGCCGTCATATTCAAACTGCATCACCGAAGAGGTGACGGAAATGCCGCGCTGTTTTTCAATCTCCATCCAGTCGGAGGTGGCAAATTTAGAATTTCGTCTGGCTTTGACGGTGCCGGCTTCCCGGATGGCGCCGCCATGGAGCAGCAGTTTTTCTGTTAAAGTGGTTTTACCGGCATCGGGGTGGGAGATGATGCCGAAAATTCGTCTTTTGTTGATTTCTTCTAATAACGGTGCTGCCATAAAGTACACAAATCCTTTCTTTTTCAGCGTTTCGATATTCTTTTCCTATTATATGTAGTTTTATTTCAAATTGCAATTCTTTTTCGCCAGGCGGCTTGAAAAGAACGGGCACTTTGTGATAAAATAGGAAAAACGAGGACGTTTTTGGCAAAAGAAGAAGGGAAGGTTTTGGAAGGTTTTTGTCGGATTTTTTCTTGACAAGGTATTTCTTTTTGTGTTATGATATTGGGCAATGTGAGCAGACTTCGTCTGCACGAACGCAACTGCAAATGGGAGGAACGACGATGATGAAGCATTTATCTGCCAAGTACAAAAACAATATGGACTTTGGCGGGGTAAGTGCTTTCTTTTTTCAAAATCATATGTTTTTTGACGTTCCTGCGGCAGTTCCTTTTTCTTTTATATCCAAGCGGCAATGAAAAGCATCCCTTTTTATTGCCTTTTCTTTTGCAAAAAATCAGACGGGAAACGGAAACTTGTTTTGGGAGGGAAACAACATGTTGAACCGAAAAGACGTATTGGGATTAAGAGACATGTCAAAGGAAGAAATTTTGGAAATTCTTTCGGTGGCAAAAGACATGAAACAGCGCATTGACCATCCCCACCTGCGGGTGGACGAGCTGCGCCATACCAGCATTGTGACCTTGTTTTATGAAAACAGCACCAGAACAAAAACTTCCTTCGCCCTGGCCGGAAAATACCTGGGGGCAACGGTGCAGGATTTGGGCATTGCCACCAGTTCCGTCAATAAGGGCGAAAGCTTGATTGATACGGGGAAAACGCTGGATCAGATGGGCATTGAAGTGATGATTATGCGCAACTCCCTCACGGGGGCGCCCCATGTGCTGGCCAGAAACGTCAACGCCCATGTCATCAACGCCGGGGACGGTTCCAACGAACACCCCACTCAGGCGTTATTGGATTTATTTACCATTTCAGAATATAAACAGAGCTTTGAGGGACTGAAGGTTGCCATCATCGGCGACATTTCCCACAGCCGGGTGGCCAGAAGCAATGTGTTTGGACTGCAAAAACTGGGGGCCGATGTGACACTGGCCGGGCCTTCCACACTGCTTGGCAGCGCTCGTCTATTGGGTGTGAAAACCACATCCGACATCAAAGAAGCAGTGAAAGATGCCGATGTGGTGATGGGGCTTCGCATCCAGTTTGAGCGGCAGAAAACCACCAATTTCCCAGGCATTGGGGAATATCGGGAATTATTTGGCATCAACCGTGAAATCTTAAAGTATGCCAAAAAAGACGTGCTGGTGATGCATCCAGGCCCCGTCAACCGCGGCGTGGAACTGTCCACCGACGTCATCGACGGCGGCAATTCTGTCATTAACATTCAGGTGAAAAACGGCGTGGCCGTGCGTATGGCCATTTTGAAACTGTTGGCAAAGGGAGGGACTCAGTAATGAAAACATTACTCAAAGGCGGCCGTGTGATTAACCCCGCTACAAATACAGATGCAGTGATGGACGTGCTGGTGGAAGACGGCAAAGTGGCAAAGTGGGCAGAAAACATCCAGGCAGAAGCAGACGAAGTTGTGGATGCTGCCGGCAAATGGGTGGTGCCAGGCTTCATTGACCTGCATGTGCATTTGAGAGAACCGGGCTTTGAATATAAAGAAACCATCCGCACCGGAAGCCAGGCGGCTGTCATGGGCGGTTTTACCACCATCTGCTGTATGCCAAACACCGATCCTGTGGTAGATAACGAAATTATGGTGGAATATATCAAGCTGAAAGCCGAACGGGAAGGGGCCTGCCATGTGCTGCCCATCGGCGCCATCACCAAGGGCCAAAAGGGCGAAGAACTGGCCAACATTGGCCAGATGGTCAAAGCCGGGGCCTGCGGCATCAGTGAAGACGGCAAGAGCGTCATGAATGCAGGGCTGTTGAAAACGGCCATGAAATATTCCAAAATGTTTAATATTCCAGTGATGAGCCACTGCGAAGACAAGTCTTTGGTGGCCGGCGGCGTCATGAACGCCGGGGTGCAAAGCACCATGCTGGGCTTAAAGGGCATCTCCAACGACAGCGAAGATGTGATCATTGCAAGGGACATCATTTTGGCCCGGGCCACAGGAGCCAAGCTGCACCTGTGCCATGTTTCCACCAAAGGCGGCATCGACTTGATTCGAGATGCCAAAAACCATGGTCAGGACGTAAGCGCCGAAATCTGCCCCCATCACTTTACTTTAAGCGACCGGGATGTGCTGGATTATGACGCCAATACGAAAATGAATCCGCCGCTGCGGTCCATGGATGATGTGCTGGCGCTGCGCCAGGCATTGAAGGATGATGTGGTCAATATCATTGCCACCGACCATGCCCCCCACAGCGAGGATGAGAAAAATTGCGAATACGAAAAAGCAGCCTTTGGCATTGTGGGGCTGGAAACGGCCTTCACCTTGGGCTATACGGTGCTGGTGAAAGGCGATTGGCTGACTCCCATGCAGCTGGTGGCCAAAATGAGCACCAACCCGGCCAAACTGCTGGGCATTGAAAAAGGCGATATTTCCGTTGGAAAAGTAGCCGATCTTGCCATCATTGATCCGGAAAAAACCTATACCATCGAAGCCAAACAGTTTGCCTCCATGGGCAAAAACACGCCCTTTGACGGCTGGAAAGTCCAGGGCAAGGTGGAATATACCATGGTGGACGGCGTATTTCAAGTGAAGGAGGGCGTACTGCAATGATCATTGACCGATTGATTGAAAAAATCAAAGAAACAAAAAACCCCACGGTGGTGGGGCTGGATCCCAGAATGAGTTTTATCCCTTCTTTCATTCAGGAAGCCTGCTTTGAGCAGTATGGGAAAACCCCAAAGGCTGTGGCAGAAGCCTTCTACTGGTTTAATAAAGAAATCATTGATGCCGTTTGTCCCTTTATTCCGGCCGTCAAACCTCAGGTGGCCATGTATGAAATGCTGGGAGCAGCCGGCATGGAAAGCTATATTAAAACCATTGCCTATGCCAAGGAAAAGGGGCTCATTGTCATTGGCGACATCAAGCGGGGCGACATTGCCTCCACGGCAGAAAATTACTCCGACGGCCATATTGGCCGGGTGGATGTGGCCGGACATCCCTTTGAGATTTATCAGGAAGATTTTATCACCGTGAACCCTTATATGGGGCAGGATTCGGTGGAACCATACTTTAAAAACTGCAAAGAATACGCCAAGGGGCTGTTTGTGCTGGTGAAAACCTCCAACCCTGGCAGCGGCCAGCTGCAGGATTTGGATCTGGGCGGCAAAACCTTGTACGAGCACGTGGGCAGCTTAGTGAGCCAATGGGGCGAAGACTTCATCGGCCAAAGCGGCTATTCTTCCATTGGGGCTGTGGTGGGGGCCACCCATCCATCGCAGGCCAAAAAATTGAGAGAACAAATGCCCCATACCTTCTTTTTGGTGCCAGGATACGGCGCCCAGGGTGGTAAGGCCGAGGATTTGGCCGTTTGCTTTGATAAAGACGGCTTAGGCGCCATTGTCAATTCTTCCCGCGGCATCATTGCGGCCCATCAAAAGGCAGAATACAAGGGAAGATATGACGAGAAAGACTTTGCACAGGCGGCCAAAGACGCCGTGCTTGACATGAAATCGGATTTGAGGAGATGTATTTGATGGAAAAGACGATAAAAGCACAGCTGATTTTAGAAAATGGGATGCGCTTTGACGGCGAAGCCTTCGGCTATGTGAAAGAAACGGTGGGGGAAGTGGTGTTCAACACCGGAATGACCGGCTATGAAGAGCTGCTGACAGATCCTTCCTATGCCGGGCAGATTGTGACCATGACCTATCCGCTTGTTGGTAACTATGGCATCAATCTGGACGATATGGAAAGCGAACGCCCCAGGCTGCGGGGCTTTGTGGTGCGGGAAAAATGCGATTTTCCCAACAACTGGCGCTGCGAAATGGACCTGGACGGCTTTTTGAAACAAAACAAAGTCATGGGCATTGAAGGGGTGGACACCAGAGCCTTGACGAAAGTGCTGCGGGACCATGGCACCATGAAAGGCATCATCACCACCCGGGCCAAAGATTTGACCGACAGCCAGATTGCCATGAAATTTGAAACTTATTCCAACAAAAACGTCATCCGCGAATGCACCATTGCCGAAAAATACGAAATCCCAGGCTCTGGGTGCCACATTGCCTTTTTGGATTTGGGCACCAAAAGCGGGATTTTGCGGGATTTGAAAGCCAGAGGATGCCGCATTACGGTGCTGCCGGCCTTTACGACGGCAGAAGAAATTTTGGACTTGAATCCAGATGCTGTGTTCCTTTCCAACGGCCCCGGAGATCCCAAAAGCGTACCGGAAGTCATTGAAACGGTGCGCCAACTCATTGGCAAAAAGCCGCTGCTTGGCGTCTGCATGGGCAACCAGCTCCTGTGCTTGGCCTTGGGCGGCGATACGAAAAAAATGAAATTTGGCCACCACGGCGGAAACCACCCGGTCAAAGACCTGAAAACCGGCCGGGTGTATATCACCTCCCAAAACCATGAATATGTGGTTTGCGATCTGCCAAAGGACGTGGAGGCCTCCTTTGTTAACATCAACGACAACACCATCGAAGGCATTCGCCATACGAAACTGCCCATTTTCAGCGTGCAGTTCCATCCGGAAGCAAGCCCTGGCCCATTGGACAGCGGATATTTGTTTGACCGGTTTTTAGAAATTGTAGAAAGAGGTGGCGATCATGCCTAAGGATAATACCATCAAGAAAGTGCTGGTCATCGGTTCTGGCCCCATTGTCATTGGGCAGGCGGCAGAATTTGACTATTCCGGCACCCAGGCCGTGCAGGCCATGAAAGAAGAAGGGGTGGAAGTGGTGCTGGTTAACAGCAACCCGGCCACCATCATGACCGACCGGGACATGGCCGACGACACCTATATCGAGCCGCTGACTGTGGAATTTTTGGAAAAAGTCATTGCCAAAGAACGTCCTGACAGCATCATCGCCGGTATGGGCGGCCAGACGGGCTTAAACTTAAGCTGCGAGCTGTATGACAAAGGCATTTTAGAAAAATATAACGTCCGTGTCATCGGTACTTCCATCGAATCTATCAAAGAAGGGGAAGACCGGGATTCTTTTAAACAGCTGATGGAACGGACCAACCAGCCCATTGTGGAATCGGATATTGTGACAACGGTGGAAGGAGCCGTTTCCTTTGCCGAGCGGATTGGCTACCCAGTCATCGTGCGCCCGGCCTATACCTTGGGCGGCACCGGCGGCGGCATTGCCGAAAACGAAGACGAATTGAGAGAAATTGCCACTCAGGGCATCCACTTAAGTCGTGTGGGCCAGGTGCTGGTGGAACGAAGCATCAAGGGTTGGAAAGAAATTGAATTTGAAGTGATGCGAGACGGCGCCGGTAACTGTATCACCGTTTGCTCCATGGAAAATGTGGACCCGGTGGGTGTCCACACCGGCGACTCCATTGTGGTGGCACCGGCACAGACTCTTTGCGACAAAGAATATCAGATGCTGCGAAAAGCCGCCATTGATATCATCGACTCCATTGAAATTGAAGGCGGCTGCAACGTGCAGTTTGCTCTGGATCCCAACAGCTTTAACTATGCCGTCATCGAAATCAACCCTCGTGTGAGCCGTTCCTCCGCTTTGGCCTCCAAAGCCACCGGCTACCCCATCGCCAAAGTGGCGGCCAAAATCGCTTTGGGCTATCGGCTGGACGAAATCCAAAACGCCGTAACGAAAAAGACCTTTGCCTGCTTTGAACCGGCCATCGACTATGTGGTTTGCAAAATCCCCAAATGGCCTTTTGATAAATTCAAAAGCGCAAAACGGAACTTGGGCACTAAAATGATGGCCACCGGCGAAGTGATGAGCATTGGCAACAGCTTTGAAAGCGCATTGCTGAAAGGTGTGCGGTCGCTGGAAATTGGCCAGTATACCCTGGAGCGGCCATACAGCAAATCGAAAACCACGGCCCAGCTGAAAAAGAGAGTGGTTGTGCCTGACGATGAACGTCTCTTTGACTTGGCAGAGCTGCTGCGCCGCGGATACCGGGTGGAAAAAGTCTGCGAAATCACGGGCATGGACAAATTCTTTGTGTATAAAATCAAAAAGATTGTGGACATGGAAGAAGCCTTGAAGGGCATGACTTTGGACCAGCTGACGGAAGATGTGCTGCGGACATACAAGAAAACCGGCTTCTCCGACAAGGGCATTGCCATGCTGTTGGGTGTGAAAGCGCCGGAAATTTATGCCCTGCGCAAACAATATAACATGATGCCTGTCTACAAAATGGTAGATACCTGCGCCGGGGAATTTGAAGCCGTGACACCGTATTATTACTCCACCTATGACCAGGTGGATGAAGCGGTGATCAGTAACCGCAAAAAAGTCATCGTCATTGGCTCCGGCCCCATCCGCATCGGCCAGGGCATCGAGTTTGACTACTGCTCCGTGCATTCTGTGCTTTCTTTGCGCAAAGCAGGTATTGAAACCATCATCATCAACAATAACCCGGAAACGGTTTCCACCGACTTTGACACTTCCGACAAGCTGTATTTTGAGCCGCTGACGGAAGAAGACGTGCTGAACATTGTGGAAAAAGAAAAGCCGGACGGCGTGATTTTGCAGTTTGGTGGACAGACGGCCATCAAGCTGGCCAATTTCTTTAGGGAAATGAACATCCCCATCTACGGCACCAAGCCGGAACAGATTGACGCCGCCGAAGACCGGGAAAAATTTGATGAATTGCTGGAAACGCTGGACATCCGCCGGCCAAAGGGCAAAGGCGTTTGGAGCTTGGAAGAAGGCTTGGCCGAAGCAGAAGAACTGGGCTTTCCGGTATTGGTGCGCCCGTCCTATGTATTGGGCGGCCAGGGCATGGAAATCACCTACGATAAAGAGCAGCTGACCAAATATCTGGAAGATGCCTTTGCCAAAGACAGCAAAAACCCAGTGCTCATCGACCGGTACCTGATGGGGCGGGAAATTGAAGTGGATGCCATCTGTGACGGCACCGATGTGGTGATTCCTGGGATCATGGAACACCTGGAACGGGCCGGTGTTCACTCCGGTGACTCCATCTCCATCTATCCGCCACAGCATATCAGCGATAAAATCAAGCAGGAAATCATGGACGTGACCAAAAAAGTGGCTTTGGCACTGGAAGTCATTGGGATGGTCAACATCCAGTTCATCGAATACAAAGGGGAACTGAACATCATCGAAGTGAACCCAAGAAGCAGCCGTACGGTGCCTTATATCAGCAAAGTGACCGGCGTGCCCATCATTGATTTGGCCACCAAAGTGATGCTGGGGGCCAAGCTGAAAGATTTGGGCTATGAAAGCGGCATCTGCCCAGAACCGGACACCGTCTGCATCAAAGTGCCGGTGTTCTCCACAGAAAAACTGCCGGAAGTGGAAGTGAGCCTGGGACCAGAAATGCGTTCCACCGGCGAAGTGCTGGGCGTGGGCAAAAACTTGACACGGGCCCTCTATAAAGGCTTTATTGCCTCCGGCATGCTGGTGCCAAAGAAAAACGGCACGGCACTCATTACCGTGAAACCCTTTGACCGGCAGGAGATTTTGCCTATCGCAAAACGGTTACAGGCATTGGGCTATCGGTTCTTGGCCACGGAAGGCACCGCCAGATTTTTGCAGGAAAACGGCATTGAACATGTGAGCACCGTGCATAAAATCGGCGAAGGCGTGCCAAACGTGCTGGACATTGTCCGCAGCGGCATGATCGATTTGATTATCAACACCCCAAGAAAAGTCAACGACGCCTTAAGCGACGGCTTTAAAATCCGCCGGGCAGCGGCAGAAAGCTCCATCCATCTGCTGACGGCGCTGGATACGGTCAACGCCTTGCTGGATGTGATGGAAAGCGACATCACAACGGAATCTTTGGATGTGATTGCATTGGAGGAAATCAAATGAAACAAATGATTTGGGCGGAAATTTTGGAAAACCGGCCTTTGACTGGGGACATTTTTTCCATGGTGCTTTCCGTTGGCCCCATGGCCAAGGAAGCAAAGGCCGGCCAGTTTGTTAACGTCTATACGGGGGAAGGGGCGCATTTGCTGCCCCGCCCCATTTCCATTTGCGAAATTGACGAAGAAAAGGAAACGCTGCGCCTGGTGTACCAAGTGGTGGGCAAGGGCACAGAACGGTTCAGCCAAATGACCGAAGGGCAGGAAGTGCAGGTGCTGGGGCCTTTGGGCAACGGCTTTTTCCTGCCGGAAGGCGAAGGACGCCATATTTTGGTGGGCGGTGGCATTGGTGTTCCGCCCATGGTGGAACTGGCCAAGCGCCTCCAAGGCCAAGTGGACGTCTATGTGGGCGCCAGAAGCAATCCGGTGCTTTTGGACCGGTTGGAAGAAGTGGGGGCGACGGTGCATGTGGCCACCGACGACGGCAGCGTTGGGTTTCATGGCAACGTGGTGCAGCTGATGGAACACGATGGGGCCAAAGGCGACGACCTCTTTGCCTGCGGGCCAAAAATCATGCTGCGCTTTGTGACAGAATGGGCATTGAAAAACAACATCCGCCCCCAAGTTTCCATGGAAGAGCGGATGGCCTGCGGTATTGGCGCTTGCGTTGGGTGCGTGGTGAAAATCCAAAAACAAGGCGAACAGGACTGGCAGCACTTGAAAGTATGTAAAGACGGCCCGGTGTTTTATGGAGATGAGGTGATTTGGGAATGAGACAAGTCAATCTTTCCGTCAATATTGCAGGGGTTACCTGGAAAAACCCGGTGACCACGGCCTCCGGCACCTTTGGCAGCGGAAAAGAATTTGGCGAGTTTGTGGATTTAAACAAGCTTGGGGCAGTCACCGTCAAAGGGGTGGCCGCCGAACCTTGGAAGGGCAACAACGCCCCCCGCATTGCCGAAACCTATGGCGGAATGCTCAATTCCGTGGGGCTGCAAAACCCTGGCGCCGATTATTTTATGGAAGAAGATATTCCGTTTTTGCGGCAGTTTGATACGAAAATTGTGGTCAACCTCTGCGGCCATACGGTGGAAGAATATTGTGCTGTGGCAGAAAAGCTGAGCGAAGCCGATGTGGATTTATTCGAACTGAATATTTCCTGCCCCAACGTATCTGCCGGGGGCATTACCTTTGGCACCGATCCCAAGATGGCAGAACGAGTGGTCAAAGAAGTGAAAAAAGTTGCCAAAAAGCCGCTGATTGTAAAACTGACGCCAAACGTTACCGATATTACAGAAATCGCCAGAGCGGCTGCATCCGGCGGCGCCGATGGGCTGTCCCTCATCAACACGCTCTTGGGCATGCGCATTGATATCAAAAAGCGCAAACCGGTACTGGCCAACAAAGTGGGCGGTTTTTCCGGCCCGGCCATTAAGCCGGTGGCTGTGCGGATGGTGTATCAGGTGGCCAAGGCCGTGGATTTGCCCATCATTGGCATGGGCGGTATTTCCACTTGGGAAGACGCCATCGAATTTATCATGGCCGGGGCCACTGGGGTTGCCGTTGGAACGGCCAATTTTGCCAATCCTTTTGCCACAGTGGAAGTGGCCGAAGGCATTGAGCGGTTTATGGAAGAAAACAACATCATGGATTTGAGCGAAATCAGAGGAATCATTGATTGAGAGGAGAAACAGGATGTTAAGCGCAAAAAAAGTGGAATTTATTGAATTTATGATGGCATCGGATGTGCTGCGGTTTGGTTCCTTTGTGACCAAAAGCGGCCGGAACACACCATATTTCATCAATACCGGAAACTATAAAACCGGCAAACAGATTGCAACGCTGGCCAAGTTTTATGGCGAGCTGATTCAAGAAACCGTTGGGGACGAATTTGACGCCATGTTTGGCCCGGCCTACAAGGGCATCCCTCTGGCAGCGGCCACGGCAGCGTATTTGGCTACGGAACATGACATGGATAAACCCTATTTCTTTAACCGAAAAGAAGTGAAAGACCATGGCGAAGGCGGTTCTTTGGTGGGTTACAAACCACAAGATAACGACCGGGTAATTATCATTGAAGACGTGATTACGGCCGGCACGGCCATCCGGGAAACCATGCCGATTTTACAGGGCGCAGCCAAGGTTTCGGTGAAAGATATGTTCATTTCCGTCAACCGCTGCGAAGTGGGGCAAAACCCAGGCAAAACAGCTGTGATGGAAGTGAAAGAAGATTTTGGCATCACCGTACATGCCATTGTGACGGTGCAGGATATTTATGAATATTTGAAAGGCAAGGCAGAATATGCCGAAGTGCTTCAAAGCATGGAAGCCTATATGGCGCAGTACTGCGTATTTGCTTAAGAGAAGAGAACAAAGTTTTTTTGGCGCAAGGAAGCCGCAAAAACTTTGTTCTTTTTTTGCGAAAAAAGGCGGAAAAAATCGACACAAAAGGTGTTTTGTCGAATAAGATGCAGTATCACCACAAAATAAGAAAGGGAGTGTTGAGGTTGAAAGAATTGTGGGGATACGAAGGAAGGCTGGAGAAAGAAAATGGCCAACTGGCAAAGGACTACAGGAACAAACTTGTTCTGGCCATGGCCCAAGAGGAAACGCTTCAGCCAAAGGCGCTGCTGGCAGAAGAATCTGGCGCAACTGGTCCCACGGGAGCAACCGGCGCAACGGGAGCGACAGGGGCCACAGGGCTGACAGGTGCGACCGGCCCTACAGGACGGACCGGGGCAGCAGGCTCTGTGGGCAGCAGAGGCGCCACAGGAACGACCGGCGCCACGGGAAACCCGGGCATGCAGCTGCCGGATAGCTTTGCCTTTTTCTTAAATGGTCAATGCCATTTTCAAAAAGGCAGAAAAATAGAGCTGTTTCCGGTGGTGAAAGACTGCACCCATCAAATTTCTCTCCAGTGCGGAGATACCATTACCCTTTGTGCAGGAACGTACTTGATTTCTTATCAAGTTTCTGCTTTTTATCCCAAGCCGGACGAAATGAAGGTGACGCCTTATTATAACGGGGCATCTCATCCAGAAACAGGCGTTTGCTTTGTAACAGGAACAAAAGACTCTACAGCTTGCGGATCGGCACATTTGATTTTGGAGGCAGAGGAATCTACTACGTTTTCTCTGTACTATCATGGCTCCTGCGAAGTGTTTGACGGGCATGTGACTTTAACGATAGTGAAACTGCATGCCTGCACCAAAACATGCAAATGATGCAAAAACATGCGGGGCGGTACGGCCTGATGGGCTTACCGCCCTGTAATTTTAACAGGCACCAAAGAGGGCAGGTGGCATACAGTAAAACAGGATGGGGCAGAAAGGTGGAGTGAACATGTATTGGTATTGCCATACAAATTCCTGGGAACAAAAGAAATGGACTTGGCATTGGTTTTGTACAAATTGCCCCTGCGTGTCTGGATGGAATTGTGCCTCAAGCTGCATCAGTGTGACTGGACCTGCAGGAAAAGCGGGGCCAACTGGTGCAACAGGTGCAACAGGCGCAACAGGAGCAACAGGGGCACCGGGTGCCACGGGCGCCGCCGGTGCAACGGGAGCCACCGGGGCGACGGGCGCCACAGGAGAACCGGGGCAAAGAGGAATTCCGGGAGAACAAGGCGCCACCGGGCCGATGGGCGCCACTGGGCCAAGGGGAGATACAGGCCCAACAGGGGCGACGGGCCCAACAGGAGCCACGGGCGCCACAGGGGAACCGGGGAAAACCGGTGCTGCGGGTGTGACTGGGGCAGCGGGACCGGCAGGAAAAGACGGGCAGACTGGCCCAACGGGTGCCACAGGAGCCACGGGCGCCGCAGAGCCGTTTATTTATGCACAACATTAGATTTTCCTTTGTGTTGAATAGGCAAGCCGTTAGATTGCCTTGTTCTCAATCACTCGGATAACGTTGTGGTTATTCTCGATGTAATCAATAATTCGCTGGTACTCGTCGGCAAAATTGAAGTCAACCGTTATTTCCCCGTTCTCATGCACCCAAACCGCTTTTATGAGTTCAACCATAATCCCGCGGTTAAGGCTCTGAATGTTTTTGTATTTCAGAAAGGCGGTTAGATACGGGTCGTCGGTTCCGATACCATCAGCCATTACCTGCATTTCCTCTTTCAGATAGGAGATGTTCGCTTCAAGCTGTTGTATCTGTTCTGCAATCTTGCCTTTCAAGCGGCGATATTCCTCTTTGGTAATCTCACCGCTTTTCCAATCAAGGTACAAGCTGTCGGAAGCGTCATTGTACTGTTTTAGCTGCTTTTCTGCCTGTTTCAAGGAATGGGATAATCTCTTGCTTTCCCGGTTGATAACAGGCGCGTTGTTAATCCGTTCAATTTCTTCTGCAAGCCGATCTACAAGGGCAATTTGCATTTGCAACGCTGCCAAT
>CALWLF010000022.1 GCA_944381455.1 uncultured Clostridia bacterium | reverse complement strand
CCTTTTAAGGGTAGCAAGTAACAGACACGCAGTTGGCAGGCTAGGTTATGCGTTTACGCATAAGCGAAGAACATAGGGCTATGCCCGCATAGGAAAAACCACCCGCTAGGCGGGTGGATGTTTTTTTGTGAAAATGATGCGGATTGGAATTGTTATTTTAAAATATTCGGCAGAAAACACCACCTTGTATCATTATTATGCAAAATCTCTTGAAAGCCTCCGGCGAATTTGATATAATAAAGCCAATTTGTAAATAGGAGAAAGTTGTTTACAAGAAAATACGAGAAGAAAAAGGAGAAGGAAAAGATGGGAAGCAGTGAAATCATTAAGTTGGTGATTTTGATTGCTTATCTGCTGGCTATGCTGGCAGTAGGCATTGTCACCTACAAGAAAAACGAAGGCTTTCAGGACTATGTGCTGGGGGGCAGAAAGCTGGGCAAATGGAGTACGGCCCTTTCGGCTCAGGCATCGGATATGAGCGGATGGCTGTTGGTTGGTTTGCCGGGGGCAGCGTATCTGGCCGGTGTGGAAGCAGGTTGGGTGGCCATCGGCCTTGGCATTGGGACTTATGCCAACTGGAAAATCCTGGCCAAACGGCTGCGCATTTATACAGAAAAGGCCAACAATGCTTTGACGCTGCCGGATTATTTTGAAAAACGGTTTGAGGACAACAGCGGTATTTTGCGTTTGATCCCGGCTATTGTGATTATTATCTTTTTTACGGTTTATACGGCAGCGCAGTTTTCCACAGGTGCAAAACTGTTTGAAATGCTGTTGAAGATCCCTTATCAGTACGCGCTGATTTTGGGCGGCATCGTCATCATTGGCTATACGTTTTTAGGCGGATTTTTAGCCGTTTCCTGGACGGACGTAATCCAGGGGACGCTGATGTTTTTTGCTTTGCTGGTGGTGCCGGTGTATGCGGTGGTGGAGCTGGGCGGCGTCAACCATATTGTGGGAGAATTGAACGCCATTGATCCCCACTTTTTAAGCCTGACCAAAGCAACCGGCAGCGCCGGGGCCGTTTCTGGCATTGCCATTGTTGGGAACCTGGCCTGGGGCTTGGGTTATTTTGGCCAGCCGCATATTTTGGTTCGTTTTATGGCCATTCAAGATCCAGAAGAACTGAAGTATTCCCGCCGGATTGCCATCATCTGGGTTGCCATTACGCTGGTGGCTTCTGTCATCTGCGGCGTATTGGGCCGGTTATATTTCATGGATGCACCACTGGGAGACAGCGAGCAGGTGTTTATGCTGATGGTAAACCAGATGTTCCCTGCTGTGCTGGCTGGGATTTTCCTGGCTGCCATTTTGGCTGCCAGCATGTCGACGGCTGACAGCCAGCTGCTGGTAACGGCTGCCTCGGTCAGCGAAGATATCTATAACCAGTATTTCAACAAAAAAGCCACCGATGACCAGAAACTGCGGACAGGCCGTATTTCTGTCATTTTAGTATCTGTTGTGGCTGTGGCCATTGCTTTTGATCCCAACAGCTCGGTGTTTGGGCTGGTGGCCAATGCCTGGGCCGGTTTGGGGGCTTCTTTTGGGCCTGTGATTTTGATTTCCGTTTTCTGGCGGAGAATGAACCGGTATGGCGCCATGGCCGGCATGGTGGGCGGCGCATTGACCGTGCTTGTTTGGAACTTCCTGGAAAGAACATTCCCTGATGTGGTTTTGTTCCAGATGTATGAATTGCTGCCGGCTTTCTTGATTGCTTCGGCATTGATTTATGTGATTTCTATGACAACGCAGCCGCCAAAACAGTCGGTGGTAAAAACCTTTGATGAAGTGAAGGCGCTGGCAAAACAATAAAGACGAAAAAACAGTATCGATCCTGGAATTGATACTGTTTTTTGTATGGTTTTTTCCTTTTTTGCCATACTAACGACAAAAAGAGGTGTGTGGGATGAAACGAATGACGGGTTTTCTGATGATCTGTCTTCTTATGATTTTGTCTGGAAACGAGGCTTTGGCTGCGCCGGTTTCTGTGGCGGCCAAAAGTGCCGTGCTGGCCGATGGCAGCACAGGACGCATTCTTTGGGAAAAAAATGGAACAGAGCCGCTGCCCATTGCCAGCACCACCAAAATTTTGACGGCGCTTTTGGTGCTGGAAGAAGGAAATTTGGAAGAAGAAGTGACCGTCAGTGCACGGGCACAGGCGGCGCCCAAGGTGCATCTGGGGCTAAAAGAAGGCGAAACCTACTATCTGGGCGATTTATTATACCCGCTGATGTTAGAAAGCAGCAATGATGCAGCCATTGTGCTGGCAGAAGCTGTGGGCGGCAGTGTGGAAGGATTTGCCCAGCAGATGAACGAAAGAGCAGCCCAGTTGGGAGCCAAAGACAGTTTCTTTACCACACCCAACGGCTTAGACGAAGGTGGAAACCACAGCACGGCAGCCGACTTGGCGCTGATGACGGCGGCGGCATTACAAAATCCCGATTTTTGCGCCCTCATCCAGACGCCTTCCTATACTTTTTCCAGCTGTGATGGCAGCAGAACCTTCACCGTTTCCAACAAAAACCGGTTGCTGCAAGAATATGACGGGGCCATTGGCGTTAAGACGGGGTTTACTAATTTGGCCGGGCAATGTTTTGTGGGGGCGGCGGAGCGAGAGGGTGTGAAGCTGATTGCGGTGGTGCTGCAATCGGGCTGGGGCAGCAGCGGCCAGGCACAAAAATGGAAAGACGCCAAGGCGGTTCTGGACTATGGGTTTTCCAACTGTCATTATGTGGATGCCATATCGCCGGAAGTGTCCCTGGCTCCGGTTGCTGTGGAGCGAGGAGAAGAAGCACAGGTGGATGTGGCGATTGATCAGGGGCAGGTGCTGGCGCTGGAAGGAGAAACCTTTTCCACCCAGGTGGTTTGCAGCAAGCAGGTGCCGGCTCCGGTGGAGGAGGGAGAAGTGCTGGGCCATATTTCGGTTTTGGATGAAAGAGGAAATTTGGTCTTTTCCACAGAAATAACAGCGAAATCGGCAGTAAAGGAACGAAATTTGAAAAGTTATTTAAAAAAATTACAAAATGACTGGCTTTTTATCCCTTTTGCCAGTATACTATAACTGGAACGCGTAAAATGGACAGTACCGTTGGAGAAACGGAACGATGGGGGGAAAAGCATGGAAGTGAGATTACAAAAGTTTTTGGCCGATGCCGGTGTGGCCTCCAGACGGAAAGCAGAAGAATTGATTTTGGCCGGAAAGGTGTCGGTCAATGGCACGGTGGTGACTACCCTCGGAACAAAAGTGGATGATAAAACAGACGAAGTTTGCTATAACGGGAAAAAAGTGGTGCCTAATGCTCATTTTGTTTATGTAATGCTCCATAAACCGGAAGGTTATGTAACCACAGTGAAAGATCAGTTTGACCGGCCGACGGTGATGGATTTGGTGAAAAAAATCCCAGAGCGGATTGTGCCGGTGGGCCGGCTGGATTATGATACGTCAGGGCTATTGCTGTTGACCAATGACGGAGAGCTGACCTATCACTTGACTCATCCCAAGCACAAGATTGAAAAAGTATATCTGGCCAAGGTCTTTGGGCGCCCGGATGAAAACGCCGTGAACCAATTTAAATGGGGCGTGATGATTGACGGGCGGCGGACGGAACCGGCCAAATTGGAAATTTTAGAAGATTTGGGCAAATACACCATGTGCCGCATCACCATTACTGAAGGGCGTAACCGGCAGGTGAGAAAAATGTGTGAGGCAGTCAAACATCCCGTTGCAACACTGAAACGTGTGGCAACGGGAGATGTGGAGCTGGGAGACTTGGCCAAAGGAAAATATCGGTTTTTAACAGAAGAAGAAGTGCTCCGTTTGAAAAATTCGTAACAAAAACCTCTCCGTTTCAAGACAGAAACTGGAGAGGTTTTTTGTTCCAAGACATAGAGTTACGGTGCGGCGGCATCAGGAGCCGCTGCTGGCACTTCTTGGGCGATCCAGCTTAACAGGCCGGTTTGAAAAGCATCTCCGCCAGACGGAGTAAAGTCGGTCAGTCGGCTGCCTTCTTTGCCAAAGGCCATGTCTTTGCCATACAGCAAGATGGTGTAAGATTGGTCCTGCTGGTCCAGATAAATGATGCCGTAAGGGTAGATGGAAGGGGAATAGCCGCTGCGGTTGCCGCCGCCCATCATATTGGCAATTTGTTTTCGGTAGCTGTTGGAAGAAAGCTGCTGCATCAGAGAGGCAAAGGTGTCAGAAGCAGGATCGATGTGATAACATTGGGGCTGAGGATCTGTTTCGCCTTCTTTGGGCTGATAAATTTCCACGCGGCAGGCAGTTACCGCTTGGGTGTCCAGTCCCCGGGCGGCAGCAGAAAAATCTTTCGGCAGCAGAAACTGCCAGATAAACAAAAGCGCAAGCAAAATCAAACAGACGGTGTTGGGACGAATATGTTTCATGGGGACACTCCTTTCGTTTCAGCCTAGCATAGCATAAAGAAGTGGCCTTTGCAAGGGGGTAATCTCGTTGCGGAAACGAAGTTTTTATGATATACTCAAAGGAATGTATCTGAGGAGAAAGGAACGACAGAAATGAACAGGTTATACTTAATTCGCCATGGGGAAACGGAGTGGAACAAAGAAAAGCGGTTTCAGGGCTGGACGGACATTCCGCTTTCGCCGGAAGGGGAGGCGCAGGCGAGGAAACTGGGAAAGCGCTTTGCCACCATTTCGGTGGATGAGATTTATGTTTCACCGCTGCGCCGGGCCATTCAAACGGCCCAGTGCATTGCTGATGCCACGGGACTTTCGTTGCAGTATAATGAAAATTTCAAAGAAATCAATTTTGGCGCCTGGGAAGGGATGACAGCCAAGGAAATTGCCGCTGCCTACGGTGACGCCTTTCATACTTTCATTGCCAACCCGGAAGAAGGGACGTTTCCGGGAGAAATATCCTTTGATCATGTAACCGAGCGCATCCAAAGAGGTCTTGCGGAAGTTTTGGCGGGGAAGGATGGCAAAAATATTGTCATTGTTTCCCATGGCGGCATTGTCCGGCTGATCATTCGGCATTTGATGGGTTTTACAGGTTCCTGGTACAACAAAACATGGATTGATAACACTTCCATTTCCATTGTGGAGGTGCGGCCGGACCGGGGCAATTTGCTGCGGGTATTAAACGATTTTTCCCATTTGAATAATGGCGTACTGTAAAGGAGAAGGAGTATGGCAAAGATTGCAGTCATTGGCGCCGGGCCATCTGGTATGATGGCAGCAGGACAAGCGGCAAAGCTTGGGCACCAAGTGGACTTATACGAAAAAAATACGCTGGTGGGAAAGAAAATTTATATCACAGGCAAGGGGCGCTGCAACATCACCAATGACAGCGACGTGGAAACGCACCTGGAAAATATCCCCGGCAATCCTTATTTTCTTTACAGTGCCCTTTATGGCTTTGACAGCCAAAGCACCATCGCTTTTTTTGAGGAGCTGGGCGTAAAAACCAAGGTGGAGCGGGGAAACCGGGTGTTTCCCGTCAGCGACAAGGCGGCCGATGTGGCCCAAGCCATGGAGCGGTTTCTCCGCAAAGCGGGGGTGCGGCTGCATCTGCAAAAAGAAGTGGCCCAGGTGCTGGTGGAAGAAGGCAGGGTGACGGGAATTCGCCTGAAAAACGGCGAAACAAAGGCAGCTGATGCCGTCATTGTGGCCACCGGCGGCCTTTCTTATCCCGGCACCGGTTCCACAGGAGATGGCTATGGCTTTGCCAGGGCCTGCGGCCATAAGGTAACGGCGCTGGCCCCATCCCTTGTTCCTTTGCGCTGCCGGGAAAGCTGGTGCGCCCAGCTGATGGGTTTGACGTTAAAGAACGTGAAGATTGTGATGGAAAACAAGCAGGGCAAAAGACTGTACGACGATTTTGGCGAGCTGCTTTTTACCCATTTTGGCGTCAGCGGCCCGGTGATTTTAAGCGCCAGCCGCCATTTGATTGGCCATTTTGAAGAAAATATTACGTTAAAGATAGATTTAAAGCCGGCTTTGAGCGAAAAAGAGCTGGATTTGCGGCTGCTGCGGGATTTTGAAAAGATACCCAACAAGCAGTTTTCCCATGCCTTAGATGCGCTGCTGCCGAAAAAACTGATTCCGGTGATGATTGATTTGAGCGGCATTATGCCGGAAAAGAAGGTGAACAGCATCACCAAGGAGGAGCGAAAACGGCTGCTGGGGCTATTGAAGGCGCTGCCTCTTTCGGTGACGGGAGCCCATGGGTTTGGACAGGCCGTGGTGACCAAAGGCGGCGTGGATGTGGACGAGGTGAATCCATCCACCATGGAAAGCAAACTGGTGCGGGGACTTTATTTTGCCGGTGAAGTGCTGGATTTGGACGGATATACCGGCGGATTTAATTTACAGATTGCCTTTGCCACAGGCTATGCAGCCGGGCGGCATGCAGGCGGAGAGGGTGAATGATATGATTTGTATTCGCGGCGCCGTACAGGCGGAAAATACGAAGGAATCCATTTGGAAGGAATCGGAAGCGCTGGTGCGGCAGATATTGGAAGAAAATGAACTGGCGTTGGAAGAGGTGGTGGCGCTGCAATTTACCGTGACCAAAGACTTGGATGCGGCCTATCCGGCCGTGGCAGCAAGAAAAGTGGGATTGACGGAAGCGGCGCTGAGCTGTGTGCAGGAGATGTATGTGGAAGGCTCTCTGCCTCGCTGTATCCGGGCCAATTTGTGGGCAGAAAACGGCAAGAAGCAAAGCCAGGCCCATCATGTCTATCTGGGCGGAGCAAAGGTACTACGGCCGGATCTGGCGGCCAAGGCGGCTAAGAAAGCTTTTGCCATTGCCGTTGACGGACCGGCAGGAAGCGGCAAAAGCACGGTGGCTAAGGAAGTGGCCAAGGAACTGAACTTTGTTTATATTGACACGGGGGGCATGTACCGGGCCGTTTCCCTGTATTGTCTGAGAAACGGTATTTCGCCTAAGGATGGGGCGGCGGTGGAGGCCGCTCTGCCTGGTTTTACCATGGAACTGAAACGGGAAGCGGGGCAGATGAAAGTTTTTTTGGATGGAGAAGATGTGACCACCACCATCCGCACCCAGGAAGTGGGCCAGGGGGCTTCTGATGTGGCGCTGCTGCTTGCGGTGAGAGAAAAACTGGTGGATTTGCAGCGGCAGATGGCACGGGGGCAAAACGTCATCATGGACGGCCGGGATATTGGCACCCATGTGCTGCCGGATGCTCAGGTTAAAGTGTATTTGGTGGCTACAGCTGAAGAACGGGCCAAACGCCGGGTGGGCGAGCTGGAGCAAAATGGCCAGAAGGCTGATTTTGAAACGGTGCTGATGCAAATTCGAAAACGAGATGAAAACGACACCAACCGGGAACATAACCCCTTACGCAAGGCAGAAGATGCCGTGGAAATTGACAGCACCCACATGACCATTGCCCAGGTGAAAGAAGCAATCCTTGCCCTGGTCAAAGAAAAAATGGAGGCGTAAGAACAATGGAAATTATTTTGGCTAAATCGGCCGGCTTCTGCTTTGGCGTTAACCGTGCCATGGAGGCTGTGACAGGCGCCATTGGCACGGGCAAAATTTATACCTATGGGCCGATCATTCATAATAAAACGGTTACAAAAGACTTGGAAGAAAAAGGCGTCTTTGTGGTGGAAGATGTGGCAGAGGCTGAAGCAGGCAGCACCATTGTCATCCGTTCCCACGGGGTGGGAAAGGCCGTTTATGATGCCATTGATGGACGGGGACTTAAACTCATTGACGGCACCTGTCCTTTTGTAAAGAAAATCCATCACATTGTCCAGGAAAGAGAACAGGCAGGCGATGGCATCATCATCGTAGGCAATCCAGTGCATCCGGAGATCCAGGGAATTCGCGGCTGGTGCAGCGATGCAGTGATTGTGGAAACGGTGGAACAGGCAGAAAACACGTCCTTTGATCCGGAAAAAAAGTACAGTGTTGTGGTGCAGACTACATTTCGCAAAAGCCTTTTTGAGGAGGTGCTCCAGGCGCTTTACGCCAAGGGACTTTCTCTCAATGTGCACAATACCATTTGTTCGGCAACGGAAACAAGACAAAAAGAAGCTGTTCAATTATCCCAAAAAGTGGATAAAATGATTGTCATAGGTGACAAACACAGCTCCAATACGCAAAAACTATACGAAATTTGTAGGAAAAATTGTAGAAATACTTATAATATTGAAAGTTTTGCAGATTTAGTGTTGAATAATTTTGACAGAAATGATAAAATTGGAATAACTGCTGGTGCGTCTACACCATCGGCGATAATAAAGGAGGCTATTTGTGTTATGAGTGAAAATTTAAACGGAGCAGTACAGACGAACGGTGGAGAAGAAGAAATGAGCTTTCAGCAAATGCTGGATGAGTCTTTTGTGACATTGCATACAGGCGATATCGTAAAAGGCACTGTCATCAGTATCTCCAACGAAGAAGTTTCTGTCAACCTGGGTTACAAATCGGACGGTATTATTGCCAGAGATGAATACAGCAGTGACCGCAATGTTCTGCCAAGCAAAGAATTGCAGCCTGGCGACGAAATCGAAGTATTTGTTGTTCGTGTCAACGACGGCGACGGCAACGTACAGCTTTCCAAAAAGAGACTGGAAAGCATGAAAGGCTGGGAAGACCTGCAAAAAGCATTTGAAGAAGGCACGCCTGTGGAAGGCAAAGTTTCTGACGCTGTGAAAGGCGGCATCATTGCCATGGTAAATGGTGTCAAAGTGTTCATTCCTTCTTCTCAGGTTTCCAACCGTTTTGTGGAAGATTTGAGCGTATATAAAGGCCAGACCCTGACCTTCAATATCATTGAAATGGATAGAAGCAAACACCGCATCATCGGCGGCCGCAGAGCTTTGATTGAAAAAGAAAATGCTGCCAAGAGAGAAGCTTTGTTTGCTACGCTGGAAGCAGGCAAGAAGATCACCGGTACCGTTAGCAGATTGACCGACTTTGGTGCATTTGTAAACCTGGGCGGCATTGACGGCTTGATCCACATCTCTGAAATGAGCTGGGGCCGTATCTCTAACCCAAGAGAAGTTCTGAAAGAAGGCGACACCGTAGAAGTGGTTGTGCTGGATGCAGACAAAGAAAAAGGCAAAATCTCTCTGTCTTTGAAAGACGTAACCGAAAACCCATGGAACAAAGCCGCAGAAAAATATCCAGTTGGCTCCATTGTGGAAGGCAAAGTCGTTCGCATGGTACCATTTGGTGCTTTTGTGGAACTGGAAGTTGGCGTAGACGGTCTGGTTCACATTTCTCAGATTGCCAACAAACACGTGGTAAAACCAGAAGATGAATTGACCATCGGCGAAACCATCCGTGTCAAAGTACTGGAAGTTAATCCAGAAGCAAAGAAAATCAGCTTGAGCAAGAGAGAAGCAGATGCTCCTGTAGAAGGCCCAACGGAAGTTTCTTCCGAAGAAGCTGCAACAGAAGAATAAGATGTTTTCTGAAGAATCTCATTGATCAAAAAGCCCATTTCTGTTATGAAATGGGCTTTTTTGGGTTGTATGGATAGGGAGAGGAAAAAGCGAGAAGCTGTACTAACAGTCCATAGAAGAAAACGACATTGCGGAAAAAGAAAACAGGAATCCTTTGTGCCACAAGGATTCCTGCTTTTCTTATTTTCCGGTATAGATGTATGAAAAAAGCCTTCGGTTTTGCGACCGAAGGCTTTTTGATATGAGTTTTATGCTTATTCCAAAGTTTCCAACTGAGCAAGCCACAACGTGCTTTCGGCGTCACTTGGCATGCGCCAATCTCCGCGGGGAGAAAGGCTGATGGTGCCGACCTTTGGTCCGTCTGGCAGGCAGGAGCGCTTAAATTGCTGCTGGAAGAACCGGCGGTAAAAGTTTTTCAGCCATTTCAACAAGGTTTGGCGGTCATACTGCCCAGTAAAAGCCAGCTGGGCCAAATACAGTATTTTGGCCGGAGAGAAACCAAAGCGCACCACATAGTATAAAAAGAAGTCATGGAGCTCATAAGGGCCTACGATGTCTTCCGTTTTTTGCTGGATGTTGCCGTCGTTGTCAGGCGGCAGCAGTTCCGGGCTGACTGGCGTATCCAGCACGTCTTCCAGCACGCGGGAGGCTTCGGCGCTGACAGTGCCCGATTGGGCCACATGGCGCACCAGCACCCGCACCAGCGTTTTGGGTACGCCGGCATTGACGCCATACATGGACATGTGGTCGCCGTTATAGGTGGCCCAGCCCAAGGCCAGCTCTGACAAATCGCCGGTGCCGATGACAAAGCCGTTGTTGCAGTTGGCCAAGTCCATCAAAACTTGCGTCCGTTCCCGGGCCTGGGTATTTTCATAGGTAACGTCATGGATCTGGGGATCGTGTCCAATGTCTTGAAAATGCTGCAAAGCGGCATTGGCAATGGAAATTTCTCGTTTTGTTACGCCCAGCGCATCCATCAAAGCCAAGGCGTTTTGGTAGGTGCGGTCGGTGGTGCCAAAGCCCGGCATGGTGACGCCCAAAATAACAGAGCGGTCTACGCCGATAAAATCACAAGCCTTTGCTGCCACCAACAGCGCCAGCGTGGAATCTAAGCCGCCGGAAATGCCCAAAACCATGGTTTTGGCATGGGTGTGCAAAAACCGTTTGGCAAGGCCGGCCACTTGGATGCGGAAAATATCTTCGCAGCGGGCGTGGAGGAACGAATCTTCCTTAGGAATAAACGGATGGGGCAAAACGGTGCGCAGGCAATCGTCGGCCGTTGTTTCATTCTGAGTAAAAGAAATCCGTCTGACAGGCGGCAGGGTAAGCTCCGGCTGGGAAAAAGATGTATTTTTCCGGCGGTCGTTTGCCAGCAATTCCAAGTCCACATCGGCAATGGTCAGCTGGTTTTCCTGCTGAAACCGTTGGCTTTCGGCCAGCAGGGCGCCGTTTTCGGAAATCAGGCAATGGCCGCTGAAAACAGTATCCTGGGTGGATTCTCCCATGGAGGAAGAAGCGTAGACGTAGGCGGAAACGGTGGCAGCGGACTGTTGTGCCACCAGCTGGCGGCGGTAATCTGGTTTTGTGGCCAGTTCGTTGCTGGCAGAGAGATTGACCAAAACAGTGGCGCCTTGCAGGGCCTGAAAACTGCTGGGCGGGATGGGCGCCCATAAATCTTCGCAAATTTCTGCCCCAATGGTCAGCTCCGGCTGGGCAGTATTGGTAAATAATAAATCGGTGCCAAAGGGAACCATCTGGCCGCAAAGGCACACGGAAGTTTTCTGACACTGAAGACCGGAAGCGAACCAGCGCTTTTCATAAAATTCTTGATAATTGGGGATGTGGGTTTTAGGAACCACGCCTAAAATAAAGCCATCTTGAAAAAAGACGGCACAATTATAAAGGGCGTTGGAGACGGCTAAGGGCATCCCCACCGCTGTGATCATAGAGCTGCCTTTGGAGTGATCCAGCAGGGCAGATAACGCCACTTGGCATTGGGACAACAGGGACGATTGAAAAAACAGATCGCCGCAGGTATAGGAACTGAGGGAAAGCTCTGGAAAGACCAAAAGAGAGACCTTCTGCTCATTGGCTTTCTCCATCAGGTTTATCATTTGCTCTTGCAAAAAAGCCACATCGGCCACCCGTATCTGGGGGGATGCCGCGGCAACTCGGTACAGTGAAAACATGGAACTTCCTCCTTAAAATTTGCGGAACAGGCCGATGACCTTCCCTAAAATTTTGCAGTCCCGAATGAAAATCGGAGACATAGCCGCATTTTCCGGCTGCAGCCGTACATGGCCGTTTTCCCGATAAAAAGTTTTCACCGTGGCATAGTCTTCGATGAGGGCCACCACAATGTCACCGTTATTGGCCACGCTTTGCTGGTTAACAAGAATTAAATCTTTGTCAAAAATGCCGGCTTCAATCATACTCTCGCCTTTGACGCGCAGCATAAACACATTGTTGTTGCTGACATACTGCACCGGCAGAGGAAAGGTATCGATGATGTTTTCTTCTGCCAAGATGGGGGTGCCGGCTGTTACGGTGCCAACGATGGGCACTTGCACCAATTCTTGGGAAGAAGAGGCCAGAGGGGAAGTGTCTAAAATTTCAATGGCCCGTGGCTTGGTTGGATCGCGGCGGATGAAACCTTTTTTCTCCAGTCGGGCCAAATGGCCATGGACGGTGGAGGTGGACTTTAACCCCGTGGCTTCACAAATTTCTCGTACGGAGGGGGGATAGCCCCGCTCTTTGACTTCTTGTTTTAAATATTCCAAAATTTGTTTCTGCTTATCCGATAAATCCTGCACAATATCACCTCTATCAAATGATTTTATCTGTCATACAGTAAATGGCATTCCAAAAAGCCGGATGCCAAGATGTTTTCCTGCAAATGCATTTTCCTTATTATAGCATAGGCAGCAAAAAAAATCAAACCTGTGTTCTAAAGAAACGAAAAATTCTCTTGACAAAGAATATTTGTTCGTTTATATTAGAAGTATAAAGGAACAGTTGTTTATGATGGAGGTGCAAAATGAGAAAATTTGTTTTTGTTGTTCTAACGTTTGTTTGCGTTTTATTGGCCGGTAAATTCTCTTTTGCCGATGCACAGCCGGAAGCAAAAGAAGTTTATTATCAAACCATTGTCATTTATCCCGGAGATACTTTATGGGAAATTGCATCCCAATATAAAGGAGAAGAAAAAACAACGGCAGAATATGTGGAAGAAATCATGTCGTTTAACAAAATGAAAAACGATCGAATTTGCAGCGGACAGAAATTGATTTTGCCGTTGGAAAAAACTGCGGCCCAAGATCCAGTATAAAGTATATGGTTTTTTCCCATACTACGTTTGCAAACAAGTTGTTTGCCAGTAGGTTATTTAGAAATGGGAGGAACGAGCCATGGATAAGAAAACAGAACAAACCCGTAACTGCAACACCACCGATTGCGGCAAAAACAGAACAGAATTTGCCAGCGAATATCAGATGGGTGTAGAAAAGAAAGAAAAACAAATGAAAGCAAAACAGAAAAAACAGAAATAAGGTTTTGCTTGTAAGGCAAAAACAGACACAGGGAGAAAAGAGCAGACTCTGTGTCTGTTTTTGCGTTTAAAAAAAAGTTGAAAAAAAGTGTTGACATCGATGAAAAACCGTGTATAATAATATCTTGTCGTCAGGAAACAACGACGGCATTGGAAGGAGAAAAGCAGAACAAAGATAGAAAATTTGAAAAAACTGCTTGACAAATTCCATAAAGAGAGTATAATAA
>CALWLF010000021.1 GCA_944381455.1 uncultured Clostridia bacterium | reverse complement strand
CCGTCTTTGGCGTTAAAGGCGGTGCAGCAGGCGGCGGCTATGCCCAGGTGGTGCCGATGGAAGACATCAACCTGCACTTTACCGGCGATTTCCACGCCATTGGCGCTGCCAATAACCTGCTGGCAGCCATGATCGATAACCATATCTATCAGGGTAATGCCCTGGATATCGACACCAAGAGAATCGTTTGGAGAAGAGCCGTTGACATGAACGACAGACAGCTGAGAAACATCGTAGACGGCTGCGGCGCGAAAGTAGACGGTGTGACAAGACAAGATGGTTTCGACATCACCGTAGCATCGGAAGTTATGGCTGCCTTCTGCCTTTCCACCGACATCATGGACTTGAAAGACAAGCTGGCAAAAATGGTTGTGGCTTATAACCGCAAAGGCGAACCTGTGACCTGCGGCCAGCTGAACGCCCAGGGCGCCATGGCAGCACTGCTGAAAGATGCGCTGAAACCAAACTTGGTACAGACATTGGAAGGCACCCCTGCTTTCATCCACGGCGGTCCTTTCGCAAACATCGCCCATGGCTGCAACAGCGTCATTGCAACGAAGATGGCTTCTAAGATTGCCGACTATGTGGTGACAGAAGCAGGCTTCGGCGCAGACTTGGGTGCTGAAAAATTCCTGGATATCAAGTGCCGTCAAACCGGTCTTGCACCAAAGGCCGTTGTCATTGTGGCTACGGTGCGTGCACTGAAATATAACGGCGGTGTGCCAAAGGCTGACTTGAACAACGAAAACCTGGAAGCATTGGAAAAAGGTCTGCCAAACTTGCTCAAACACGTGGAAAACGTCACCAAAGTATACGGCCTGCCTGCTGTGGTTGCCATCAACCACTTCCCAACCGATACCCAGGCCGAACTGGATTTGGTTGCAGCAAAATGCAAAGAACTGGGCGTCAATGTGGCATTGTCCGAAGTTTGGGGCAAAGGCTCCGAAGGCGGCAAAGCATTGGCTGAAGAAGTGCTGCGCCTGGTGGAACAAAACCAGCATCACACCTATGTGTATGATTTGGATACCTCCATCAAAGATAAAATCAATGCCATTGCAACCAAAGTGTATGGCGCTGACGGCGTAGATTATGCACCGGCTGCCAACAAGCTGATTGCTGAATATGAAAAACAAGGCTTTGGCAACCTGCCCATCTGCATGGCAAAGAACCAATACTCTTTGACCGATGACGCTGCCATTTTGGGCAGACCAACTGGTTTCCGCATCACCATCCGCGACTTGACACTGTCTGCCGGCGCCGGCTTCATCGTGGCCATGACCGGTTCTATCATGAAGATGCCAGGGCTTCCAAAGGTGCCAGCAGCAGAAAAAATTGATGTGGATGTAGACGGCAAAATCACCGGCTTGTTCTAATTGAGGACAGCGCTTGACCAACAGAACGAATACATCACCCATCAAAGCCGGGGGAACTGGATTTCCCTCGGCTTTTGCGGGGTTTTTCCAAAGTTGAAAATGGGAGGAACGGCAATGATTATCAAAGGAAAACCGGTGGCAGACGCCATCACACAAACGCTGCAAGCCGATGTGGAAGCACTGAAGGCAAAAGGCATTGCACCAAAATTGAAAATTGTACGGGTGGGCGCCAGAGAAGATGACTTGGCCTATGAAAGAGGCGCCTTAAACCGGATGAAAACCTGCGGCATTTTGGCCGAAGTGCTGGAACTGCCGGCAGACATCGACCAGGAAACCTTTGTGAAGGAACTGAAAGCCGTCAATGACGATGCAACGGTGCATGGCATTTTGCTGTTCCGTCCGTTGCCGGCCCAGCTGAATATGGATGAAATCAAATATGTGATCCGGGCAGAAAAAGACGTGGACTGCATCAGTCCGCTGAATGTGGCCAAAACTTTTGACGGCGACAAGACAGGGTTCCCTCCCTGTACGGCCCAAGCTGTGATGGAAATTTTGTATCACTATGAAGTGCCTGTTTTGGGCAGCGATGTGGCTGTGGTAGGTGCATCGTTGGTGGTGGGGAAACCTCTGGTTTCTCTGCTGATTCAAGAAGAAGCCACCGTGGCCAACTGCCATATCCGTACCAAAGACACGTCCCACTATACCCGCCAGGCAGACATTGTGGTTTCTGCTGCCGGCTGCGCCGGGCTTGTCAAAGGCGACTGGGTGAAAGAGGGCGCCGTGATCATCGACGTTGGCATCAATGTGGATAAAGACGGCAATCTTTGCGGCGATGTGAAGTTTGACGAATGCGAGCCAAAGGCATCGATGATTACGCCGGTGCCAGGCGGCGTGGGTTCTGTCACCACTTCGGTGCTGGCAAAACACGTGGTGCAGGCTGCAAAACAGCTGAACGGCTTGGCATAAACAAACAGAAATTTAGACGGTTTGCCAGGGGTGTAGGCCCCTGGCCGGCCGCAAAACAAATGGTCCACAAAAACAGAAAAACCAAAGTGGTAACAAGAAACAAAAACGGAACGTGCTATGGCAGCCGGTTGCAGGCAATACGGCTGCTTGAGGAGGGAAGAATGGCGGGTATTTCAAACGCCTGCGCTTCTCGTCTTTAGATTTGGAGGGTAAGGCAAGCTGAGGGACTTGAATAAAGCCGTTGACGGACAAACGGGTTTATGGTTGCAGTTCTTGTCTATCCTGCCAAGTCCACAATAGTATATTGCGGGCCGCCAAGGGATGGCACACCCATTCCTTGCCAAGCGGCATTTGTTCTTATATTGGCGAAAAACAATTAAAAACAATGGGAGGCAATATCATGAAGACATACTGGAACGATGCAGTTGCAGAAATTAAAAACGTAAAATCCATGGTGGGTGCGGGGATGATGATTGCACTGGATGTGGTGCTGGACTTTTTCCGCATTGTCATCAGCAATATTTTGGAGATCGGCTTTTCCTTTTTGGCCATTGCTGTGGCGGGGATGCTTTACGGCCCGGTGGTGGGCGGTCTGGTTGGGATGCTGGGAGACATCATTGAATATGTCATCCGGCCCAGCGGCGCCTTTTTCTTCGGCTTTACCTTTAACAAGCTGGTGCTTGGGTTTTGGTACGGACTGATGTTTTACAAAAAGGATTTGAGCTGGAAGCGCGTGATTTTGGCTGTTTTTGTAGGCAATTTGTTGACCGATGTGATTTTGACGCCAATTTGGCTGAATATGATGTACGGCACGCCGCTGTTTACGGTGGTTCGTATCATCAAGTGCGCTGTGATGTTCCCGATCAACACAGCAATGCTCTATTTTATTTTAAAAGTGGTCAAGTCGGTGAAGCTGACCAATCGGGCAATGTAAGGCAAGAAAAAAGAGGGAAACGGACAAGGGAGGAAGAACATGACGTTATCAGAATGCAGTGTCAGGGAGTTTGCACAAAAACTGGGCGCCAAGGAGCCGGTGCCAGGCGGCGGCGGTGTTGCGGCGCTGGCAGGCGCGTTGGGCGCTTGCCTGGGTTCGATGGTGGGCCAGTATTCCGTAGGCAAAAAGGCGTTTTTGGGCCGGGAAAAGGAACACCGTGCCATCATTGATAAATGTCTGGCTCTTTCCGACCGCCTGCTGACGCTGATAGATGAAGATGCGGCCAATTTTGAGCCGCTTTCCCGCGCCTATGGTCTGCCGGCCAATACGGCAGAAGAAAAGGCACAAAAAGAAAGAGTGCTGCAAGATGCCACCAAGATTGCCGCTTCTGGCCCCATTGAAATGGTGGAGCTGATTTATGAAGCCATTTTGCTGCAGGAAAAACTGGTGAACCTTTCCACTAAAATGATTTTAAGCGATGTGGGCTGCGGCGCAGAAATGCTGCGGGCAGCGCTTTTGAGCGCAAAGCTCAATGTGGTGGTCAATTTGGCCTCCATCACCGACGCCGCTTATGTGGCAGAGGTGAAAAAAAATGTCAACCGCAAAGTGGCCGATGGTACGGCCATTTGTGACCGGGTTTTTGACCAGGTGCTTCAGACGCTGCAAAAATAAAAGGTTTTATGAGAATCAAAAAAAATCCGCCTCGGTTTTTTAAGTCGAGGCGGATTTTTTTTACTGAAGTTTGTAATGGCAAACTTGCACGGTTTTTTGTAGGCAGTTTCGTGTTTTGCTGGGACCAAAAATAGATTTTCGTCATAATTTCTTCACATAAGTATAGTAAAATATATAAAAATTTTGTATAATAACTAAGTTATTACGAATTTGTTGCAAAAAAACAAGGAGGGAACTGTTTTGATAGAAGTGAACCATCTGGTCAAAAGCTATGGAAAATACCAAGCAGTCAAAGACATCTCCTTTCGGGTGGAAGAAGGCGAAGTGCTGGGGTTTTTAGGCCCCAACGGCGCCGGAAAATCCACCACCATGAATGTCATCACAGGGTATTTGTCGGCCACCAGCGGTGAAGTGAAAATTGCAGGATACGATATTTTGCAGCATCCCACGGAAGCCAAAAAACACATCGGCTATCTGCCAGAAATTCCGCCGGTCTATGGTGATATGACGGTGAGGGAATATTTGCAGTTTGTTTCAGAGCTCAAAGGCGTGAAAAAATCAGAGCAAAAGGCCATGTTAGAAGATATTATGGATAAAATCAAAATTTCCCATGTGGCTGGGAAGATGATTCGCAATCTCTCCAAAGGATACCGCCAGCGGGTGGGTTTGGCCCAGGCTTTGGTGGGGTATCCTGATGTTTTGATTTTGGACGAGCCTACGGTGGGGCTGGATCCCAAACAGATCATGGAAATTCGTGATGTGATCCGGGAGCTGGGCAAAACCCATACCATCATCTTAAGCAGCCATATTCTTTCGGAAGTCAGTGCCGTTTGTAACCGGGTGATGATTTTAAATAAAGGCCAAATTGTGGCCAGCGATACGCCGGAGCGGCTTTCTTCCAGGCTGAGCGAAAACAGGTATCTGGTGCGGATCAAAGGGGAAGAAGAGGCTGTGCTGGCGGCGTTTGCTGCCTGTCCTGATTTTTCCCAGGTGCAAAAGATGGACCAGGTGGAGCCAGGCACCGCAGAACTGCTGGTGGTGGGAAAAGATGGCATGGATGTGCGGGAGCAGATTTTCCGTCTGGCTGTGGCATGCGATTTTGTGCTTTTGCTTTGCAAAAGCGAGAAACTGTCGCTGGAAGACATTTTCCTGCGCTTGACAGAAGGAGACGGCCTACCGGAGGCAGAGGAAAGAGAAGCAGACCAATCGGCACAAAAGGAGGGACAAACACATGAAAGCCATTTATAAAAGAGAAATGCGGATGTATTTTCATTCCATGACAGGCTATGTGTTCATCGGTTTTTTTGTGCTGGTGACGGCCTTGTATTTTTCAATGATGAATATTTTGATGATGAGCCCCCAGTTTGAGTATGTCTTTAGCTCGGTGATCATGACCTTTTTGCTTTTGGCGCCGATGCTGACCATGCGGCTGTTATCAGAAGAGACGAAGCAAAAAACAGACCAGCTGCTTTTGACCACACCCGTTTCCATTGTGGGCATTGTTCTTGGAAAATATGCGGCGGCCATGACGGTGTTTTTGATTGCCTTGGGGATTACGGCGCTGTTTCCGGTGATTCTTTCGGTGTATGGCACCATTGCGGTGGCGCAGATTTTTTGTTCTTATATTGGTTTTTTCCTGCTGGGCGGTGTGTTTTTGGCCGTTGGGCTTTGGATTTCTTCTTTGACGGATAATCTGATTGTGGCGGCAGTGGGCACTTTTGTGGCCGTGTTTTTGCTGCTGATGACAGAAAGCATCGTCTCTTCGGCCTCGGGCAGTGTGGCCTTTTCGTTGTTGTTTGCGGTGGTGCTGGCGGCGTTGTTTGCGCTGTATTTTTATAACAACACCAAAAGCAAACCGTATACCTTGGTGACCTTTGGCGTGCTGTTGGCGGTGATTGTGGTGCTCTATTTTGTACGGCCCACATGGTTTGACGGCCTGGCTGGGCGGTTTGGTATGCTCTTTGCCGTTTTAACCCGGTATAGCTATTTTGCCATGGGCATTTTGGATGTGTCGGCTGTCGTCTATTTTGTTTCTTTCATCGGACTGTTTTTATATTTTACGGTGCGCGTGGTAGAAAAGAAACGCTGGGCATAAGAGAGGAGGATGAGAGCGGTGAGACAAAAAAAGAATCGGACACAGTTTCAATATGGGCTCTATGCCTCCTTCTTTACGGCCATTGTTGTTGTGGTGGTGCTGGTGGTCAATTTGCTGGTGGGACAGATGAACTGGAAATTTGACTTGACGAAAAATCAGCTGTATACCCTTTCAGAAGAAACGGTGGAACTGCTAAACAGCACCCAGGAGCCTGTGGAGCTTTATTCTGTCTACCCCGAAGGAGAAGAACTTTCGGTGGTGACGCAGATTTTGGACCGGTATGGCGCCCTAAGCGCCAATGTGAAAGTGGAAAATATCGATCCTTATACGAACCCCCAATGGATCAACCAGTTTGCCCAGCAGGGCGAAACGGTGGGCGTAGGATCGGTGATTGTAGGTGTGGGCGGCCAATATAAAATCATCCAGGCAGAAGACATGACCGATGGGTATACCGACCAGACCACAGGCACCACCTATTTGACCGGCATCAAGCTGGAATCGGTGCTGACAGGGACCTTGCGGCAGATGCTTTCTGGTGAAACCAGCAAAATTTATGCCTTAACGGGCCATAACGAAATGGCCATTGAAGACGATTTGATTCGGGAAATGGAATATGCCGGTTTTACATTGGCAGATCTCAGCTTGGTGACAGAAACGGCAGTGCCGCAAGATTGCAAAATTTTGCTCATCAATGCGCCAACGGCCGACTTGACTGAGCGGGAACGGACGGCCATTGAGTCTTATTTACAGCAGGGCGGCGCCCTGTTTGTGACACTGGGGCTGACCACAGAACATCTAACCAATTTTGAAGTGCTTTTGGCCAATTATGGCATTGCGCCTTCCAACCGCATGGTGGTGGAAGGATCGGCCAACTTTGCTTATCAGCAAAACCCCTATTACTTGGTGCCTTCCATTTCCAGCGAATTGGAATTGTCCAAACCGCTCTCCGAGGCGAAAACATCGGTGCTGATTCCCTTTGGGACAGAGATTACGTTGTTGGAAACCAAGCGTAATAGTGTGGAAATTGCGACAATTTTGGAAAGCTCGCCTTATGCTTCCAGCCAGTCGCTGGAAGAAATGGGAAGCGGTGAAGCGCAGGTGAGCGCAGAAGCGACGGGGCCCTTTGCACTGGCCGTTTATATCACCGATGAAAGTTTGGATGGCACGGCGGAGGGAACCCAGATTGCCGTCTTCAGCTCTGAAACCATTTTGGAAAGCAGCATCAACAGCGTGGTTAACGGCGGAAACTTTGGCCTGGTGATGAATACGCTGGATGCACTGGCTGGAAACGATCTGGTGGAACGGAGCAAGTCTCTGGGCGCAGAAGATTATTTGCAGATGAACCAAACAACGGCAATCCTCATCATGTTTTTGTGCGTGATTGTGCTGCCGGTTTTGATTTTGGCAGCCGGGGTTGTGGTTGTGATAAGGAGGAGAAACAAATAACATGGACCAGCAAAAAAAGAAGCTGTTCATTGGCTTAGGCGTTTTGGTGGTGTTGATTGCCGCTTATTTTGCCTTGACATTTGCCCAAAAAAACAGGGCAGAAATGGACGAAGAAGGAAATTATATTGTGACCAACGCGCCAGATTTGACAGCAGTGACTGTCGCCATCACCCAAGAAGGCGAAACCAACACCTTCCAAAAAGAAGGCACCGAATGGGTGTGGGTGGGCCATGAGAATGAAAAACTGGTGCAAATTTCCATTGACCAGCTGGTGGCCTATGCCAAGGGGCTGGAAGCAAGCCAAGTGGTGTCGGAAGACAAAGAAGCCGATGGCGCTTCCTATGGTTTGGATGCAGCAAAACTGGTGGAAGTGACAGGGGAAGACGGCACGGTGATTTCCCTTTTGGTGGGCGACCAGACGGTGGATGAGACGGGGTATTATGTGGCAGAAAGCACCAAAGAAGAAATCTTTTTGGTGGACGCCGAAGCCGGCAAAGCCTTAAGCCGCGGCATCTGGGAACTGCGCAGCCGCATTCCTGACTATGTGGATTATAACAACTGCAAATTTATCACGTTTACTAAAGCAGACGGTTCTTCCTATACCATCTCCAAAAACCAGGAAGAAGCATTGACACCAGGCTATGGCGAGTATCTGTTAAGCGGCGCCTATGCCCAAAGCATGCCGGTGATAACAGAAGTGCTGACAGAACAGGTGGGGCAGCCGTTAGATAACATTGCGGTGGTGGAATTTTTAGACGAGCCGGGAGATTTGTCCCTTTATGGGCTGGATGCACCGCAGCTGACCATTGAGGCAGAGGATATGGACGGCAACACCTGCACCATTTGGGTGGGAAATTCTTGCGATGCTGTGACCACCTATGCCCGGTTCAGCAATCGGGATTATGTCTGCACCATCAGCAAAGAAAATATCGATCCTGTGCTGCATGCAAAGCCGTTTGATTTGATTGGGAAAAATATCATGACCACCAATGCCGCTGATATGAAGGAATTGAAGGTGGTGCGGGCAAGCGGTACCGATCTGATCTCCATAACAAAAGAAGGAGACACCCTGAGCTATATGCTCAACAATCGTGCTTTGACGGAATCGGATTTTTCGGAAGTTTATAAACAGCTTTCTGTGCTGACAAGAGACGGCGAGTATCCGGCAGCAACAGCAGAGAAAGAAACAGAAGCCGCCGCAGAGCAGCCGGGCGGGACAGAAGGCGAAGCAGCCCCAAGCGAGGCGCAAGAGCCGGCACAGACAGACGGCCAAGCACCGCAGGAGGCATCCTCTTCAGACGAAGCCGCAACCGAAACTTCGACTGAAACATCAACCGAACCGACAGAACAACCGGTGGTGACCATTTATATCACCGGAACCGACCAATCGGTACAAGAACTGCTTTTCTATCCCTATGACGAAAACTATTATGTGTTGGAGCAGTTTGGCCAAAGAGAATTTTTGGTGGGCATCAAGACGGTGGAATTATTCACCTATACACTGGATGCATTGAAATAAGAAAGAGCAGTTATCCTCTCTTTGGAGGATAACTGCTCTTTTGTTGTGTATGATTTTTTCTTTTCGGCAACAAACGGTGGATCGTTTTTGTTTATTTCATCTGCGCTAAATAGGCATCATAGCCAATGGTTTCCAGCTTTTCGGCCTTTTGTTCCACCATTTCTTTTAAGCCCTGTTGGTAAGCGCGCAGTTTTTCATAGATGGCTTCGTCGGAAGCGGCCAAGATTTGGGCCGCCAAAATGCCGGCGTTTTGGGCCCCGTTGATGGCCACCGTGGCCACAGGGATGCCCGGGGGCATTTGGCAGATGGAATAGAGGCTATCCACACCGCTTAATGTGGAAGTTTTCACTGGCACCCCAATGACCGGCACCGAAGTAAACGCCGCCGTCATGCCGGGCAGATGGGCGGCGCCGCCGGCGCCTGCAATGATGACTTTGATGCCCCGTTCATGGGCCGTTTTGGCATATTCCACCATGCGGTCCGGCGTGCGGTGGGCCGAAACGACGGTACATTCGTAAGGAATTTCCAGCTGATCGAGAAATTTGGCAGCGCCGCTTAACACCGGTAAGTCGGAATCGCTGCCCATGATAATGCCAACCTTTGGATTCATGCAACATACCTCCTGTTTTTCTTTTTATTGTAACATGGTTTCTTGTCAAAGAAAAGCGCTTTATCTTTCGGCTGCTCTTTGTTATAATGAGAAAAAGGCGGTGAAAAAAATGGCGCAACAAGACAAAAACAGTTTATTTGATTTACGGAAAGAACGCATTTATCAATATATCAAAAGCGAAGGGTACATCCCACTCAAGCGCAAGGAACTGGCGGTGATGCTGGATGTGCCTAAAGAGGACCGGGAAGGTTTTGAGCAGATTTTAGACCAGCTTTTGGCCGAAGGGCGGATCATTTCCAGCAAAAAGGGCAAGCTGATGCTGCCAAGGGAAATGCGGATGGTGGCCGGAACCTTCATTGGCCACCCCAAAGGCTATGGCTTTGTGACGGCGGAAGAAGGCTTTGAAACAGACATTTTCATTCCCTCTGAAGGCGTCAATGGGGCCATGCACAACGATAAAGTCATGGTGCGCATTGTTTCTGACGGAGAGGGGAAAAAGCGGCCGGAAGGCCAGGTGGTGAAAATCCTTGTCCCTGGCACCGACCATATTGTTGGCACCTTTGAATCCATCAAGGGATTTGGCTTTGTCACCTGTGACGATAAGCGTTTTACCCAGGATATTTTCATTGCCAAAGGCGACACCATGGGGGCCGTGGACGGGCACAAAGTGGTGGTGAAGTTAACCAAGCGGCCGGAGGGAAACCGCAGCCCAGAAGGCGTCATCACCGAAATTTTGGGCCACATGGACGACCCGGGGGTGGATATTTTATCCATCGTTCGCCAGTATGGATTGCCCAGCGAGTTTGACGAGGCCGTCATGGCCCAGACGGAAAAAGTGCCCTTGGAAATTACGTCGGCGGAACTGGAAAGCCGGGAGGATCTCAGAGATTGGGTGACGGTGACCATCGACGGCGACGACAGCAAGGACTTTGACGATGCCGTTAGCCTCACCATCCTGGAAAACGGCAATTTTGAACTGGGGGTACACATTGCCGATGTCACCCATTATGTGACAGAAGGCTCGCCGCTGGATCAAGAGGCGCTGCGCCGGGGCACCAGTTATTATTTGGTGGACCGGGTGATCCCTATGCTGCCCCATAAGCTCAGTAACGGCATCTGCTCCTTAAACCCCGACGAGGACCGGCTCACCTTAAGCTGTATCATGGAAATTGACCGCAGCGGCAATGTGGTAAGCCACCGGGTGGTCAAAGGCGTCATCCATTCCCATGCAAGACTCACCTATTCCAACGTCAACAAAATCATACAGTTTGGCGATCCCGATCTTTCCAAAACCTACGAAGATTTGGTGCCCATGCTATCGGATATGAATAAACTGCGGCAGATTTTAAACCGCAAACGGCAAAAGCGGGGCAGCGTCAATTTCGATTTCCCAGAATCGAAGATTGTGCTGGACAAGGAAGGCCGTGTGCTGGATATTCTGCCGGCAGAGCGCAACTGGGCCACCAATTTGATTGAAGAATTTATGCTGATCTGTAATGAAACGGTGGCAGAAGATTTCTTTTGGCAGGAAATTCCTTTTGTGTTCCGTAACCACGAAACGCCGGATATGGAAAAAATTGCAACCCTCAAGCGGATTTTGCGCCCCTTTGGCTATCGCATCAAGGGCCAAAACGAAATCCATCCCAAGGAATTTCAAAGCTTGCTGGCCGAAATTGAAGACAAGCCAGAAGAGCATATTTTAAGCCGCATGGTGCTGCGGAGCATGAAACAGGCCAAATATCAGCCAGAAAACCTGGGGCATTTTGGTCTGGCGGCCAAGTATTATTGTCATTTCACTTCTCCCATCCGCCGCTATCCCGATTTGCAGATCCACCGGATCATCAAAGAGGCGTTGGATGGAAAACTGACGGAGCGGAGGATGAGCCATTATGACCATCTGCTGGATGCCGTCTGCCGGCAATGTTCCTCCAAGGAGCGTCTGGCCGACGAGGCCGAGCGGGAGACGGACAAGCTGAAGATGGTGGAATATATGGAAGAGCGGCTGGGTGAAGTCTATCCCGGCATCATCAGCGGCGTCACCAGCTGGGGCATTTATGTGGAGCTGGGCAACACCATAGAAGGCATGGTGCCTTTAAGCACATTGGAAGACGATTTTTACGAATATCAAGAAGAACAGCTGCAAGTGGTGGGCAAACACACCGGGCGCACCTTCCGTCTGGGAGACGAAGTGTGGGTACAGGTGGCAAAGGCCGACCGGGACAGCAGAACCATCGATTTTGCCTTCACCGAAGAACCGTAAGAATGGAGCCAGAGGCAGGCCATAGAGCGTCTGCCTTTGGCCAGTTTTTTGCCAAAGCGAAATTTGTCATGAATTTGTAATAGCTTTTTTATCCTCCCTATGGTATAATCAAATACTGCAAAAGCTTTTGTAACAGAAAGAAGGTGACAGTCCATGGCAAAGGAAACGGGCATCAAGCTCATTGCTCAAAACAAAAAAGCATATCATGATTATTTCATCGAAGAAACCTTCCAGGCCGGTCTGTCGCTGGTGGGAACAGAAGTGAAAAGCCTGCGCCAGGGCAAATGCTCTTTGAAGGAAAGCTTCATCCGCATTGAAAATGGCGAGGCCCTTATCTATCAAATGCACATTAGCCCCTATGAACAGGGCAATATCTTCAACAAAGACCCCCTTCGGGTCAGAAGGCTTTTGCTGCACAAAAGAGAAATTGCCAAAATCCAAAACGCCATCACCGCCACCGGGTACACCGTGGTGCCGCTTAAGGTGTATTTTTCCAAAAGCTTGGTAAAAATCGATATTGCCATTGCCAAAGGGAAAAAATTGTACGACAAGAGAGATTCCATTGCCAAAAAAGACCAGCTGCGTCAAGCGGCCAAGGAATTTAAAGTGCGCAATTTAACCATGTGATGTTCACTGGTTTTTTGTGGGGATGTAATGGTTTCGACGGGAGTCTTGCAAGTAGAAATAGCCATCCGCAGGCCGGTAACTGCGTATCAAGCCGGAAACTTTGAAAAAGAAACGACAAAGATTATTCTTTCATGGCAGCTTAATGCTGCCCGTCAGCCTTTTGTTGCTCACAGCAAAAGAACCTGGCGCCGACTTTGTGAGGCACTATTCCGCCTAAGCTTTGCGGCGGGGTAAGAAACATGAAGCTACCAAAAATTGCGGGGCCTGCCTATGGGCGCCGCAATGAGGGAAGAAAAAAACACAGGCTGTGATGGGAGAAGTTTTTACCGATGGGCTTTCGGACAGGAGTTCGATTCTCCTCATCTCCATTTTTTTGGGCAGCCATAGGCTGCCCTTCTTTTTTTGCTCAAAATAGCGGCAAGGCCGGTTTTTGAGACAAAAAAACCAGTTTTTTCGTTCTGGAAAGGATTGGAAGGAAAAGGCTTGCGCCTTTTTTGGCCTGCCTTTATAATGAAACTAACAAAAGGCTTGGGCGTTTTTGGCCCCGGCTGCAGAGCTTTATGCTGGAAAGGGAAAGTATGGGACAAAATGTGCGGGATTTGTGGTAGAAAAGGAGGAAGGAGTATGAAACGTGTAATCTCGATGATTTTGGTGGCAATGATATGTCTTTGTTCTTGGATGTGTGTACCAGTTGCGGGAGCGTCATTTTCACCGCCTTCCCAGGAGCGGGCCGTATGGATTTCAACGGATCAGGCTGCTGTCATTAAGGACAACGGAGAGCTTTGGCTGCATCGGGCAGACATTACATATGCAACGGCAGAGACTGGATATAGCTATGTGGAAAATGCCGCACTTGGCGAAAGCAAGCGGTTGGCCACCAACGCCAAAGCCGTGACTTACTTAAACAATCATTTGATGGTGTTGCTCAATGATGGCAAATTATGCGGCTATCGGTTTTATCAAGGGGAAATTTATGGGCCGTTGGTGGTGATGGAACATGTGGCGGAAGTGACGCTGTACTGGGGTGCTTCTTTTCTGGTTCGCACCAACGGGGGAGAGCTTTACTCTGTTGCCATTGCTTCTACAGAATTTGACGGTATGTTGGATGCCGCGGATTACCAAGTGTCGAAAGTGGATCAAAATGTGGTGGATATCACCAATGAAGTGTATTTGAAAAGGGATGGGGTTTATACTCTTTCACAAGGAGCCCCCAGCCTGGTTAAAAGCCTGGATTTTACTGGGGCGGCCCAGGTTTGGAAGTATAAACGGGCTTATTTTGTGTTGACCGATACGGGAGAGCTATATAGCTGGGGCCTCAATCAAGGAGGCCTGCTGGGAAATGGCGGCCAGTATGACGGCTTTGAAAGGTTTTTCTATGTGGGCGGCAGAGAGCCTTACAATACATGGCAGCCGCGGGATATCCAGATGGATGCCATCAGCCATGTGCTTTCCGGCGTGAAAACCTTGTGGCCGACGGTCAATGAAGTGGTGGCACTGATGGAAGACGGCAGGATCCTTTGCTGGGGAGATGGAGAGCCGTTTCAGGTTTACATTGACGGCAATTTGAACATGGGTGAACTGAAGGTGCCAGCCGACATGACCGGCTATACTCCGCGGGAGAAAACACCAAGCCGCTGGGCTTATTATCCAGATGGCGAACTTTGGCAGGTGGAATTTCGTCCCGATGGTACCTTTTTGTTTGCAGTGGAATTGGAGCGGATGGTGGAAGCGGGGACATGGACTGCTTCGGGCGGCGGTACATCCCAGGGACAGGAGGCAAAGCCCATTGGCCAGCCGGTGTTAAACTTTGTCGATGTCAACAGTGAGGACTGGTATGCTCTGCCGGTGATGTGGGCAGTGGAAGCGGATGTGGCCAGCGGCACATCGGATAATACGTTTTCGCCGAAGACGGTTTGTACCCATGCAGAAGTGCTTACTTTCCTTTGGCGCTGCTATCGGCAAGCCATGTCCTTTGGTACACCTTTGACCACTAATCCTTACACCAACAGTGCCATTGAACCATCCAAGTATTATTATGATGCCTTACTTTGGGCCTATCAATCTGGCATGACCGATGCCGATTTGAATCCCAATGCGCCCTGTTCCCGCAGCGAGACGATGTACTATTTTTGGGCCTTTTTAAGGAAGCCGGATGTAGGGGATGTGTCCACATCTTTTACAGACATGCCTTCGGATCCAGAGCTTTCCTATGCCATTGGCTGGGCCGTCAAACAGGGCATTGCCAGCGGCACATCGGATACCACTTTTTCACCGAATGCTGCTTGCACACGGGCGGAAATCATTACATTTTTGTATCGAATGAAACATGTATAAAAATAATGAAATCCCGGCTCCATGAAACGCAGCGGCTTTGGTTGGGGACGGGAAAGGGAATTTGGGGAGGAAAGACAATGGAACAAAATAAAACAGAACACAAGTGGTATTTTAATCCGTCTTGCACACTGGCCGTGTGCCGGCCGGCGTATGTGGAGCAATGGATGGATGTGCTGCAAAAAGCAGAGCCATCCATCCAGCTGCACACCGTCTGCTGTAAGTCGCCCCATGGGTTACCGGACGGGGCCGTGGTGGTGAACCATTGTTCCGGCTGTAACCGGCGGTTTGATGCCCAAGAAGGGCTTTCGGCAGTGACGGTTTGGGAAGTGCTGGACCAGATGGAAGACTTTCCGCTTCCCCAATACGGGCCTATGACGGTGACGGTCCATGATTCTTGTGCCTTTCGGGACCGGCCAAAGGTCCATGATGCGGTGCGCAGTCTGCTAAGAAAAATGGGGATTGCCATTGTGGAAGCAGAATATAGCCGGGAAAAATCCGTCTGCTGTGGCGGCAGCAAATATGGCGCCATCTCGCCGGAAGAGATGCTTTCCATGCAAAAACGGCGGGCGGAGCAGATGCCTTGCCAGCTGGTGGCCGTCACCTGTCCTTCTTGTATGAAATCCATGGCCATTGGCGGCAAGACGCCGGTGTATTTGCCGGATTTGATTTTTGGAAAGAAAACCGACGTGGGGGAATTAAACTGGGACAAGTACCGACAAGCAGTGTCGGCTTATCAAAAGGCTCATAGTGTCTAATGGTTATTGGCCTGATGGAAACAGTTCTCCTTGGTTTTTCGTCTGACTGCATAGAGAGGGGGAATTGCCATGAAAAAATGGGGATGGCTGTTTTGTCTGCTGTTTGTATTGGTTTTGGGTGGATGCGGACAAAAGAGTTCTGCCAAAACAGAAAGCCAATTGGCAAAGGAAGATGCCTGGGGCATTGTGCTGACGGCCAAAGATGTGACGCCAACAGGGCTGACGCTTGTTTGCAGTCAGCAGAAGGAAGACCTGGAAGGCGATTTGGAGACGGGATCTTATTTTTCTCTGGAACAAAAGCAGGAGACGAAATGGGAAAAAGTAGCGTATGTGGTGCCGGAAGACCAGGTGGGATGGACGCTGATGAGTTATTTGATTCCCAAAGGAGAAACGGTGGAGTGGGAAGTGGGCTGGTCAGTCCTTTATGGCAGCCTTCCGCCAGGTCAATATCGGATTTTAAAAACCATTGACCGGGTGATGGAAACGGGAGAACAGGCCAATGCCGTTTATGGTGCAGAATTTACATTGGAATGAAATGACAGCAAGAAATTATAAAAATGCTCCTTTGCTTTGGCAAAGGGGCGTTTTTTATACTGTGGGGAAACAGGGAAAAAGAAAGATGATTTGTGGAGAAAGACCATTGTTCTTCTTTTCCTACACTGCTATAATAAAATAGAAACTGAAATTTTTGGAGAAAAAAGTTTGGATTTGATTGGAAAGAAGGGAGTGGCCGAATGAGCAGATTAAGCATTATGACGCCCAACAAAGCCCAGATGGTGGTAGAAGGGCTCTATCAAGATGTGGAGCGGCGCATTGTGGCAAGTCCGCCGGGGCTTTGTCCGGTGGATATGTCGCTGGCGTTTTTAAAGGTCTGTCATGCTCAAACCTGCGGCAAATGTGTGCCGTGCCGGGTGGGGCTTGGACAGCTGCAGCTGATGTTGGAAGAAGTGTTAGACGGCACAGCAACAGACAGTACATTGCATTTGATCGAAACAACGGCCCGTGTCATTCGGGATACGGCAGACTGCGTCATTGGCTCAGAAGCGGCGGAAATGGTGCTGCGGGGCGTGCTGGGCTTTCGGGAAGACTATTTGGAACACATCCATAACCACAAATGCTTAGGCAATTTGAAAAACCCGGTGCCTTGTGTGGCCCTTTGCCCGGCCCATGTGGATATCCCAGGATACATTTCTTTGGTGGCCGCAGGGCGGTACGAAGAAGCGGTGCGCTTGATTCGCAAAGACAATCCCTTCCCCACGGCCTGTGCCTTTGTGTGTGAACACCCCTGCGAAGTGCGTTGCCGGCGCAATATTTTGGATCATGCGGTCAATATCCGTGGCCTCAAACGCTTTGCCGTGGAAATGGCTGGGCGGGTGCCTTCGCGCAAACGCCAACCTTCCACTGGCAAAAAAATTGCCATCATCGGCGGCGGACCCAGCGGGCTAAGCGCTGCCTACTATTTGGCATTGATGGGCCATGAAGTGAAGGTCTATGAAAAGAGAAACCGCCTGGGCGGGATGCTGCGCTATGGCATCCCCAGCTATCGTCTGCCGCGGCCTTCGCTGGAGATGGATATTGAAGCCATTTTGTCCACTGGCGTGGAAGTGCAAACGGGCGTCACCATTGGCGAAGATATTTCTTTGGCCCAGCTGCGCAAAGAATATGACAGCGTGTATATTGCCATCGGGGCCCACAACGATAAAAAGCTGGGCATCGAAGGGGAAGACAAACGCGGCGTGTTGTCGGCGGTGGAAATGCTGCGGGCCATTGGCGACGAACATTTTCCGGACTTTACGGGAAAAACAGTCGTGGTGGTTGGCGGCGGCAATGTGGCCATGGACGTTTGCCGCTCGGCAGTACGCCTGGGGGCAAAGAAAGTGACGGTGGTTTATCGCCGCAGAAAAGAAGACATGACGGCTTTGCCAGAAGAAGTGGAAGGCGCCATTGCCGAAGGATGCGAAATTGCCGATTTGCAGGCGCCGTTACGTATCGAGTATGACGCAGAAGACCAGGTGACGGCTTTTTGGACCAAGCCGCAGATGATTGGCGCCATGGACGAAGCCGGACGGCCGAAACCAGGTCCAAGCAAAGAACCGGCAAAACGGTTCCCTTGTGACTTGGTGCTCATTGCCGTAGGCCAAGGCATCGACTCCAACCGCTTTGCAGAAGAAGGGGTGCCGGTCAAACGCGGCACTATTGCGGCTTTGGATAGCAGCGGCGTGGAAAACGTATCGGGCGTATTTGCAGGCGGCGACTGTGCCACAGGCCCCGCCACGGTCATCCGTGCCATTGCCGCCGGGAAAGTGGCCGCGGCCAATATCGATGAATATTTGGGCTTTAACCACG
>CALWLF010000020.1 GCA_944381455.1 uncultured Clostridia bacterium | reverse complement strand
TTATTATACTCTCTTTATGGAATTTGTCAAGCAGTTTTTTCAAATTTTCTATCTTTGTTCTGCTTTTCTCCTTCCAATGCCGTCGTTGTTTCCTGACGACAAGATATTATTATACACGGTTTTTCATTGATGTCAACACTTTTTTTCAACTTTTTTCTATTTTTTTCTTTTTCCACAAAGAGAGATAGATTCCAAGTCCTACGGCTATCATACCAAGCGATACCACCTGGCTGACGGCAATATTGGTATGCCACAGCAACAGCTGGTCCGTGCGCAGCCCCTCAATCCAAAACCGGCCTATTCCATAACCAATGCAATACAATGCCCCTATTTGGCCGTCAAATGACTTGTGATGCTTGCGTAAGTATAAAAGCAAGGCAAACAGACATAAATTCCAAAGGCTTTCATAGAGGAACGTGGGATGCACCTGGATGTATTCTGCCCCATCGACAGTGATGGTATGCGCCAAAATATCCGGCGTCAAATTGCTGCTGGCCACCTGCTCCTTTAAATAGCGCATGGCAAACAAAGAATCCGTATATCCCCCAAAGGCCTCCCGGTTAAAAAAGTTGCCCCAGCGGCCGCACAGCTGTCCCAATAAAAGACTTGGCAACACCGTATCTGCCATCAAAAAGAAGTTCTTCTTTTTCCGAATGGCATAAAACAGGCCATATCCAATGCCCACCAACACAGCGCCGTAAATACCCAAACCGCCATGGCGGAAATTCAATATTTCCAACGGATTATCCCGGTACATTTCCCAAGAAAAAATCACATAATACACTCTGGCGCCAATGACGCTGAGAATGATGGCCACCAGCCCAAAGTCCATATATTCATCGGGACTTTGTCCCGTGCGCTTCGCTTCGTGCAGCACCAGTGCCACCGCCAACACAATGGCCACGCCAATGATCAGCCCGTACCAATAAACATCAATTCCAAAAAAAGAAAACGCCACCCGGCTGAGGTGACCAATTTCAATCCCCAAATGAGGGAACCAAATTTCCGGCATATTGCTCCGCTCCTTTCCACAGTTATTTTGAGTATACCTCCTTTTTATCGAAACGGCAAGAAAAAACCGCCGGCAGATATGCCAGCGGTTTTTGTTGCGCAATAAAAGGCACAAGAGCTTATCTCTTGTTGGACTGTCTCCACAGACCGAATTTTTCTGCGTCTTTGATCAAACCATCGCGGAAGTCTGGGTGAGCCAGTTTGATGATTTCTTCTGCTCTCTGCCAGGTGGACAGACCTTTCATGTTGGTGCAGCCATATTCGGTTGCTACATAGAAGGTGAAGAAACGAGCCAAGGTTACGTTGGTTCCAGGTGCGAAAGAAGGCACGATTCTGGATTCCACTTTCACATTGCCGTCTTTGTCTTTTCTGGTTGCAGTAGAGTTCATGCAAACAAAGCCTTTGCCGCCTTTAGAACGGAAAGCACCATAGATGAAGTCCCACTGACCGCCTACACCGGAGATCTGTTTTGGACCTACGGATTCGGAAGAAACCTGGGTATACAAGTCAACATGCAAGCAGTTGTTTACACCAAATACTTTATCGTTTTGAGCGATTACAAATGGATCATTGGTGTAAGAAGCTGGGAATTTCAGGCAGTTTTCGTTTTTGTCCAAGAATTCATACAGCTCAGTAGAACCCATAGCAAAGGTAAATACCATTTTGCCTTTATGGGTTTGTTTGTATTTGTTGGTTACTTTGCCAGCTTTGTACAGGCTCATGAAGGAGTCCATCATCATTTCGGTGTGAACGCCCAAATCTTTGATATCGCTCTTTACGATGGCTTCGCCGATCTTGTCAGGGATACCGCCGATACCCAGCTGCAAGCAGCATCTATCTTCCAATTCTTTCATTACGTTTTCAGCAATTTTTTTGTCAACATCGCTGGAAGCGCCCTTTGGCAGAGATTCCAAAGGCTGGCCATTGCCTTTTACAACGGCATGAACCTGGGAGATATGAACAGCAGTAAAATCGCCGCCATAGATATGTGGGAATGCATCATTTTCTTCGATGATGATGTAGTCAGAATTGTCTACAACAGATGGAAGATAAGAGCAGGTGGTAGAAGTATTGAAGAAGCCGTGTTCATCCATTGGGCAGCAAGCGATGAAAGCAACGTTGATTCTTCTGATTGCTACCAAGCTAGCAAATTCTTCATAAGTACCAGGAATGTGGTATGCACCTTGTCTTCTGGACAAAGCAGTCAAGGAACGGTCGTCGATATCGAACACCTGCTGGCCTGGGTCAGCCTGATAGATTGCAGTGTTCATTTTCAACGTACAAGTTTCCACATGGATGTCGTGCAGTTCGTCTTTTCTTCTAGCCAAAGCAGCATCCAGTTCTGGGGTGATGGTTACAAATTCACCATAATATACCCAGTCGCCGTCTTTTACGACTTTCACTGCTTCGTCAGGAGTGGTCAATTTTGCCTGATATTGCTCTTGAAAAGTTGCCATTGGACATTTCCCCCTTTTAAATAGATATCTTCTTTTTTTAAGATAACTTTCCATATCTGTGGATTTTCCACAGGTAGAACGGGCCGCCACGGGCCGTCAATTGCTGCCAGGCGCTGCTTTCCGCCAGATGAAACCATTGCCTGCGGCAGGTCAAACTCCCTTGCTGTCATCGGTCTGTTTGGCTTCCCGCTGATTGTTATATGGCCTAAGCGGCGCTGCCGCTTACGCACATCCATGACCGCCGGGAAAAAGCCAGCTTTTCCCGGTGGCCACAGTTGCCGAAAAGAGATTAGAACATTTCCACAAAGCTCTGGATTCTGGTTCTGATCTGTTCGAAAGAAGAAGCCTGCTGATCGATTTCGATCATCAGATTGCGGATTTCTTTTTCTTCCATTTTGCTGTACAGCAATGGATAGTCAAATTCTTCTGGATCACAGAATTTCATCTGGCAGTAGATCACAGCGTCTGCGCCGTACTTTTCTACCATATCGCAGATCATAGGGATTCTGTCTTTGTCGCGGTCGGTTGCCAAAGAGCAGCCGTACATATTCTGCCATTGTTTTGCCAGACGCATCAAAGGTTCGTCGCCTTCTGGAACGTCCACGCGTACCTGTCTGCTTTCCTGAGCCAGGTCGTCAGCCACAACGGCGATGTCGAATTCTTTGAGAATTTCCAAAAATTCGTCTGGTTCTGCGGTGATACCAGTCAGGATGACTTTTTTGCCTTTCCAAGCTTCTTTTGGCATTGCTTCCAATTCGGCAGTCAATTCTTTGATGGCTGCAGTATGGTCTGCTTTATCCATGAAGAATCTTGCTTTCATGATGGCATGACGAGCCACTGGATCGATCACCTGTGGGTAATCAGCAGCTACTTCCAAGAATTTTCTTACCGCCTGACGGTTTTCATTGTAAACGTCGATGGCTTTGTTGATGGCTTCATCGGTGATGGTTACGTCCAAAGCTTCTTCCAATGCTTTGCGTACCAGTTTATATTCTTCTACCAAAAATACATTGGCGCTTTCCAGGTTTCTGTTTTGTGGATGCACGAACTGGATCACTGGGCATTTGCCTTTCCATTTCTGGCCCATACATTTCAGTGTATCGCAAGGAGAAGAAACCAGAACGGCTTTCAGATCATCATAAACGCCTTCCAGTTCCATTTCCATGATGGACTGCATGATGGAGCATGCGAATGCTGGCAGGTAAGTTCTTGCTTTGGAGATGTTTTTGGTTGCTTTGCCCCAGCAGCCAACAGGCAGAGCGCCAGCTGCATAAACGATTTCTTCTGGAGCGTATACAGGCAGCACACCAACGGCAGCCTTGCCGGTTTTTGCCTGTGCGTCAGCAATTGCCTGTTTTGGATTGGCAGCAACTGCTTTCATATTTGCTAAAATGGTTTCTACTTTACTCATGATTTGCGTCCCCCTCTACTCTCATTTCTTGTTCTGTTCCATAATTTCAGCCAATGCCTGCACACGAGTATCGAACTGGGCAGGAGAGAAATTACGAGGATCAGTCTGGTCGCCGTCAAAGCTTACATAAGGAACGCCGGTTCTTTCTTTTACGATTTCAGCCGTTTCCACGTTCAAGAAGCTCATCAGTTTGCAGCTTCTGTTCAGGTGGTAGGTGATACCGGTGCTGCTGGTGCTGGTCAAAACGTCGCTGATGACGTCCACTTTGTGATCCAAGCAGGTGTTGGAGTACATCTTGCAGTAGCCGGCACCCATTTCTTTCATGTTGCCAACGGTGTAGTGGATGCTCCAAGCGCCAGGATAGGTGGAACCAACCATGTTGCAGCCCAGAGATTTCAAGGATTTGTAAGTATGGGACAGATATGGCCAGCAGGCAATGCCTTCCCAAGCAATTCTGAATTTTTCGCCGCCTTTGAATGCGTCTTCGCCGCGGGCTGCTTTTGCTTCCAATTCATCAGCCAAGGTGTTGAAGGTATCTTCTGCGGCATATTTTGCTCTTGCACATACGATCAAAGCCATGAAGTTGAACATGTCAAAGCCGTTCAATGGAGAAGGCACGGTGCAGGCCATACCCATGGCACGATCCCATGCATTTACAGAACGCTGGCACTGTTCTTGCACTTCGATGAATTTCTGGCGGTCAAATGGTCTGCCGCACAGGTCTTCCAGCTGTTTGATGGCATATTCAAACTGGTCTGCGATGTATTCTTTGGTATATTCTGGGATTGGCCAATGATGTACATAAGGTACGTCAATGATGATATATGGAATATTCAGTTCCACAGCCAGGTTTTCATACCATTTCAGCAGTGTGTTACAGATGTTGTTGCAGGTGATGATGACATCAGGCAAAGGAATCCGTGGGCCTGGGCATTCTTCCAGTTCTTTTGGTGTTACGCCAGTTTTGGCTTCTTCCACCAGCAGATCCATGTAAGCCAGGTTGATTCTGGCGTAAGAGCAGATATCCAAAGAATAGCCACGTCTTTCTGCCAACTCAATCATAGCCAGCGCACCATGTTTTGCACCAACGGCAGCAGCGTGGTTTTCTGGGTAAATCATATGGATTCCCATTACCTCACAAAATTCACATGGCGCAATCGAAGAAGACCAACATACCAGTTCCCCTTTGGCTTTGCCATCCAGAGCATCTTGGTACATTTTTTCCTGATAATAGGCCAGTTTTTGTTTTGCTGTCATTCCTTCCAATTCACTCATTTTTATCCCTCTTTCCTCATTATTTTTATTGTGCTTTCATTGCCTCGTCATACGCAAACAATGCCGCACCCAATGCGCCGATAATCTGCGGATTTGGCGCAACAATCACATTCTTTTGCAATTCTCTGCTGATGGCACGGACCACACCGGCATTTTGTGCCACGCCGCCGCTCATCACAATGTCTTCTTCCAAGCCTGTCCGATAAGCAAGGCCGCAGGCTTTGCTGGCCACAGAGGCATGGACCCCTGCGATGATGTTTTCTTTCGGAATTTCGTTGGAAAGGTGGGAGATGACTTCCGATTCGGCAAACACCGTACAGGTGCTGCTGACCGAAACCACTTCCGTCGCCCGGCTGTCATAGTCGGCCATTTCTTCCAATTTTACTTCCAGCACCCGGCTCATCACTTCCAAAAACCGTCCCGTGCCGGCAGCACATTTGTCATTCATGAAAAATTGGCTGACGGTGCCACGCTTGTCCAGCTTGATGGCTTTGGCGTCCTGACCGCCGATATCAATGATGGTTCTGGCCGTTGGCACCATAAAATGGATGCCCTTTGCATGACAGCTGATTTCGCTGATCTGCTTATCTGCCTGTTCCACCGAAAAACGGCCATAGCCCGTTGCCACCACCTTGGTCATATCCGCAAAGGAAAGGCCTGTCTTTTCAAAGGCGGCTTCCAATGCCCGCTGGGGCCCGGAAGAACCTGTGCCAAACTGTATCACTTCTCCGGCAACGATATCGTTTCCATCTTTGAGAATTACCACTTTGCTTGATGCGGAACCAATATCGATTCCCATTGTGTACATCAAACCGCCTCCTTGTTTCTATTGTTTCCAGTATGCGTATCATATAAAAATTTATTTGTTAGCCAATTAACCAGATTGTAAAATTGCGCCAAAACGCACACCTTCATACAGGATTTATTATATCCCGTTGAAGCAAAAAAATCAATAGCGCCGTCCAAATTCTTTCGTCTAGGAATATACAAAAACGCCAGTGTTCTTTGCCAATATTACAACGTTTTCCACCGTTTTTTTGTTAAATCCTTATCTATTTTCTTATTTTTTTGTGCCAAATGACTTAAATGACGCTTTGTGAAAAAGAGCCAAACCCTTAGAATCTCCTGGGCCGGCTCTCTTTTTGGTCTGACCATCTGTACACTGACGATTTGTGAATTTTTATACGAACCCTTTGTTTTTTTCTACACATTATCTATTTTGTTTTTTTTGACAAAGCCTCTTTTAAAAATTCCCGACCAAGTAAAACACCGCTTTCAAAGAAGACGCCGGTTGCTTCTGCCGTCTCTTCGTTGAAGGAAAAAACACCTTCTCTTTCCTCGTTGCTGCGGTAAATCAAAAACGGCACCGGATCCATGGCATGGGTTTTGGTGGCAATGGGCGTTGGATGGTCCGGCATCACCAGCACAGAAAACGGCTCGCCCAGTTTCCTTAACCCATCTACAACCGGCCCCAGAATATCCCGGTCAATCAGCTCGATAGAGCGGATTTTGTCTTCCATCTCTCCTTGGTGGCCGCATTCGTCCGGCGCTTCCACATGGACATAGACATAGTCTTTGCCGTTTTGAAATTCTTCCAAAGCAGCTTTGCCTTTGTTGGCAAAATTGGTATGGATGTTGCCGGTGGCGCCTTCCACCTCGATGATGTCAAAACCGGTGCAGATGCCAATGCCTTTGATCAAATCCACCGCCGAAATCACAGAACCGGTCAACCCAAAGAGGTCCATAAATTTCGGTACGGCCGGTCTCGTCCCTTCGCCCCAAAGCCAGATGGAGTTGGCCGGACGCAGACCTTTGGCCACGCGGGCTTGGTTGACGGGATGGTCTTTTAAAATGTCATAGCTTTTTTCCATCAACGCCAAAATTTTTGGATTTTTCGGCAAATATGGTCCAATGACACGATCAGAAATGTCATGGGGCGGCGTCAAGTCCAGGCCGTTTGGCCCTTCGTGCCAAATCATGCAGTGGCGGTAGCTGATGCCGGCATAAAAAGAGATTTCCTCGTCGGCAAAGGCTTCGTTGACAGAAGCAATGAGCTTTGCGGCTTCTTCGCTGGAAATTTCCTGGGAGCTGTAATCCACCATGGTTTTTTCTCCATAACCGGCTTCGTCGCTGAGGGTGACGAGATTGCAGCGAAAGGCAATGTCCGTTTCTTTCATATCAATACCGATGCTCATGGCTTCCAAGGGAGACCGGCCGGTGTAGCAGCTTTCCGGATCAAAACCCATGGCCGCCAAATTGGCCACATCGCTGCCTGGCTTCATGGTCGGCGGCACCGTGCGCACCTTCCCCACCAATGCCTTTTGGCCTAGGGCGTCCATGTTTGGCTTTTTTGCCACTGCCATCGGCGTTTTATCTTGGAGTGCGGCAATGGGATAATCTGCCATACCGTCACATAACATCACAAAATATTTCATTCCAATTCCTCCTCATGCGTTTGACTTGCACACAAATGATTATACTACGAAAACAAATATCCTTCAACCATAAATTCCAGACAACTTCCAACTTCTTTTTTTCCCGCAAAATTCGTTTCTTTTTTTCACTTCCTGTGCTATACTGGCAAATAGAGGGGAAAAGGGGGAATATCTTTGACATTCATACAACTGAACTATATTTATGAAATTTTCAACTGCGGCTCTATCAATAAAGCGGCCCAAAACCTCTTTGTGTCTCAAAGCAGTCTCTCCAGCGCCATCCGTGAACTGGAAGAAGAGTTGGGCATCCAAATTTTCACCCGCAGCAACCGCGGCATTGCCATCACCGAAGAGGGCAATGAGTTTTTGTCTCAAATCATGCCGATTTTGGAACAACAGCGAAAAATTGAACGCTATTATGCCCAGCGCAATGTGGTGGAAACCGAGCGGCTGCACGTCAGCGCCCAACGATATCCCTTTTGCGCCAAAGCCTTTGTGGAAATTGTGGCCCGCCACAGCGGCTGCCGGTTTGAGCTTTCCTTTAAAGAAACGGAGATGGACCGGGTCATCGAAAACGTCTCCCAGCGCATCAGTGATCTGGGCATCTTGTTTTTGTCCGATATCACAGAATCTTTCATGAAAAAAGTGCTGCGCAATAATAACCTGGAGTTTCAGGAATTGGCCCGCATTCGGCCCCATGTGTTCATCGGCACCAATCACCCGCTGGCCAATCAATCCGAAATCAGTTTGAAGGATCTCTATGATTCGCCCTATGTGATTTTCAGCAAGAAAAACAATTCTTCCTATAATTTCGCTGAGGAAGCCTTCATCTCCAATTCTTCGGAATTTCGGAAAATTCTTTATGTCAACGACCGGGCCACGGCCTATAACTTCATTGCCAACGCCAATGGCTTTACCACCGGCAGCGGCCTTCTGCCAGAGGGCTATTCCCCGCCGGAAGTCAAGTCCATCCCCATCAAAGATGATTTGCCTGCCATGCGTCTGGGCTGGATTAAGCTAAAAGATGTGCCGCTTTCGCCCATTGCCCAAGAATATATGGATATCCTCATCGACATTATCCACGCTTAAATTCAAACAAATGGGAAAACAAAAGCCTTTTGCCAACAGACAAAAGGCTTTTTCTTTCCTTATTTTTATACCAATTTCAGCACTTCTTCGGGCCGGTCCACCACAGCCACAGCCCCGGCTTCCAACAGCTCCCTGCGGCTGCCATAGCCATAGGTGACGCCAATGGTGTCCACCCCTGCGCCCTTTGCGCCTTCCACATCAAACTTTCGGTCTCCAATCATCACAGCCTCGTTTGCCGTCACCTGCAGCTGGCGCAAACAGTCTTCCACCACTTTCTGCTTATTGGTGATGCCCTTTGCTTCATCAGCGCCGCCAATATAGGCAAAATATTGGTCCACCCCTTGCTCCTTTAAAATATCAACGGCATAGTGGTGCGGCTTATTGGTGGCAAGCCCCAGTCGTTTGCCTTTGGCGCACAAGGCACAAAACAGCTCTTTCACCCCGTCATAGAGCACACATTCTTTCCACCCATCCACCCGGTAATAGCTGTGATAGGCTGCCATGGCCTCCTTGGCCTCCGGCAAAGACAGGCCAAAATGCTGCTGTAACGTATCAATAATGGGCGGGCCCACAAAGGGCAAAAACTGCTCTCTTGTCACCGGCGGCAATCCCGCATGGGCAAAGCAAACCTCCAACGCATGCATAATTCCATCCAAGGAATCGATGACCGTGCCGTCTAAATCAAATAATATCACATCATAAGCCATGATTCTTCGCTCCTTTTCTTTCCATGAAAAAACCTGCCATCCTTTCGGTCTGGCAGGTTTATTATATCAAAGCTGTTTTAAAATTTCCATAAATTCTTCGCCGGTGATGGTTTCTTTTTCCAGCAGGAATGCTGCAATGCGGTGCAGCGCTTCCTGATTTTCCTCTAACAGCTGGACAGCCTTTTGATGGGCCCCTGCCACAATCTGGCGGACTTCTTCATCCAGCTGCGCCTGGGTGGCTTCCGAACAGGTGGCCACATTGCGCCCATCCAAATATTTGTTTTGCACGCTTTCCAAACCCATCATGCCAAACTTGTCGCTCATGCCATACTGGGCCACCATCTTTCTGGCCAGGTCTGTGGCCCGCTCGATGTCGTTGCTGGCGCCGGTGGTGACGCTGTGGAAAATCACTTCTTCCGCCGCACGGCCCGCCGTCAGGGTGGTAATCTGATCCAGCATCTCTTCTTTCGTCATCAAATACCGTTCTTCTTCCGGCATCTGCATGGTATAGCCCAATGCACCCATGGTCCGAGGCACAATGGTGATTTTTTGCACCGGCTGGCTGTGGCTTTGCAGGGCCGCCGCCAAGGCATGGCCCACTTCGTGATAGGCCACAATCTTCCGCTCTTTTTCGTTCATGATGCGGTCTTTCTTTTCTTTGCCGGCGATGATGATTTCCACCGCCTCCATAAAGTCTTCTTGCTGCACTTTTTCCCGTCCCAGCCGCACGGCGCGCAGCGCCGCTTCGTTGACAATGTTGGCCAAGTCGGCCCCGGCGCCGCCGCTGGTGGCCAGGGCAATTTGATGCAAGTCGATGTCATCGGCCACTTTCACATCTTTCAAATGCACCTGCAAAATCTGTTCCCTTCCCTTTAAATCCGGCTTATCCACAATGACTCTCCGGTCAAACCGGCCCGGCCGCAACAGCGCCTTGTCCAGCACTTCCGGCCGGTTGGTCGCCCCCAGCACCACAATGCCTTTGCCGGGATCAAACCCATCCATCTCGCTTAAGAGCTGGTTTAAAGTCTGTTCCCGTTCATCGTTGGAACCCATTTGGTTGTCCCGGCTTTTGCCGATGGCGTCAATTTCATCGATAAAAATGATGCAAGGCGCATTTTCCGACGCCTGTTTGAATAGATCCCGCACACGGGAAGCGCCCACACCCACAAACATTTCCACAAAGTCGGAGCCGGAAAGGGAATAAAACGGCACTTTGGCTTCCCCGGCCACGGCTTTGGCCAACAGTGTTTTCCCGGTACCCGGAGGGCCCACCAGCAGGGCGCCTTTGGGTAATTTTGCCCCCACTTTGGCATATTTTCCGGTGTTATGGAGATAGTCGACAATTTCCATCAAGCTTTCTTTGGCCTCTTCCTGTCCGGCCACATCTTCAAAGGTAACGCCTGTTTCTTTTTGCATATACACTTTGGCATTGCTTTTTCCCATGCCCATGGGCCCGCCGCCCATGCGTTTTGCCATGGACCGCATAAAAAGTGTAAAGACTGCATAAATCAGCAGCACCGGCAGCACCCAGTTGGTCAAAAACTCTGCCAAAGGCGACGTGGTAACCACCGGCTTGCTATATTCCACCCCGGCCTCATCCAGCTGTGCATACAGCGACGGATCGTCCACCAGCCCAGTGTAATAAACTTCCGGCTGCTTATAAAAGCTTACTTCCGTATCTTCTTTTGGCCTTGCACTGATGAGCAGACGGTCGTCTTCGATGACCACTTCGCTCACCTGTCCCTCGGCCACCATGGTTTTAAACTGGCTGTATGGAATTTCTTCCACGGAGCGGTTGGCAAACGAAGATAAAAATACATTAAATAAACTGGTACAAATCAGCGCAATGATCATAAACCGAATCAAAGTTCTCGTTTCATTTTGTCCGCCGTTTTGCGGTTGTTGACCTGTCGGCATAGGTTCATTCCTCCTCTTTCGTATGTTTTTTTGGCATCTGCCGCAATGACCTTTTCCCAAATATACGGCAAAGATGAGAAAAAGTTTATCCCACCACCGCCGCAATGACATCGGCCAATAAATCCATGGCATTGAGAGCCTCTTCATAGGTATTGGTCTGGGCGCCCAATTCGATCAGCAGGCTTTTGGGCTTCATATGCAGGCTGTAGCGATAGGCATTGACATACACCCGCCTCGTCCAATCAGGATACAAGGCATTGGCCGCCAGCTGCATCTGAAACGAAAGGGCCAGGTTTTCCGTCAAATAAGGATTGGGCAGGCTGTCAATGGGGCTTGCCACCCCATCTTCCACCAGACGGCACATGCCGTTAAAAAACATAATTTTTGCACAGGGTTTCCCGTTTATGGTTTCCACCAAATGGGTGTTTTCATTCACCCCGTCGCGATGTAAATCAATCACCAGCTCTATGGAGGGATTTTCTTCTAACACGCGCCGGATATCCGGCTCCATTCGTTCATAGGCGCCTAAAATCTGGCTCTGTCCATCCACCACATCATATACCCCGTCATGATGCAGCACTTCGATGCCATAGTTTTCTTCCAGCTGCTGTTTGAGCCTCTCCCCTGCGCCCCAAACGCCTTCTGTCACATCCTTGCTGTCGGCAAAGGTTTCCTGGGAATGGGTGTGGAAAATCAGCACCTTTGGCCCATCGGTGCTTTTGTCCAGTGTAAAATCCATGTTCAAAAATTCTTCTGCCCGAACATCTCCTTCCCATAGCTGGGTACGGCTATCGACAATATAAAAATGGCTTTTTAAATAATCCAGACTCTTTAAATTTTCCAAGTCTGCCGCCGTCACATTCCACTCCTTCGGCACCACCTGCTTGGGATCGGTTTCCGGCTGGGTTTGCAGTTCTTCTTCCGAAAGGGTGTAAAGCCAAGTGGCTGCAACCTGTGCCGTCTTCTCTTCGTCTTGAAAGCCGAAGACAGCCTGCGTCTGCCTGTCTGACCAAAGACTTTGCCGGCCGGTGATGACCAGCAAGGCCAGCACTGCCGCCGAAAAAAAGAAATACCGGATAAAACGATCATAGGCAAACTGCCGCTGTTTTTTCATCTTTGCTCCCCCCTGCCTTTCACTATATGAAGTATAAAAGCAAAATAGAAGGGAACACTGAAAAAAACGAAAGGTGGCTTTGGTATGGGCATACGGCTTTGGTGTTGTTGTTTGGCAGTTTCTGTTTTTCTTTGCGGCGCAGCCATGCCGCCGGCGTCTGCTTCCACCCTCTCCTTCGGCCTTTCTCTGTCCGGGCGGATCGATACCATCTGGAAAGGAGAACAGCTTGCTTCCCACGGCTGTTATGGCCTCACCATCACCGATAAAGACGATACCCTGCTCCCCTTTTTGCACAGCTGTGCCCAGGAAGGCAAAACGGCCGTTGTCACCCTCCGCTCCCAAAATGACGAAACCTTTCCCTCTTTGGAAAAACTCCATGCCCTGGCAAAACAATTTGACCAGGCCAAAGGGGATATTTATGTAAACCTCTATCCCTATACTCCCTCTTTGGCCAAAAACCGCCTGGTCTATCAGGCCAACTGGGCTCAGGCCGCAGCCATTTTCCGCCAAGAAGCACCATCCATCCAGCTGATCTGGTCTCTGCCTGCCGAAGATGTGCAGTATGCCTTCTCCTTTGCCCCCAAGGTAACGGACTATGACCTGCTGGGGCTTTCCTGCCATGGCACGCCCAAGGAAGTTTCGCTGCAGCTGCCCTTTGCGCTCCAATTTTTATCTCTGCAAAGCCAAAATCCTCTCTCCGTCTCCTCCTTAGGCATCAGCCATTATGAAACATCCACCCACCGCTATACCATCGAAGAAGCGGCAACGGCACTGCAAACGGCCTATGATGCCTGCCGCGCCGTCCCCACCCTGCGGCTTTTGCTTTATGATAACAGCGACCAGACCATTGCCCTGCCTGCCGGTGTCGCCGCTTCCAACTATGCCATCTCCAGCGATGAAACGCTGCGCCGCTCTTACCAACAAGCCCTCCAAACCCATTGACAAGCCCTCCTCCTTCTTTTATGCTTAAGAAAAAGGAGGGTTTTTTATGGAAGTGACTCGGTTTTTGCGTTTTCCACCCGGCGGCATTTTGCTTTCGGCCACCGAAAAGGCCATCACCGGCCTGCATTTTTTGGACGAAGCGCCCGAAGGCACCGGCGGCGCCTCGCCCCTGTTAGATGAGGCCGAAGCCCAACTTCTGGCCTATTTTGCCGGGGAGCGAACCCAGTTTACACTGCCTTTGGCCCCTGTGGGCACACCCTTTCGCCAAACAGTCTGGGCTGCGCTGCTGCAAATTCCCTATGGCCAAACCATCACCTATGGTGAACTGGCCCAGGCCATCGGTAACCCCAAAGCCTGCCGTGCCGTGGGCGGCGCCAATCACCATAACCCCATTTCCATCTTCATCCCCTGCCACCGGGTGGTAGGGCAAAACGGCGCCCTCACCGGCTATGGCGGCGGACTGCACTGGAAAGAATATCTTTTGGCTTTGGAAGCGGCCCATCGGCCATAAAAAAGGGCGTCAGCAAAATTGACACCCTTTCGTCAAAGCCTTCTTTGATTCAAGCCTTTGACAAACAGACAAAAGTAAAAAGCCAAGGTTCCAGAAGCAAACTGCCTGAAAACTTTGGCTTTTCCTCGTCAAAAATCAATTCCAGCTGCGGATTCCAGTTGGAGAACCCTTTGTTCCCCAAACTCTTCCGCACATTTCGAACATGCAATGATTTTACCGTCTAAGATGGCGGATCGTTCCGTCTTCTTTTTTATGCAATCATCTCAAATTGCAGTCCTTGTTTTTTCAAATACCCCTGTACCCATTTATCCCATGCCCGATCGGCATCTTTATTTAAGGTAAAGGCGGCCATGGAGGTCCCAGTCACCAGCCGCACTTCTCCCTGTTCAAAGGTCACATTCAAAAATAACACCGACGCCTGGGGGGCCACTTTTTCTTTCAGACGTTTTGGCGCTGCAAAAATCAGCTTCATCTGCTTGGGCAGCTTCTTTCCCTTCACCCACTGAAGCACCTGCTCTTGCATCTGGGCCCAAAGGCAATAGTCTTCTTCTGCTGCTTCTTCCAAAAATTCGCCGTTGAGCCGCCCGTCGATGTGATAGGTCACAAACGTGGTCACTGCCGCCTCCCGCAGCAAAAACGGATGAAATGTCTTTTCTTTTAATAACTGGTGCATCAGCGCTTTGGTGCTGTCCATTTTGGCCAAAAACATCTCTGCATCCTCCCTTTTTTCTCTGTCCCTGTTTCTTATCTTACCGCGTTTTTTGTTGCTTTACAAGGCAAAAATTGATATGATAGTAACCATAAGCCAACAGGCCAATTTTCTTTTTTGAGGTCAAGCCCATGCTGTTTAATAGTTTTCATTATCTTTGGTTTTTTCCGCTGGTGGTGCTGCTATACTACCTGCTGCCCCATCGGGCCAGGTGGGTGCTGCTGCTTGTGACCAGCTACTATTTTTATATGTGTTGGAACCCGGTGCTGATTGTGCTGATTGTCTTTTCCACCGCCGCCAACTTCTTTTTCAGCCAAAAAATCGACGAGGCCAAGACAAAAAAACGCCGCAGGCGCTTTTTGTATCTCAGTGTAGCCGTCAATTTTGGGCTGCTTTTTGTGTTCAAATATCTGGTGTTTGTCAGCGACTCCCTTTCTGTGCTCTTCGGCCTGTTCCACCTGCCTTATCCGGTGAAAGAATTTGACATTGTGCTGCCCATGGGCATTTCCTTTTACACCTTCCAGGCGGCCGCCTATACCTTCGATGTCTATTTGGGAAAAATCCGTCCCGTCCGTCATTATGGCAAGTTTTTCCTGTTCATTTCCTTCTTTCCCCAGCTGGTGGCCGGGCCCATCGAGCGGAGCGAAAATTTGCTGCCCCAGTTTTATGAAAAACACCGCTTTTCTTTGGAACAGACGGCAGAAGGGCTTCGGGTGATGCTTTGGGGCTTCTTTAAAAAGGTAGTGATTGCCGACCGGCTGGCTGTGGCTGTGGATACGGTATACAATTCCTGCCAGTATTTTCAAGGCCTGCCCCTGGTGCTGGCCACGGTGCTTTTTGCCATCCAAATCTATTGTGATTTCAGCGGCTATTCCGACATCGCCGTCGGCAGCGCCCAGATTTTGGGCTTTTCTTTGATGCAAAACTTCAAACGTCCCTATCTATCGGATACGGTACGCAATTATTGGCGCAACTGGCACATTTCCCTGTCCGGCTGGTTTATGGATTATATCTATATCCCCCTGGGCGGAAACAGAAGGGGGAAACTGCGCCAGTACCGCAATTTGTTTGTAACCTTCTTGGTCAGCGGTCTGTGGCATGGGGCCAACTGGACCTATGTCCTCTGGGGCGCCCTCCATGGTGTCTATGTGGTGATGGGAACCATTACCTCTCCTGTGAGAAAGAGGCTGAAAGCTGCCTTTGGCCAGGGGAAAAATCCCATCTCCAACGCCGTTTTTTATCTCATCGGCGTGGGATGCACGGTGTTTTTTGTCTGCTATGCCTTTGTGCTCTTCCGGGCCAACTCCATTGCCGATGCCGCCTATATTTATGGCCATCTGCTGTGGGATTTTCAGCAATGGACCACCCCTCAGTATCTTTACACCACCCTTCTGTCCATGGGGCTAAATCTCTATGAATTTGCCCTCATGGCCGTGGCCATTTTGGTGCTCTTTGGCGGCGAAATTTTGGGCGGAGCCAACCCAAAAGAGCGGCTGCGCCCCCTGCCTTTCCCCTTGCGGGGCGCCCTTTATGCGTTTTTATTGACCTTTGTTTTGATTGCAGGAGTGTATGACAATGCAGGAGCCTTCATCTACTTCCAATTTTAAATATCTGTTGCAGGGCGCCTTTGTGGCAGCCGTCAGCCTCCTGCTGTTTGTGCTGGCAGGAAATGCCTATGAAAAGGCTGCCGCCCGCAACCACATCAACGCCTTTACCAAACAGCGCTTTGAAGAGTACTATGCTTTGGAGGAAAATACCGTGGATCTGCTTTTCATCGGTTCTTCCCATAGCTATTGCACCTTTGATCCTCAGCTGATCGATCCGGTCCTTGGCACCTATAGCTGGCAGCTGGGCACCCCCAGCCAGCACGCCGACACCAGTTATTATGTGCTGCAAAATGCCCTTCAAACCCAGTCCCCCCACACCGTGGTGATGGAGCTTTACTGGGATGTACTGGATGACGATTTTGAGCGCAGCCAGGCCGATTCTTTTTTTGAAGTTTGTAACGACGATGCCTTGGTCAGCGATTACATCCAGACGGTGTTCCCTGCCAATGAGCGGCTGAAATATGCGCTACCGGCCATCCGCCATCAGCAGAGCTATTTTTCCTATCGCGCCAGCCGCCTCAAGCGCAGCATCGAGGAGTCGTATCATGTTTCCCCGCCCGAAACGGCCGCTGCCAACGGCGTGGAATATTATCAGGCCCAGGGCTATGTCTATTGCGACATCGTCCTGCCGGAAGAAGAATATGACCGCACCAACCAGTTTAAAGGCTTTGACGGCAAAAATTGGCAAATGAGCGACGTACAGAGGGACTATCTGGACAAGATTGTCTCCCTTTGCAAAGAAAAGGGCATCCGCCTGATCTTTGTCACGGCCCCCATCGCCCCCGTCAGCATGGATTTCATCGAAAATTATGATCTGGTGCATCAAACATTGGCAGACTATGCCGCTTCCAACAACGTCCCCTATCTGGATTATAACCAGATCAATCTGGACACCCCGTTTTTGACCAACGAATTGTTCCGGGACGACGCCCATTTAAACCATAACGGGGTGACGAAAGTGGATGCCCATTTTTCCACCTTCTTACAATCCCAGAATTGACGGCAAAACACGTTTATAGTATGATATTGATAATTGATAACAAGAGGAGGGAGCCCTTGATGGCAGAAGAAAATAAAAAAGTGGCAGAGGATTTAAGCGGCACCGGCAACTTTATCCATGCCTATATCCAAGAAGACCTGGGCGAAAACTTAAACCACGTCCACACCCGTTTCCCGCCGGAACCCAATGGCTATCTGCACATCGGCCATGCCAAAAGCATTTGCCTCAACTTCGGCTTGGCCAAGCTTTATGGCGGCAAATGCAACCTGCGCTTTGACGATACCAACCCCACCAAAGAAGACACGGAATATGTGGAAAGCATCGAAGAAGACGTGCGCTGGCTGGGCTTTGACTGGGAAGACCGTCTGTTCTTTGCCTCCAGCTATTTTGATACCTTCTATGAAGTGGCTCTGAAGCTGATCAAAGAAGGCAAGGCCTATGTCTGCGATTTATCGGCAGAAGAAATGCGCCAATACCGGGGCACCCTTTCCGCTCCCGGCAAAAACAGCCCTTACCGCGACCGCAGCGTAGAAGAAAACCTGGATTTATTCACCCGCATGAAAAACGGCGAATTCCCAGACGGAAGCCATACCCTGCGGGCCAAAATTGATATGGCATCCCCCAATATCAACATGCGCGATCCCGTGCTTTACCGTATCGCCCATGCCCATCACCATAAAACCGGTGATGCCTGGTGCATCTACCCCATGTATGACTTTGCCCATCCTTTGGAAGACGTCATCGAAAACATCACCCATTCAATCTGCACCATGGAATTTGAGGACCATCGTCCGCTCTATGACTGGGTGGTGGATAACAGCGGCTTGCCGGCCAAACCACGCCAGATTGAGTTTGCCCGTCTTGGCATGACCAACACCGTCATGAGCAAGAGAAAGCTGCGGGCGTTGGTGGAAGACGGTCTGGTAGATGGCTGGGACGATCCTCGTATGCCAACCATTTCTGGGCTTCGCCGCCGTGGCGTCACCCCAGAAGCCATCCGCGATTTTTGCGAAAAAATCGGCGTCAGCAAAGCCAATAGCCGCGTAGATAGCTCCCTTTTGGATCACTGTATCCGCGACGATTTGAAGGCCAAAACCCCGGTGGCCATGGCCGTCCTTCGCCCGCTCAAAGTGACCATCACCAACTATCCCGAAGGCCAGATTGAATTTTTGCCCGTGGAAAATAACCCAGAAAACGAAGCCTTGGGCATCCGCGAAGTACCCTTTGGCCGGGAACTGTATATCGAACAAGAAGACTTTATGGAAGTGCCAGAAAAGAAATTTTTCCGTTTGGCCCCCGGCAAGGAAGTGCGCTTAAAAGGCGCTTACTATATCACCTGCACCGGTGTGGTCAAAGACGGCGATGGCAAGATCACCGAAGTGCTTTGCACCTATGACCCCGAAACCAAAAGCGGCAGCGGCTTTGAAGGAAGAAAAGTGAAAGGCACCCTCCACTGGGTTTGCGCCGATACGGCTATCGATGCCGAAGTACGTCTCTATGATGCCATGATGCTGGATAACGACGAAGATCCTTCCGGCGATATGATCATGAACCCCAACAGTCTGGAAGTCCTTTCTTCCAACGTGGAACCTTCCATTAAGGATGCCAAAGGCGGCGACCGGTTCCAGTTTATGCGCAACGGCTATTTCTGTGTGGAT
>CALWLF010000019.1 GCA_944381455.1 uncultured Clostridia bacterium | reverse complement strand
GGTTTGACCTGCAAAGCTTCAATGCCGGCAATTATCAAAAGGCCATGGAAGAACAGGTGCTGGCCCAGACGTTAACGGATGTGCTCTATCCAGCGGACGAACATATCTCCGGCAAAGAGCTGCGGCTGCGTCAGCAGTATTTCTTCATTTCTGCCACGGTGCAGCGGGTCATTGCCCGGTTTCAAAAGGACCACACCGACTGGAAAGAACTGCCGGAAAAAGTGGCATTCCAGCTCAATGACACCCACCCGACGGTGGCCGTGGCCGAACTGATGCGGGTGCTGGTGGACGAACACGATCTGCCTTGGGATGAAGCGTGGGAGATCACCACAAAAGTCTGCGGCTATACCAACCACACCATCATGAGCGAAGCATTGGAAAAATGGCCCATTGAGCTTTTCAGCCGTCTGCTGCCCAGAATTTATATGATTGTGGAAGAAATCAACCGCCGTTTCTGCATGGAGCTGATGGAGCGCTATCCAGGAGACCAGCAGAAGGTGCGCAACATGGCCATTGTGGCCGACGGACAGGTGCGGATGGCTTATTTGGCCATTGTGGGCAGCCACAGCGTCAACGGCGTGGCCGCATTGCACACAGAAATTTTGAAACATCAGGAACTGAAGGATTTTTACGAGTTTTACCCGGAAAAATTCAATAATAAAACAAACGGCATCACCCAAAGACGTTGGCTTTTGTATGCCAACCAGCCTTTGGCAAAGCTGATTAACGAAACCATTGGTGACGGCTGGATCACCGATTTGTCCCAGCTGGAGCGTTTGGCGCCCTATGCCGAGGAGGAAGGCTTCCGCAAAGCGTTTATGGATGTGAAACGGCAAAACAAATTGGCTCTGGCCCAATATATCAAAGAGGAAACGGGCATCCAAGTCAACCCCGATTCCATTTTCGACATCCAGGTCAAACGGCTCCATGAGTACAAACGGCAGCTGCTCAATGTGCTCCATATCATCCATTTGTACCATACCCTGCGGGTGAACCCTGGGCTGGACATCGCCCCCCGGACGTTTATCTTTGGGGCAAAAAGCGCCGCCAGCTACCGGCGGGCAAAGCTGATTATCAAGCTGATCCATGCCGTGGCCGAAGTGGTGAATCATGATCCGGCCATCGAAGGGAAACTGAAAGTCGTATTTCTGCCCAACTATCGGGTGTCTTTGGCAGAAAAACTGATGCCGGCAGCCGATGTCAGCGAACAGATTTCCACTGCCGGCAAAGAAGCCAGCGGCACCGGCAACATGAAATTTATGATGAACGGCGCCGTTACCATCGGCACCATGGACGGGGCCAATGTGGAAATGTATGAAGAAGTGGGCGAAGAAAACATCTTTATCTTTGGCCTGCGGGCAGAAGAAGTGCAGGAAAAAATCCGCACCAACAGCTATGATCCGTGGATGCTTTACAATATGGACCAGAATATCCGTCTGGCTGTGATGGAACTGATTAACGGCACATTCTCCAAGGATACAGAAGTATTCCGGGAACTGTACGAATCGCTTTTAAACGGCGTTGACGGCGGCAGAGCCGACGAATATTTTGTTTTGGCCGATTTTGAAAGCTATGCCGAAACCCAGCTGGCTGTGGATGCGGCCTATAAAGATCAAACCCGCTGGGCCAAAATGGCCATCCAAAATGTGGCCCACAGCGGAAAATTCAGCAGCGACCGCACCATCCGGGAATATGCAGATGAGATTTGGCATTTGCAGCCGGTGGATTTGGAAAAAGCTTAAAAAATGGAATGAAAAAACGCCAGATCAGTGGCGCATTAACAGCAACAAAAAAAGCAGGAAATCCTCTCTAACAGGATTCCTGCTTTTTGATTGTTCTGGTTGCGGCTAAACATCAAGGCGGCAAACCGAGACGGTACAGGCCGTCTGTCCTAAGTGCGCCTTGTGGTCAAAGCTTAAGAACCGGCAATGACGCCGTCAGATGTCAAAATCAGGGTGCTTTCTGTGTTCAGCGGCACGCCTTCAAAAAGCTGGCTGGTGCCGTCATCGGCAAATTCCACTTCCAGATCCCAGCCATTTTCTGGCTCAGGGATGGTTTCTGCCTTCAGTTCCACCGGGATCATCAAGCCGGAGGCCCAGGAATTGTTTTGCAGCGTGATGGAAATCCACTGGTCATCGGCTGTGGGGCGGATCCGCAGGGCAGTGATGGTTTTGCCCATGTCATTGCCCAAAGAGACTTCCAGTGTTTCCATTGCTTCCTCGTCACTGGTTTCAGGTGTTTGAGTCTCTTCTTTGGTTTCTTCTTCGGTTGTGGTTTCTTCTTCTTTGGTTTCTTCTTGGGTTTCTTCAGTGGTGTTGCTTGGGGTGGTTTCTGTTTTTTTCTGACAGCCGCTGATGGCAAAGGCACAGAGGGCCGCCAAAAGCAGACAAAGTAACAAACGATTTTTTGCATGTTTTTTCATATGTCATTCCTCCTTGGCAAAGAGATGAGACTCTTTGCTACTTTTAGTTTAGCGGAAATGACCGCATTTTGCAATCTGTTTGCCCAATCTTTCATATTTTCTTAATATTTGTCGCCAGATAATCCTTCTATTTTTGCTTTTTTGGCATAGGGTATGGAAAACGAGACCAAGGAGGAAAAGTATGAAAAAAATCATTGGCGCATTGTTTCTTTTTTTATTGTTGGGTGTACAGCCAGTATGGGCATTTTCCGATACAGAGGGCCTTTGGTGCGAAGAAGTTCTTGACCAAGGCGCCCAGGCAGGCTACTGGGTGGGCGACGGCACAGCATTTTTTCCCCAGCGGATGGCCACACGGGCAGAGGCGGCGGCCATCTTCTTTCGCATTGCCCAGGCAGAAGGGGCAGAGGCGCCGTTTTGGGATGTGCCGAAAGAGGCTTGGTATGCACCGGCAATGGGGTGGGCGGCTCAGGCAGGCGTGCTGGCTGGAACAGAGGGACAAGCTCTGCCGCTGCAGCCCATCCGCCGGGAAGAGCTTTGGGCCATGGCAGGCCGCCTGGCAGGCGCCGAGGAAAACGACATTTGGCAGGTGGCTGCCGATGGCGCCTTGCTGTCTGCCTGGGCCAGGAATGGGGCCGGTTGGTGCATCCGGCACCATCTGATTTCGGAAAACGAGTTTGCCTGCATCTATCCCCAGCAGACCATCACCCGAGGGGAGCTGGCCGTCTTTTTTTGGCAGTATCAACGGGAGATGGAACAAGAGGGGCAGCCGCACTGACAGATGGAACATCCCATGGAAGCGTCATGGGATGTTTTTTTGTGGGGAAAACCATGTTAAGAATTCTGTAAGATAAAGTACATTGACACACATAGTAATTTTTGCTATGCTCAAGTCAGAAAGGAGGAAGTCCCATGACAGAGCCCATACAAAGCGATTTGATTCGCGGCCAGATTGATACCATGCTGCTGCGTATTTTGGTGGAAAAGGATAGCTATGGATATGAAATGATCAAAGACTTAAAAGAACGCAGCGGCGGCCTGTTTACGTTAAAGGAGCCTTCGTTATATACCAGCTTAAAACGATTGGAAAAACAAGGATTTATCGTGAGCTATTGGGGCGAGGAATCCCAGGGCGGACGAAGAAAATATTATCATATTACGCCAGAAGGCGTGGAGGCTTTTTTCCAGGCATTGCGCCAGTGGAAAGAAGGCAAGGCGCTGTTAGAAGTATTGTTGGAAGGAGGATTGAGCCATGGACCAACTGCAAAGGGAACTGGAGCGCATCTTTGAACAGTTACCAAAGGGAAAAGATTGGGAAGAATGGAAGGAAGAAATGACGGCCCATTTTGCAGAAAGGATGGCCGATGCCTGTGCCGCAGGGCAGACGGAGGAAGAGGCGCTGGCAGAGATGCGGCCGGATATGAAGGCGTTGTGCGGGCTTTATCAAGAGGAACGGGAAGTAGGGCTTTGTGCCTTTTTTGTCCGTCTGTTTTGGCAGGTGGTGATGGCGGCGCTGGTATGGCTGCTGTTTTCTGCGCCGCTGTTTTTGCTGGGGCACCGTTGGAGCCTGATGGCTGGCATTGGGTTTTTGGCCGTTGGCCTATGTGGGGCTTTGGTATCGGCTTTGGTGCTGCCGGGGCAAAAGAAAAAAACAGTTTCCCTGCGGCGGGCAAAACGACTGCGCAAACGGATCTGGATGGGCTATGGTCTGTTTTTGGTGCTCTCTTGGGGGTTGATTGGCGCCCTCCAGTTTGGCAACCACCTGCTCTTTGGCTATCCCGTAGCCATAGATGGGATGTACCAGCTGGGAAGGATGTTGGCGCCTTATTATGGGGCGGCGCTTTGGTGTCTGCTGCCCCTTGGTGTGAGCCAATTTGTGGGGGCGCTGGAAAAGGGGGAGATGACAGGATGAAAGGACGATGGAAGCAGGCAATGGCGCTGGGCGTTTTGGTGCTGGCAGTCTATGGCGTGCTTTTGGGTGTTTATCTGCCCCAAAAGGAACGGGAGCAAGAAGCCTGGCGCCTGGCTCAGGAGGATGCCAGAACCCACGATGTGACCACCATTTACCCCTATGAAAGCCCTTATATGGGCGATGCCGCCAATTTGGGGGCGCTGCTTGGGGTGCTGCCCTTGCCCGATGTACCGGGTAGTATGGAGCTGGAGCCAGACCAGTTTTTGCTGCGGCTGGTGCTGGATGGGACTTACGCCCAGGCAGGGGAAGAGGAGACGGTAAAGCGCAATCTGCTTTATGACAGCGTGGCCCTTTGTGCGGCAGTGGACAATTTGCAGCAGGTATCCTTTGTCTTTGACGACCGGGAAATTTCCTATGACCGAGCCACGCTTGAGGAATGGTTTGGCGCGGATTTGAGGGCATTGCTGGAAGAAGAGGAAACATGGAAAACCCAAGTGCAAGACCGGCTGGATAAGGTATTAGGCATCTTGGATCAGACAGAGAAAGAAGGGGAAAAATGACCTGGTTTTGGTGGTATCTGCTTTGCATGGATTTGTTGATTCCTTTCACCATGATTGGATTTGGCATCTGCTTTCTGCGTCGTCCGCCAAAACAGAGAAACAGCTGGTTTGGCTACCGCACGGCCCGCTCCATGAAAAGCGAAGAAGCGTGGCAGTTTGCCCATTCATACTGCGGAAAGATTTGGGTGCAGGCGGGAAAATGGTTGCTGCCTGGCACAGGGATAGCCCTGTGGCTTGTCCGCAGCGGTCAGGTGGATTGGATGGGGCTGGTGGCCGGTGTGGTGTGCGCAGTACAGCTGCTGGTGCTTGTGGGCTCCCTCTTTTTGGTGGAGCTGGCGCTGAAAAAGAGAGAAGCCGTTTTGGACAGCAAGAAAAGGCAATGAGAATTAGAAAGAAAAAAACCACCGGTCCAAGCCGGTGGTTTTGTGTTTTTATCAATCCTGAGAATATGGCATCAAGCTGACATGTCTTGCTCTTTTGATGGCAGTGGTCAAAGCTCTCTGATGTTTTGCACAGTTGCCAGTGATTCTGCGAGGCAGGATTTTGCCTCTTTCAGAAACGTATCTTCTCAATTTATTGACATCCTTGTAATCGATGACAGTCAGTTTATCTACACAAGGCTGGCATACGCGTTTTTTTCTGCGTCCACGTCTTTTCTGAATCATTGCTTACTTCCTCCTTTTAGATTTTAAAAGGGTAAATCATCGTC
>CALWLF010000018.1 GCA_944381455.1 uncultured Clostridia bacterium | reverse complement strand
TATTTTTGAAACACGGTGTTAATTTCCCGTTTATAAGGCGGAAGGTTGCTGATTTCTTCCCCGTCAAAAAGCACCTCGCCTTGGTTGGGGCTTAAAAACCCGCCCAAAATCCGCAGCAGTGTGGTCTTTCCGCAGCCGGAAGGGCCCAGCAGCGTCACAAATTCGTTTTCGTAAATATCTAAATTGATGCCTTTAAGCACCAGCTGTCCGTCAAATTCTTTGACAATGTTTTTAAACTGAATCAGCTTTTTCATGGCGTCCTCCCCGGTTTAAAATAATGGCGGCGTCGATACCCAGATGAGTTTTGCCGTCGTTTTTTTATCGTTGCGCAGCAGATGGAAGTTTTTTCCGTGCAGGTAAAAGGTTTCGCCCTTTTTTACGGCATATTCCTTCTCCCCATCGTGCAGCGTCACCCGTCCTTCCAGCACAAAGCCAAACTCCTCTCCATCGTGGGGGGCCACTTCAAAGGTGCTTTGGCCCGGCGGCAGTTCAATCAACACCGGCTCCATCTCATTTTTTTGGGAGTTGGGCACAATCCAGTGGATGGTGTATTCTTCCTTTTCGTCCACAAAAAAGTCGTCCTTTTCAAATACCACCTTCTCGTCTTTGTCCTCCCGGAAAAATTCCGAAAGACTGGTGCCCAGCGCCTCCAAAATATCGTTGAGGGTGGCAATGGAAGGGGATGTGAGATTTCGCTCCAGCTGAGAAAGAAAGCCCTTGGTCAGCTCGCAGCGGCTGGCCAGCTCTTCCAGTGTCAAGTCCTTCTGGCTGCGCAATTGCTTGATTTTTGCTCCGATATCCAACAAAACTGCTCCTTTCTCAATATACTAATACTAAACAAAAAAGACTTCTTTATTAAACCTCAATCATTATACTATACGGTCAAAAAAATGCAATAAAAATAAAACAAAAAGTTTGATTTCAGTAAACTACATAACAAAAAGATAAATTGAATCCCCATTTTTCAACATTTTATCTAAAGTTTCCATGGGTTTCCAGACGCATTTTTCTGTTGGGTGTATGTAAAGAAAAAATATGGTCTTTGTAAACTTCCCCCGCTTCTTTTTTTCTTTTTTCTGAGGTTGAAATGGAAGGAATTGGTGTGGTAAAATAAACCAAAACCATAGATTGCTGTATTGTTAGGAGGTTTTTATGCAAACCCAACCACTGCCCAGGCTGATTGCCTGTGATTTAGATGGCACATTGTTAAACAGCAAAAAAGAGATGAGCCAAGCCCTCTGTGAAACGCTGGAGGCGCTGATGGAACAGGGCATTTGGTTTGTGCCTGTTACCGGGCGCTGCCTGCAGGCTGTGCCAAAGCAGGTGCTTTCCCTTTCCCATCTTCGCTATGTGGTCACATCCAATGGCGCCGCCGCCGATGACTGGAAAGCGCATCAGCGGCTGTTTACCTGCGCCTTGCCCAAAGCCCAGGTGTCCCAGCTGCTGTCCACCTATTTTTCTCTGCCCATATTAACGGAAGTGTTTTTGGACGGCCACGCCTATATCGACCAGGCCGCCTGGGACAAGCTGGATCAGTTTGGCCTTTCTGAAACCAGTTTTCATTATGTCCGCCGCACCCGTCAGCCGGTCACTCACCTGCCCTCTTTTGTCTTTGACCATGCAGAGGAGCTGGAAAATATCAACTTGGTCTTTTCTGATTTGCTATTGCGGCGCTCTGTTTTTTCCCAGCTGGCACAAAACCCGGCCATTGCCGTCACCAGCTCTTCTTCTGCCAACTTGGAAATCACCCATCCCAACGCCACCAAAGGTCATGCCCTGCAAACACTTTGTCAAGCACTGCACCTTTCGCCCCAGGATGTAGTGGCCTTTGGCGACAGCCCAAACGATGCTGATATGCTGCGCTTTACGCCCCACAGCTATGCCATGGCAGGCGGTTCTGCGGAAATTTTGCAGATGGCTGCCCATATCACCTCCTCCTGCGATGAGGAAGGCGTTTTACAGGTACTGAGAAAAATCTTTCACAAAATTTTATAGTTGAAATTGTGCGGTTTTTACGCTAAAATAAAAACGTTTCTATTTGTAAAAAAGAAAAGGAGTCCGCATGAGTATATTAACGGTGCAAAACTTAACCCATGGCTTTGGCGACCGGGCCATTTTCCGCAATGTTTCCTTTCGTCTTTTGAAAGGGGAACACATCGGGCTGGTGGGCGCCAACGGCGAAGGCAAGTCCACCTTTTTCCGCATTGTCACCGGCGCTTTGATGCCGGACGAAGGAACCATCGAATGGAGCAAGCATGTCAAAGCCGGTTATTTGGATCAGCACACGGTGCTGGAACCGTCCCAAACCATTGGAGATGTGTTGCGCAGTGCATTTTTGCCTTTGTTTGAAGAAGAAGCAGAAATGAACGACTTGTGCGCCCGCATGGGCGAGGCCAGCGAAGCAGAATTAAACGAAATGCTGGAACGATTGGGCGAAATCCAAGACGATTTGACCAACCGGGATTTTTACATCATTGATGCCAAGGTAGAAGAAGTGGCCCGGGCGCTGGGGCTTTTGGATTTGGGGCTGGAGCGCAGTGTGGCAGAGCTTTCCGGCGGCCAGAGAACGAAGGTGCTGCTGGGAAAACTGCTGTTGGAAAAACCGGATATTCTGCTGTTGGACGAACCCACCAACTATCTGGACGAAAGCCACATCCTGTGGCTGACTCGATACTTACAGGAATATGAAAACGCCTTTGTGCTCATCTCCCACGACATCCCCTTTTTAAATCAAGTGACCAACCTCATCTATCATGTGGAAAATGGCGAGCTGACCCGCTATGTGGGTAATTACGACCAGTTCCAAGAAGTCTATGCCGCCAAAAAAGCCCAGCTGGAAGCAGCCTACCGCAAACAGCAGCAAGAAATTGAAGAATTGAAAGACTTTGTGGCCCGCAACAAAGCCCGTGTGGCCACTCGCAATATGGCCATGAGCCGGCAAAAAAAGCTGGATAAAATGGAAGTGATCGAACTGGCCAAGGAAAAACCAAAGCCGGAATTTCATTTCAAAGAGGCCCGTGCCGCCAGCCGCTATCTCTTCCAGACCAAAGACCTGGTTATCGGCTATGATGCGCCTTTAAGCCGCCCCTTGACGCTCACCATGGAACGGGGCGAAAAAATTGCCCTCACCGGCGCCAACGGCATCGGCAAAACCACATTGTTAAAAAGCATCCTGGGCCTGATTCCGCCCCTTTCCGGCACCACGGAGCTGGGCGACTATCTCCACATCGGCTATTTTGAACAGGAAAGAAAATACGAAGATAGCACCACCTGTATTGACGAAATTTGGAAAGAATTTCCTTCCTACACCCAGTACGAAGTCCGCTCGGCCTTGGCCAAATGCGGCTTGACCACCAAGCATATCGAAAGCCAGATGAAAGTCTTAAGCGGCGGCGAGCAGGCCAAAGTCCGTCTTTGCAAAATCATCAACCGGGAAAGCAATTTCCTTTTGCTGGACGAACCCACCAACCACCTGGACCAGGATGCCAAAGACGAATTGAAACGGGCCCTGAAAGCCTATGGCGGCAGCATCTTATTCATCTGCCACGAACCAGATTTTTATCAAGATATTGCCACCTCTGTGTGGAATTGCGAACAATGGACCACCCGTCAAGTGTAAAGAAAGGAATCTGCCATGGAACGAATGGAACAACTGATGTTAAAAATGATGCAGCATAATGCAGGAGATGCCAAGCGCACCCAGCACTTTTTAAAAGTCCATGCCCTGGCTCGCCTCATCGGCCGGGAAGAACGGCTGGACACGTTCACCCAGTTTATTTTGGAAACGGCAGCCGTAGTCCATGACATCGGCATTTATGCCGCCATGGAAAAGCACGGCAGCAGCGCCGGCGCCTTTCAGGAACAAGAAGGCCCTGCCCTAGCCAAAGCGATGCTTTCGGAGTTAAACTATTCCGAAGAAATCATCGAGCGGGTGCTGTTTTTGGTGGCCCATCACCACACCACCGACTGGCTGGGCGAAGACCACCGCATTTTGCTGGAAGCCGACTATCTGGTGAATTTTTATGAAGAAGGCTTCCCCAAAGAACAGATCCAAGCCACTTATGACACCGTCTTTCAGACCACCTTTGGCCGCTATCTGTGCCAAACCATGTACGGCCTGGCCTAACGAAACCGACTGGCCCCATGACAAAAAACAGCTGACATCCAAAAAACAAAGGATGTCAGCTGTTTTTCTTTTTGTGTTGTTGCAGAAACCTTCTTATGCCTCCTCTTTGCCCAGCCGCCGGTACACCGTCTGGTACATGGTCCAATAGCAGGCCACGCCGCCAATGACGTTAGAAATAGGTTCGGCCAAAAAAACGCCATTGACGCCCAAATTGCCCACATGGGGCAGCCACAAGGTGAGGGGAATGACAATCAATACTTTCCGAAACAGGGAGAAAAAGACAGCCTGCTTGCTTTTTCCAAGCCCCACAAAAGAGGACTGCCCGGAAAACTGAAAGACCATGAACAAAAAAGCAGAAAAATAAAGCCGCATGGCAAACACCCCATGCTCCAAATAGGCTGGATCATTGACAAAAAGCCGAATAAACACCTGGGGTGCTAACAACGTCAGCCCACAGGCCGCCAAACAATACACACCGCCCATCCAGGTGGTCACCCGGATGCCTTTTTTCACCCGGTCATACTGCTTGGCCCCGTAATTATACCCCAGCACCGGCTGGGCGCCGTTGGTGATGCCGGAAACGGGGAGGCTGATGATATCACGCACCGAGTTTAAGATGGTCATAATACCGATATATAAATCGCCGCTGACACTTTGCAGCGTGGCGTTACAGGCAATTTGCACCAAGCCGTTGGTGGCCGACATGGTAAAGCCGGCAAAGCCCAGCGCCACAATCTCTTTGACGAATGTAACATCCAGCCGAAACCACCGTTTTCTCAAATGCAAAATAGCCGATTTTCCCGTCAAAAAGCGCAGCACCCAAAGGGCTGAAATGGCCTGGGAAATCACCGTGGCCAGCGCCGCCCCCTGCACACCCATGCCAAAGACAAATAAAAACAAGGGATCCAACAGCAAGTTGATGATGGCCCCCACCACCGTTGTCACCATGGCAATCCGGGGAAAGCCTTGTGAAGTGATAAAATAGTTGAGCCCGGTGCCCAGCATGGCAAACACCGTCCCCAGCAGATATACGCTCATATAATCATAGGCATAGCCATACGTTTCACTGCTGGCGCCAAACAAGAACAAAATGGGCTTTTCGAAACAGTAAAACAGCGCCATAATCAAAAAGGAACAGAAAAACAACAGCACCGCCGTGTTTCCCATGATCTTTTCTGCCCGCTCCGTCTGCCCGGCGCCCCGGGCAATGGAACAAAGGGGTGCGCCGCCCATGCCGAACAAATTGGTGAAGGCCGTAATCAGCGATATGATGGGAAACGTCAGCCCCACCCCCGTTAACGCCAGCCCGTTTTCCACCGGCAGATGGCCAATATAAATCCGGTCCACCACATTATAAAGCAGCTGCACAAACTGCGCCACAATCAGCGGAATGGCCTGCTGGGTAATGTGTTTTGCCACAGAACCTGTCGAAAAATCATGTTCCATCTCCTCAACCTCTTTCCTTCGCTGCAAAAAACTCTTTGCCGTCTTCACCCAAGCGGCCTAACCGGTCCCAAAAAAGCAAATGCCCTGCCGCTGGCCTTGGGCCGGCAGGCAGGGATGATGCTTTGGTCTATTTATTTTTGGATGATACCGCTGGCAGCAATATCTTCCACCATTTCTTTGATCTCGTCCACCGTCTTTACCATGGCCAGGCGCACATAGCCTTCTCCCAAAGGCCCAAACACGCTGCCAGGCACACAAAAGACACCTGCTTTTTCAATCAGTTCCAGCACAAACTGTTCCGAATTGGTGTATCCTTTGGGCAGCGGCCCCCAGGCAAACATGGTGCCTTCCGACCAAACGCCTTCCCAGCCAATTTCAGCCAAACCATTGCACAGGGCGTCTCTTCTTTTTTGATACTCTGCCCGGTTTCTAACCACCATATCCTGCGGCCCCGTCAGCGCTGCCACAGCAGCTGCCTGCACCGGTTTAAAGATGCCGTAGTCAATCTGGCTTCTTAACTTCTGAAATTCCCGGATGATGTCTTTGTTGCCCAATGCAAAGGAAATGCGGGCACCGGTAAGGTTATAGCCTTTGGAAAGGGAGTTAAATTCAATGCCCACCTCTTTGGCCCCTTCCATGGCCAGGAAAGAGAAGCCTTCCTTGCCGTCAAAGACGATTTCCGAATAGGCGTTATCGTGTAAAATCACAATGTTATATTGTTTTGCAAAGGCAATCAGCTTGGTGTAAAATTCCTTCGGCGCCAAGCGGCAGATGGGGTTTGCCGGATAGGAAACCACCATGGCTTTGGCCGCCTTGGCAATTTCTGGATCAATGGCATCAAAGTCGATGAGATAGCCGTTTTCTTCTTTCAAGTCATAATGTACAATTTTGGCGCCGTTTAACATGGGCCCCATGGAGAAGATAGGATAGCCGGGGTTTGGCGTCAAAACGATGTCGCCGGGGTTGCAAAGCACCATCCCAATACGGCTTAAGCCTTCCTGGGAGCCGTATAAGGACATAATTTCGTCTGCTTCCAGTTCCACGCCATACCGTCTTTTGTACCATGCCTGTACGGCCGCCACCAGTTCGTCGGTGTCGGAAATGGCATATTTATAATTTTGCGGATCGCGGGAAGCTTCTGTCAGCGCCTCCATCACGTGGGCATCGGGCAAAAAGTCCGGCGTACCCACCGAAAGATCATAGCATTTTTTCCCTTCTGCCAGCCGCTGTTTTTTGATTTTTGCCAATGTGGTAAAGATGCCTTCTTTAAATTCCTGCATCCGATTTGCAAATTGAATTTCCATTGTTTTATGAACCTCCTTCATCTCCTATGGATGACATTAAGTATAGCCTGTTTTTGAAAACAGCGCAAGTTATTTCTTTGTTTTTGTCTTATTTTTGAAAATGAGGAGCATATTTTGCCGCCAGCAAAATGGCTTCTTCCATGCTGACTGCACTGGCCAAGTTGGTGCCGGCAATGTCCATGGCCGTGCCATGGTCCACGGAGGTGCGCAAAATGGGCATCCCGCAGGTGATGGAAATGGTCCGTTCAAAATCCAGGGTTTTGGTGGCAATGTGCCCTTGGTCATGGTAGAGGGAAAGGACGCTGTTGTAACGCCCCTTGAGCGCCAGATGGAACACAGAATCTGCCCCAATGGGGCCAACCACATCCACGCCCTGTTTTTGCAGCTCTTCCACTGCCGGCGTCACCGCCTCCACTTCTTCCATGCCAAAAAGCCCATGTTCGCCGCTGTGGGGGTTCAGCCCTGCCACAGCCATGGTCCCTTCCGTTACGCCCAGCGAAGCCAGCGCCGCCTTGCAGCGCACCACATAGTCCATCACCCGCTCTTTTGTCACCATGGCGCAGGCTTTTTGCAGCGATACATGGCGGCTTAAGAAAAATACCCGCAGCCCCCGCACTTCAAACATGGTCAGCGGATCTTTTGTGTTGGTCAAGGCGCCAAAAATTTCCGTATGTCCAATGAAGGGCACGCCTGCCGCCTTCAGGGCTTCTTTATTGATGGGTGTGGTGGCCACAGCATCCACCTGGCCTTCCATGGCCAGCGATACGGCCTTTTCGATATATTCATAAGCTGCCCGGCCGCACATGGCCTGGATTTTGCCCCGGACAAACTGACTTTGGTCAATGTTGGCGCAGTCCAGCAAAAAAATGGCTTCTTGGTCCATTCTGGCTTGCGCAGCGTCGGTGATGGTACAGATGGGCAGCGTCACCCCTGTGATGGCCTTGGCCTCTTCCAGCACCTGCTTATCTCCCACCACCACACAATGGGCCGCCTGACGCACCGTTGGATTGGCCAGGGCTTTGACCACAATTTCTGGTCCGATTCCTGCCGCATCCCCCATGGGAATGGCAATGAGCGGTTGATTCATACTAGCACCTCTCTTAAAAAAAATTAGTTCTCATTTTACCATAAGATGCAAAAGAAGAAAAGAAAAAGTATTTTTTTCACAAAAACTGCCGGCTCCGCCTTGGCAGTGCTGTCGAAAGGCAGCTGGCCAAAGCCGTCGATGCCGGCAGTTCTTTTTTCACCAGGTAAGTGGTTTTTTAGATGAATTTACAAATACGCTGCATGGAACATTCGTTAAAGCCAAAGGATTCGGCCTTGGTCACTTTGCCATTGGCCACGGCCACCATTTCTTCAAACAGCGCCTGGCCACACTGGTCGATGGTCTGTTGACCGCTGAGCACCACGCTGGCATCAAAGTCGATGTTATCTTTCATTCTTTGGAAGGTTTTGCTGTTGCCCGTCACTTTGATGACAGGCGCAATGATATTGCCGGTGGGGGTGCCGCGGCCGGTGGTGAAAATAATCACCTGGGCGCCGCCTGCCACCATGGCCGTGACACTGGCCACATCAAAGCCTGGGCTATCCATAATGAGGGCCCCTTTTTTCGTTGGCATCTGGGCATAATCCAGCACTTCCACAATGGGACGGGAGCCGCCTTTATAAATGCAGCCCAAAGATTTTTCTTCGATGGTGGAAATGCCGCCTTCTTTGTTGCCTGGCGTTGGCTGGCCGGTGCGCAGGTTTTGCTTGACATTGGCCAGATGGTCTTCCAGGTCCTTACAGATCCCGATGATCTGTTTTTTGATTTCCGGCGTGGCTGCCCGTTTGGCCAAAATGTGTTCGGCGCCGATAAATTCTGTCGTTTCGCTCATGACAGCCGAGCCGCCTTCATCCACTAAGCGGTCGGACACATTGCCCACCACCGGGTTTGCCGCCAGGCCGCTGGTGGCGTCGCTGCCGCCGCATTCTACGCCCAAAAACAGTTCGCTTAAGGGAAATTCTTTTTTCTGCACCAAGGAGGCATCCTGCACCATTTTTCTGGCTGCTTTGACGGCCTTTTGGATGGTGTTGACGGTGCCGCCCTCCTCTTGAATGACGAACACTTCTAACGGCTTATTGGTCTTTTTTAAGATGGCTTCTTTCATGCTTTCCGGCGTACAGCCTTCGCAGCCCAAGCCAATCATCACTGTGCCAAAGATATTGGGGTTGGCCGCAAAGCCGGAATACATTTCCGTACAAATTTTCAAGTTTTCTTCCACTTCCGAGCACCCGGCCGTGTTTCCCACATAACAGGTGCCTTCCACCTGTTCCGACACAATCCGGCAGGTTTCTTGAGAGCAGGCGCAAGTGGGCAAAATCAGCACTTTGTTGCGGATTCCCACCCGGCCGTCCGGTCTTTCATATCCAAAAAAGTTCATGCAGCGGCACTCCTTTCTCAACATTCCTCGTCATAATTTCTAGGCAGAGAACGCACATTTTTGTGGCTGATCCAATCGCCCTGTTGGGCATCGGCCGTCATGGCGCCAATCACCTGGCCATATTTGACCACGTCTTCTCCCTCTTTGAGCGCCGTCACAGCCACCTTGTGAAACGCCGGCACATCTTCTCTGGCCGTCACTGCCACCTCTTGGCCTTCCCGTTGAAAAAACACCGTATCGCCTTTTTTCACATCGTCCACCACTGTTACAACCTTGTCCACCGGCTGCAACAAAATCGCCCTGATCCGCATGGAATGTCCCTCCTTGTCTCATCCGTTTTGTCGGGTGTCTGTTTCTTTCATTATAACGAATGACAGCACCCATTTCAAGCATTTTCGTATATTTTTTTCTGATATGTTTTATACAGCGTTTTTTTATTACTTTTCTTTGCAAAAAACAAACAGTTTTCTTAAGTTTTGAAAACCCCTTGCACTTTTTCCCTTCGTTTAGTACCATAAGAAAAAAACGAAACGGAGGTTTTTCATGTTATTTCATAAAATTGCCCCTTTACTGCTTGTTACCGGCTGTCTGTTAAGCGGCTGTGCATCGGATGCCCTGCCTTCCCCCAAAGACCGCCTTGCGGCCATCGAAAGCGGCGAAGTGACGCTGGAAGAAGCAGAAGAAAAAGGCTGGATGGATGAAGCCTTTACCAAGTATTATCAATCAGCCCATCCCTTTGCCCTGAAAACGCCATCTGCCGCCGCTTCTTATACGTTTCCCCAGTTGGGGCTTTCGCTTTCTTTTTCAGAACCATGGAAAACAGCCCAGCAAAACGGGGAAATTTGGATGTATTATGCTGCTTCCGACGACGGCGCCAATGCCTGCGTCTATTTCCAAGAAGGCACGCCGCCCAAAGACCTGCTCTCCATGACAGAATATGAAGATTGGCTTTCCACCTCCACCCCCATCGGGGCCATCGGCTTTGCCCCATCTGCGCAAGAGGGCATCGCCCTGCCGTATATCGAAGCCATGTATGACGCTGCGCCCACATTGGCCGGCCAAACCAGCGACAACAGCCAAGTCTGCTATGTCTATGCAAACCCCAACAGCGCCTATGCCGATTTGTTTGCCCAACGGACCATTTTGTTTGAAACGCCTGCCGAGGCCGACCAAAGGGCCGCCTTTGGCTATCTGGACGCCCCCCGCCTGGCCACAGACCTGGGCGATTTCACAGCCCAGTCCCTCCAGGGGCAGTGGTACAGCGGCAATCTGTTTGCCCAGGCCGATTTGACCATGGTCAATGTCTGGGCCACCTTCTGCGGCTACTGCATCGACGAAATGCCGGCCTTGGAAGAAATCAGCCAGGAAATGCAGCAAGCAGGCGCCTCCTTCCAGATTGTGGGCATCTGTATGGACCTCACCCCCGAAGGCGTTGTGGACGAAGGTCAGCTGGAAAAGGCCCTCACCATCGAAAAAACCACCGGTGTCACCTATGTTTCTTTGATTCCCGATGAAGTCCTGCTGCAAGGCCCTGTGGGCACCATCCAAAACCTGCCCACCACCTTCTTTATGGACCGCCAGGGGCAGATCGTCGGCCAGGCCTATGCCGGAGCCAACGACAAAGAAACGTGGCAGGAAATCATCCAAGCCCATCTTGCCTTAGTGGAAGGAGCAGAATAACCGATGAAAAAAAATCAAGTATCCATGCTGCTTTTGCTCCTTGGCTGTGTCTGCCTGGGCGCAGGGTGGCTGCGCGGAGAAAACGGCGTAATTTTGGCCAAAGCCATCCGCATTTGTCTGGAGTGTGTTGGCATTGGATAGAGAAAAAAAATCGGAACGAAAACGGCTGACCATCCAGCTTTTGTGGACGCTTCTCACCAACGCCTTTGTCGTTGGCTTTGCCCGGGGTTCCATCTATCAGGGAAAGCTAAAAAGCATCTGTGTGCCGGGGTTAAACTGCTATTCCTGCCCCGGCGCCATTGCCAGCTGCCCCATCGGGGCCATGCAGGCCGTCCTTGGCAGTTACGAGTTTCGGCTGCCTCTGTTTGTCACCGGGTTTTTGATTCTGGTGGGCACCATCTGCGGCCGGTTTGTCTGCGGCTTTCTCTGCCCCTTTGGGCTGGTGCAGGATTTGCTCTATCGAATTCCTTTCCCCAAAAAATGGCACACCTTTCCCGGCGACCGCCTGCTGCGGTATCTCAAATTTTTGGTGCTGGCCGTCTTTGTGGTGGCCCTGCCCCTTTTGGTGACTGACCTCATTGGCCAAGGCTATCCTTGGTTTTGCAAGCTCATCTGCCCCTCCGGCACGCTGATGGGCGGCATTCCGCTGATTGGTTTGAACGACTCACTCAAAGAAAGCATTGGACTGCTGTTTGCTTGGAAGATGGGGCTTTTGATTTTCTTGTGCCTCGTGGGCGTGGTGCTTTGCCGCCCCTTCTGCCGCTATCTTTGCCCCCTGGGCGCCATCTATGGCCTGCTGCAGCAAGCCTCTTTCTACCGGCTTTCTGTGGACCAGGATGCCTGCATCTCCTGCGGCCAATGTGCCCGCGTTTGCCCCATGGCCTGCGAGCCTACCAAACGCCCCAACGATATGGAGTGCATCCGCTGTGGCCGCTGCAAGGCCGCCTGCCCCACAGAGGCCATCGACCTGGGCTTTTCCAAACAAAAGAAAAACAGCCGCCCATAAAACAGTCTTTAGAAAAAACAACCTGAGAAAAAATAAAGCAGGAATCTCATGAAATAAAAGATTCCTGCTTTTTTCATTCCTTTTCCAACAGCATTTTTGCCGCTTTTTTATTCTTCTGCCGCAGTATCAGCCACAGACGGTTCCACCGGCAGCGCCATAGACTGCGCCTCTGCTTGGCTGGCTTCCTGTTTCGCCCGTTCTTCCAAGGCCGCATCGGTGGCCGCCTGGTGGCCTGTTAATTTCACTGCTGTCACCGTGATCACGCCTTCTGCACCTGCGGCATAACCGCTCAGTTCCACCTGGTCGCCCACGTTGGCTGTGATGATGGTCAGGTTTTCTTTGGCCTGTACTTCAAACAAAAGCTCCTCTTCTTTTAGAGTGACAAAATAACAAGTGTTGCCGTCGATGACCACATCATAGATGCCGCTGATGGTGCCGCTAAATTGATTTTGTTCTGCCTCCTCTGTCAAAGAAAGGCCGCTGTCGCTCATCAGCACTTTATAATTGGTTTCGCACTGGCTTACCGTATCGCCAATGGCCACCAGCTGATACCGCTCCACATTGACCATGGCATATTTTTTCACCAGACCGGCATCGTCTTTGAGGGCCAGGAAATAGGTGGGCTGGCCGCCCACGTTCAATAGCAGCGGGAACGTGGCCTGATAGCCTAAATTTTGCACCTGGCCTTCAGCCGAGCGCATGGCAGACAATTCCTTGGCGCCGGAAACTTGATAATAATTGGTTTCCTTCGTCCGCTGGTTCATCAACACAAAGCCCACAATGGACTCGTCCCCTGTGACAGAAGTGATGCCGGTATAAACCCAAACGTCATCGTTTAAGGCAATATAGTTATAGCCCTCTGTCGTTTGCAGACAGCCTTTTTGGCTGAAAATACTGTTGAGGTACCCGCCGGAAAGCAGGCCAAAATAATCATACTGTCCAATTAGCAGAGCCGCATCATACACGCCGTCCACCCATTGGGGCACATCGGCAATATCATAATAGGTATGTTCCCCCGTGACGGCATTTAACAGCACGGCTCCTTTGATGTCGCTGCCGCCAAAGAGGCCGATGGTCTTTTCTTCCACAGAGCAAATCCAGTAAGGTACCCCGTCATCGTCAATTTCAAAGCTGATATTGCGGAACATGGCTGTCGGATAGCGGAAGCGCAGATACCGGCTTAAATTTCGGCCAAAGTGTTCCGTTGGCGAAATGCGAATACCTTCTTCCAGTTTCACCAGCTCCACATCCTGGGTGGTCATATCAATTTTGATATAGGCCGGAATCCCTGTGGAACGGTTGGTCAGCCACTTGATGGCACTGCTGTATTCTAACGGCGTCACCCGCACCGGTTTTCCTTGATAGTTGATTTGGGAATAAAAGCTGCCAACTTCATACTGGCTGACCATGTCAATCATGCTGCCCATTTTCCGCTCTGCCAACAGTGCCGCCGTGTCCTTATCCATAATGGGAATCTGGTTAAAGTCCACCTCTTCAATGTCTTCGGCAAAACTGCTGGGGGTGACAGTCAACAAGTCCTTATAGGCCGAGGCCCGCAAGATGGGCGAAGAAAGCAGCGTCCCGCCGCCATACACCACCACAAAAGCTGCCACCACCAGCAAAACCTTTTTCCATTTTTTGATCTGTTCTCCCAGGGTAAGCCCGCGGCTTGTTTCCACCATTTTTTGTATCATGGTATAACTGTTGAGCACCACAGCCACCACCACCAGCAGCACTGCAAACTGCCAAAACTCTTGGTTATGGATATTGATGGCCGGAAGCATGGTATAAAACAACAAAAACCAAACCACAATCGTCAATACCACACCAATCATTGTCCGTTTTTTCATGGATAACCTCTTTTCTTCTTTTTCTCTCTGTCGTTGGTATCATACTAGCATATATTGCTACATACGTAAAGAAAAGAAACATTTCTTCCTGTTTTTTTTACATTTCTCTCTGGCGAAACCTCTTTACAGAACGACTTTTTTTCTCTATACTTGAGTGGAGGGGAAGTGATACAATGAAAATTGAAAAGCTAAGCGAAAATCAAATCAAGCTGACGCTGACCCATGCCGACCTCAAAGAACACAATATCAATCTGGAAGAACTGATGAAGCCCACCGAGCAGACAAAAGAACTGTTCAAAGACATCATGGAACAGGCCTTTGATTCCTGCGGTTTTTCCTTTGAAAACGCTCCGTTGATGATTGAGGCCACCCCCGTTTCTGTAGACGGTCTGATGTTGATTGTCACCAGGCTGCCGGATCAAGAAAGCACCAAAGACAAAATTTCTCTATTGTCGCAAAACAAAGAGCTGCGGCGCTATCGCAAAAAACCCATTGCCCGGCGCAAAACCCAGCAACTCAACGATGACGGCATTTTGGTTTATTCCTTTGACACTCTGGACGATGCAGCCCATGCGGCAATGCAGCTGACTGGCGCCTTTTGCGGTTTCAGCCAGCTCTATAAGTATCAAAACCGCTACTTCTATCTGCTGCAAACGGCCTTCAGCGAAGGCGAAGCAGCCCCGGTGGAACAAGTGCTCCATGAATATGGGCAAAAGCACACCTCTTCTGTGCTGGCCAAATATCATTTGATGGAACATGGTGAATTGTTGTTGGATGATCCCTGTATTGAGCGGCTGGCCGCCCTTTATGATTGACGATCGTTCGACAGGCACGGCATGAAACACCCATCTTCCGCACAACCAAACCAGGTTGTGCGGTTTTTTTGTGCCAAAAAGCAAAAAATTGCGGCCGATTTTCACCCTGTCCGTTTCACCCATTGGCCCCTGCTTCATACGCTATCACCAAAAGAACAGTCTCCACCCAGAAAGGAGCGTTGTATGATGCGCTATCCCACAGAACAAGATCCTTGGGGCCTGCCGGAAGAATCCTTGGCCTATCTCCGTTTTTTCCATGCCCTGCCCACCGATCCAGAAATTCCGGTGGACATTTATGTGAACCAAAAACTGGTGGCCGAAGGGCTGCGGTATCAAGATTTTACCCATTATCTGCCGGCCAGACCTGGCTATTACACCATCCAGGTGTTTGAAACCGGTACCACCGGCACGCCGTTAGTCAGCGTGGCCCTGCCTTTACAGGCCGAAGAAGTGGTGACGGCAGCCATTGTAGGCACGCCGGAAAACATCGGCATTCAGGCCCTCAGCGATTTTCCAAAAGAAACGGAAGAAGGCCGCTCTGCCCTGCGCTTTAGCAACCTTTCCCAAACGCCGGTTTCCATCTATCTGGATAACCGCCCTGTGGTCTATGACCTGGCCTTTGGCGAGCTGACCGATTTTCTCTCCTTTGCCCCCGGCCGCCATACGCTGGTGGTCAAAGATGCCGCCACCAACCGCACCTTGGTTACCCACCCCTCGTTACAGCTGAAACGAGAAGATTTTTATACGGCCTTTCTCATCGGCAAAACCAATGGCCGCCCTGGCCCAGAAGTGGTGGTGGCCTTGGAAGGCATCAGCTATCTCGATTAAGCATACGCCTTTTTACAGCGCTGGTTTTCCCTTGCTCCAACAAAAAAGTCCCTGTGGTCTTCCACAGGGATTTTTCTTGTTTTATTCTTCCATGAATTGGCGAATTTCTTCGTCTGTTTCGTAAAGGGCACAGGCCGTCAACAGCTTCATATACCCCATTTCCGTCGTTTTATCGTACACCGGTATGGCTCCAGCATCTAACAGAGCCCGGGTGCTTTCGTAAATATCGCCATCCATCATGCCTTGCTTTTCATGGCCCATTTCCAAAAACACCAGCACACCGGCTTCTTTGGCCCGTTCCAAAAACACCAGCAAGTTGTTGTTGTCGCCTTTGGTGCAGGCCGTGCCAGAATGGTACGTACCGTGGAGCACGGCCCGTTTGCCGTCCAGGCGCAGCGCACTGTAATCTAACCCCACATAGGGCGCAATCAGCATCACATTGTTTTTGATGGTCAGCGGGTTGGGGAATAAAATCCGTTTCCAAGGCGCAGGCATCCCCTGCCCCATGGTCATGCTGTAAAAATCGTCCTGGGCGTCACAGCCAAACAGCTCTTCTCCCAAATGCATATATAATTTCCCGTTTGTGTTTTCATAAGGCACATAGACGCCGCCCAAATGCCGCTCCTTGATCCAGGCGACGGCTGCGGCAAAATTGGCCTCTCCGTTGGAGCCAGGCTGGCCCAGCATCTGGCGGCTGCTTAAGAGGCAGACCGGTTTTAACAGCCCCCGTAACGTCACCGATAAAAAGGCTGCCGTAAAGGATAAGGTGTCGGTGCCGTGGGCCAAAATGGCGCCGTCATATTCATCCCAGTCCACCTGGCAAAGACATTCCCGCATCCGATTCAAATGCTCCAGCTGTAAATTTTCGCTCAGCTCCTGCATCAAATGGATCACATCAAACTTTGTATCGGCATAGGGTGAACTGCTTTTTTCAAAGGATTTCAAAAGCAGCGGCAGCGCCGCCTCCGTATCCGGACTTTTCACCTGATGTTCCGCAAAAGAGCAGATGGTACCCCCCGTTAAAATCAACAGCAATTTTCCCATGGAAATTCCCCCTTTTGCACCCCTCAGCGCACCGCAGACGGCGGCACAATTTCAATCCAATAATTATCTGGATCATGGATGAAGTAAATCCCCATTTCGGGGTTTTCAAAACAGATACAGCCCATTTGCTGATGTTTTTCATGGGCTTTTTCATATTCTTCGGTCACAAAGGCCAGATGAAATTCGTTTTCCCCCAGGTTATAAGGCTCCTTCCGGTCTCTCAAATAGGTCAATTCCAGTGTAAAGTCGCTTTTGCCATCCCCCAGATAAACGAGGATCCAGCTGCCGTCTTCGGCCTCTTTGCGGCGTACTTCTTTTAACCCCAAAGCGGCATCGTAAAAGGCCAGGCTTTTTTCCAAATCCAGCACATTATAATTAAAATGATTGAATCGAAACATGGTTTTCCTCCTTTGTATCAATGATGATGCCCTGTACCGTGATGGTCGTACCCGCAGGTGCATCCGTCGTGGTGGTGTTCTTCTCCACAGGTACAGCCATCGTGGTGATGTTCTTCCGGCACATCGGGATGGAAGCCCAACTCGTTAAAAATGGCCCCCACTTTGTCAATGATCATCAGCCGGTCTTCTTCCGTATTGGCCGTATCAATGGCGTCTTTGATATAATCCATCACCTGGGGAATGTCCCAATCCACCGGCAGCGTGCTTAACAAAAGCGCCATGGCTGCCTTGCGCATCTTGATGGGCAGTGCCAAAAAACTTTCCCGCATGGCGGCACAAAAACCATCAAACTGGGTTTCCTTCCAGTCCTCCAAAGCCGGCGCTGCTTCAGAATCGGCGGCAAAGGTGAAAATTTCTTCTTTGATGTCGCTGTAAAAACATTGGCGCACAAAGCCTTCTGTGGCCAAAATCTTGCCCAAATCATCAGAGATGGCGCTGTAGTCTTCGATTTTTTCCAACAGCGGCATTTCCTTGGCGTTCAGCTCATTGGCATGGTCGATGAGCGGCTCGATGTACTGCTCCAGCATTTCATTGACCGTTTCATCAAAGGTGTCGTCTTCGTTTTGTTCCAAGATTTCTTTCACTTTGAAATAAACATCTTTGTATCCATATTCTTTTTCCGTCAATTCGTCCAAAGAAAACGGCAGATAGCAAAGCAAAATCAAAGAATAAACGGCGTTGAGCAGTTCCTGACAGTAATCTTCCATGTCTGTCAAGGCCGAGAAAATGGCGCCCATGTCTTCATACACTTCATCCAGTGCCTCATCGGAAAGCTCTGCCGGCTGCACCTGCATTTTTTCTTTCAATAACGATGCCACTTCAGGAAAATAAGTGCCAAAAGAAGGCTCCTGCAAAGGCCCATTCATCATCAGAAACACCTGCAGGCTGTGGCGCACCGCCTCTTCGCTTTGGCCCACAAAGGCCAGGCGCAAACTGGCTTTGACCAAATCGTCATACCGGTCTCTGGTCATTTTTAACGGCACGGCCCGCATCAGCTGGCCAATGCGGTTTTTCTGGTCCAGCAGGTTATTTCCTTCCTGGATAAAATCAATGCAGTCGGCATAAAAAATCCGATACTCCACGTCTTGTTTCTTTTCGCTTTCTTTGGCATATTCCCGCCGGATTTTCTCGTCGCTTAAGGGTGTGGAGATGATGTTCCAAAGGGGATAATAGCAATGGATGGTGCGATAGATGGAAAGGAGCTTTTCTTTCATGGCAAAGGCTTCTTCCAATACTGCTTCTTTGACTTCTTGCTCGCCCAGTGTCATTTGCAGCGCCGCCGTTTGGCGATGCACCTGCTCCTTTAAATCCAGCAAGGGCTGCGGGATGGAATACAGGGCTGCAAGGGGGCTTTCCTGCCGGTCTTCCATACAGCTGGAAAGCAGCAAAAGCAGGCTTGCTGTGGCCTGGTTGAGCACATATTCTGTGGAAATGGACGAAAGTTGTTCTTCAAGTTCCTTGGTCATTCTTTTCAACCTCCTGCTAGCATTATAAACGAAAAATGCACCAAGAACAACCATATTTTCGTCGAAAGACACGTTTCCCTTTTTGTCCTATCTGTTTGATGCCAACGATGCCTTTACAACCTGGCCAAAAACCCGTATATTAGTAGAAAAAACAAAAAGGAGTTTTCCGTCATGCAGTATCCTTCCGTATCCAGCGCCCGTTTTCTTGCCCGGCCCAACCGGTTTTTGGCCGATGTGGCGCTGCCTTGTGGAGAAATTTGCCGGGTTCATGTAAAAAATACCGGCCGCCTAGGGGAGCTATTGCTGCCAGGGGCCTTAGTATATCTGGAAGAAGGGCAAAACCCCAAACGCAAAACAAAATATTCTCTCATCGCCGTGGAAAAAGACGGCGTGCTGTTTCAAATTGACTCCCAGGCCCCCAATCAGGTGGCCGCCGAAGCTTTGCTGGATGGGCGCATCACAGAAATCGGCCCCGTCTCCTCCCTCAAACGGGAAGTCACCTTTCACGACAGCCGCTTTGACATTGCCTATGAAACGCCAGAGGGAAAACAAGGCTTTTTGGAAGTCAAAGGCGTCACCCTCCTGCAAGACGGCCTGGCCCTCTTTCCCGACGCCCCCACCAGCCGCGGCGCCAAGCATCTATTGCACCTTTGCGATGCCGTATCGGAAGGCTATGAAGCAGCCGTTTTATTCCTCATCCAAACTGCCTGGGCCAAAGGGTTTGCGCCCCATACGGTGCGCGATCCCGCCTTCACCGATGCGCTAAAAAAAGCGAAAAAAAGCGGCGTCCAAATTTTAGCATATACCTGCCACGTTGCCCCCGATGCCCTTTCCCTCAACTCCCCCGTTCCACTTTTGTTGGAATCGGAAAAAAACCATTGACAACCTTTGGTTTTTCTTGCATAATAGAAGTGAAGAAGAGAAGGTGACTTGAAAAAGGACCGGTGATTTTTCCATGAAAAACCAACAAAAAACCAAGGTTGTTTGCCAAAATCCCCCTTTTTTTTCATTCTCTTTTTTTCAGCTGTTGTATGGCCGCACGCCGTCTGCTTTTTTGTCAAAAGCAGGCGGCTTTTTTTGTCGGCAAATCCAGTTTTGTTGCGGGGAGGGATTGTTATTTTAATCATCAAAAAGTCCAGAGCCAAAGACGAGTACATTGTTTACAATCCACATCATTTTCAGCTGCATACCCACACACGCCATAAGCGCATTGCCGTCATCATCAAAAGCAACGTGGAGCACCAACGGGTGCCCCGCTCCAACGATCTGCGCTTGTTGGAAAGCCACATCCGCGTCACCAGCAACAAAAGCTATCTGCGTAAGCTGGAAGCGCGCCGGGAAGAGCTTTTGGCCGCCAAAACACACCAAAAAGAAACTGGCGGCGCTGCCTAACCCATGCTTTTTTCTCTCCCCTTGCCGTTTGGCAAAGGGAGTTTTTTTCATCTAAAACAATCAGAAAAAAACGGTTTTCATAGGCAGTTTTCTAAAAAGCTTCCTTTCTGTTTGAACATCACCTTTTGAACAGCTTTTGCTGCACAAAAAAGCAGAAACCCTTTTGTTTATCCAGGTTTCTGCTTTCTTTGTTTTCTTAGGAAGCTGCGCCGAAAGCGGCCGCTGTTTCTCCTTTTCTTATTTGGAAATGGGATATTCCAAAATGTAATCGTCCATTACAAACCCGCACCCAATGTCCGTCACAACGCTATCGGTGATCTGGAACCCCAAATGATGATAGATTTCCAGCGTATGGTCGTTGTGCTTATTGCAGGTCAGCCAAATTTTGCTCCATCCCTCTTTTTTGCAAAGCTCCACCAAAAAGCGGAAGGCCTGGGAGGCAAACTGGTTTCCCCTCGATTCCTGCTGCACATAGAGCTTACTTAAAAAGAGCGCTCCGTTTTCTGGATGCACCCCGGTGTAGCCCACCAAGGTATTTCCATCAAACATCCGGTAATACCGATAGCCGGAAGCAATCTGCCCCCGCATGGCCGGATAGGACTGGTATTTTTTCACCATGTAGTCCACCTGGGCTTCGCCCAAAATGGGCACAAAATGCTGGTGCCAAATGTTTGCGGCAAGCGCTGCCACTTCTTTCAACTCTTCTTCTGTCGTTGTCAAGACAATGGTACAAGGTTTCAAACGTCATTCCTTCTTTCTGTTTCTTTTGTTACACGAGATTGACCGGCGTACCGGCAAGCCACTGGCGGAAGTTTTCAAACACAATCTCTGCCCTTATCTCCATGGCTTCTTTGCTGGCAAAGGCAATATGCGGTGTGGCCAGCACGTTTGGCGCCGTCAGCAGCACATCGTCTGTGGCCAAAGGCGGCTCCACATCAAACACGTCAATGCCGGCTGCCGCCAGACGGCCGCTGTGGAGGGCCTTGGCCAAAGCCTGGCTATCCACCACAGGCCCCCGGGCCGTATTGATGAGGATGCTGCCTGGTTTCATCTTTGCAAACTGGGCTTCGCCCATCAAGTGACGGGTGGAGTCATTGAGGGGGCAATGGAGGGACACAATGTCCGACTGTGTCAGCAGTTCTTCCATGGAAACAAACTGCACGAAGGATGGTTCATTCCCCGTCACATGGCGTCTGTAGCCCAGCACGTTGCACCCAAAGGCATGGCAAAGCTCTGCCACCCGTGTGCCGATGGTGCCGGCACCCAAAATGCCCACGGTTTTTCCCTTCAGCTCCATGCCCATCAAGCCGTCTTTGGTGCCCCCAGCCCGGCAGCGTTTTTCCATCTCCGGCACAAAACGCAGCAGACTGATCATCATGCCAAGGGCCAGTTCTGCCACAGCTTCGGTGGAATACCCCGCGGCATTGGACACCGTCATGCCCAGTTCTTTGGCCTTTTTCACCGCCACATGGTCCACGCCGGTAAAGGCAATGTCAATGTATTTCAGCTTGGGTGCAGCGGCAATCACATCTGCCGAAAGGGGCATATTGGCCAACAACACAGCATCGGCGTCTTTCAGCCGTTCCATCTGCACCGCTGGATCCGTATTCTTTTCATAACAAACAATCTCATGACCTTCTTCCAAAAACGGCTTGCAAAGAGATGCCATTTTTTCTTCCGAAATGCCAAGGCTTTCTAAAACCACCAGTTTCATTTCTTCTGCCTCCTTTAGCTTCTTGGTGTTTTGGGCGGTTTTGGCCCAAAAAATTGATAATAGTCGGTTTTGATGCGGCCGTTAAAAATCTTCCGTTTGGCGTCCGCCCTGCGGCCAAACAGGCTTTCAAAATATTCCATGGAAGTGATGACATAAGCGCCCCAGGTATCGTTTTGTTTGAGCAGTTTTCCCAAGGAGCGATACAGCTCTTCCACTTCTTTTAACTCCCCGATTCGCTCGCCATAAGGGGGGTTGGTGATGATGCAGCCATAGTCGCCAATGAGCTTGGCCTCCTGAGCCGGGCGCACCTCAAAGGTGATGCAGTCATCCACGCCGGCTTTTTCGGCGTTTTCCTTGGCCACGGCAATGGCTTCCGGATCGATGTCGCTGCCATAAATTTGAGGCATCACATCATAATCAATGGCCTGATACGCAGCCACCCGGGCCTGTTTCCAAATCTGCGGCGCAATCTGCGGCCATTCTTCGCTGGCAAAGCGGCGGTGAATCCCAGGAGCCACATTGCGGGCAATGAGAGCCGCCTCGATGGGGATGGTGCCGGAACCACACAGCGGGTCCAATAACGGCCGGCTTTTGTTCCAGTAACTTAAATCCACCATGGCCGCCGCCAATGTTTCTTTCAAAGGCGCCACCATGGCCGTTTCCCGGTAGCCCCGTTTATGCAAACTGCCGCCGCTGGTGTCGATGGTCAATGTGGCAATGTCATTGAGAAGAGCCACCTGGATGGTGTATTCCGGCCCCGTTTCATCAAACCAGCTGACATGGTATTTTTGTTTCAGTTTTTCCACCACGGCTTTTTTTACGATGGCCTGGCAGTCGGAAACGCTAAAGAGGGTGGATTTTACACTTTTGCCCGTCACCGTAAATTTACCGTCTTCCGTAATCCAGTTGCCCCAGGGCAATGCCTTGGTGCCTTCAAACAAGTCGTCGAAGGTGGCGGCGCGAAATTCGCCCATTTTGATAAGGACTTTGCTGGCAAAACGCAGCCACAAATTGGCCTTGACAATGTCTGCTTCCGTGCCTGTAAATTCCACCCGGCCGTCGTATGTTTTCACATTTTGAAAGCCCAGCCGGAGTACTTCCCGCTTGACGCAGGCTTCCAGCCCAAAGGCCGTTGTCGCAATCAGATTGATGTTTTCCATATGTTTTTCTCCATTATTTTCCGGTTTTCTTCTCGTCTTCGTTACGAGTATATCACATCTTTTGCCCTTTGTTCAATGAAAAAAAGCCTTGTCCGTTGTATCGACAAAGGCTTTTGGCGCAGTTTGCTCTGCACATCAGGCATCTTCCAGCGTGCTTTCCACAGGAATGACGCCTTGTTTTTCATTCAGGCGGTCGATGGCCAGTTGATATCCATCGGTGCCATAAATCAGTGCCCGGTTCACCCGGCTGATGGTGGCAGTGGAGGCGCCGGTCTTTTCGGCAATTTCCACATAAGTGCATTTTCTCTCCAGCATTTCTGCCACAGCCATGCGCTGGGCAATGGCGTTGATTTCATGGACGGTGCAAAGGTCCTCAAAGAGCCGATAACAATCCTCCACCGTCTCCATGGTCAGCACATACTGAAAGAGCCTGTCTGTAAATTTGCTTCTGATTTTCTGATTCACGCCCATCACCTTTCGCTTATCCAAAAAAGATACTCTAGTTGGTATTTTAACATTTCACAGCGTTAAAGTAAAGAGCTTTTCAAAATTTCTGCCAAAATTTACATCCCCGGCTCCACTTCTGTGCCCACACGGAACATTTTTTTCATCTGTTTCCAGCAGTCTTCGCAGATGTCTGCTTCTTCCCGCACCCCGTCTTGGCTGGAAAAATAGCCCCACTCCTTTTCCAGATGAATAAAATCCTCAAAATAGCCGTTTTCGTCGGTGGTCAGCTGTCTGCCGCAGCAGTTGCAAACCACCTGGGCAATCACATCCTGCTCCACTTGCCGTTTCTCTTTGATAATCACCCATATCACCTCGCTTTTGTCCTCATTTTACAACATTTTTTGCAAAAAAGATATATCTAATCTCTGGCAGCCGTGGTAAAATAAACTTCTGGAGGTGATTGACTTGCAACCCTTTTCCTTTGACATCACCAACTGCACCCTCTGCCCCCGCCGCTGCCATGGCGACCGCACCCGTCCCCCCTATGGCTACTGCCAAAGCGGGACTGCCCCAAAGGCGGCTTTGGCCTCGGTGCACCATTACGAAGAACCGCCCATCAGCGGCAGCCGAGGCTCCGGCACGGTGTTTTTTTCCGGCTGCGCCCTGCGCTGTGTCTTTTGCCAAAATTATACCATCAGTCAGCAAAACAAGGGCCAGACATTGACCGTAGAAGAACTGGCCGATACGTTTTTGTCTTTACAAGAAAAACAAGTCCATAATCTAAATCTCGTCACCGCCGGTCATTTTCTTCCCTGGGTGGTGGACGCTTTGCGTTTGGCCAAAGAAAATGGATTGACCATTCCGGTGGTTTATAATTCCAGCGGTTACGAAACGGTAGAGGCATTGTCTTTGTTGGAAGGATTGGTGGATATTTATCTGCCGGACTGCAAATACTATGACACTGCCCTTTCCGCCAAGCTTTCCCACTGTCCCGACTATTTTTTCCACGCATCCAAGGCCATCGGCGAAATGGTGCGCCAGGTGGGAGAAGCTGTGTTTGATGAAACCGGCCTGATGCAGCGAGGCGTCATCATCCGCCACATGGTGCTGCCTTCGGCCAGGGAGGACAGCAAGCAGATTCTTTCTTGGATCAAAGAAACCTTTGGCGATACGGTCTATGTATCGCTTCTGCGGCAGTATACGCCCATGTATCTGGCCAAAGAACTGCCGCCTTTTCACCGCAAACTGACTACTTTTGAATATGAAGACGTGGTGGACCATTTTCTCTCCCTGGGCCTCACCCATGGGTTTCGCCAAGAAAAGTCTTCCGCCACCTCTGCCTATACGCCGCTCTTTGACGGCTCCGGCCTTTGCCGCCGCAGCAAACCCCAAAAGGAGGAATCTTGATGAAAACCGTAACAGAACGATTTTTAGAGCTGGTCACCAAGCCTTCTGCCAGCTGTGAAACCAGCGCCACGGTGCCCAGCACCGCCTGCCAAAAAGACCTGGCCCGCTTTCTGCTGGAACAATGCAAAGCAATGGGGCTTTCCGATTGTTTCCTCAGCGACACCGGCTATGTCTATGCCCGTCTGCCAAAAACAGCCGAAGGCTTTTATTCCATCGGCTTCATTGCCCATATGGATACCAGCCCCGATGCCCCTGGAGAAAATGTCCATCCTGCGCTGACAAGAAATTATGACGGCGGCGATATCATCCTGCCCCGCCTGACCATTTCTCCCAGCCAGTTTCCAGATTTGCTCTTGTACCAAGGACAAGACATCCTCACCTCCGATGGCTCCACACTCCTTGGCGCCGATGATAAAGCCGGCGTTGCAGAAATTTTGACAGCCATGGAATATCTCTTGGCCCATCCAGACATTCCCCATGGAGAGATTGCCATTGCCTTCACACCTGATGAAGAAATCGGCCGCGGGGCAGACCATTTTGACATTGCCCGCTTTGGGGCAGAATTTGCCTATACCGTTGACGGCGGAAGACTTGGCGAGCTGGAATATGAAAATTTCAATGCCGCTTCTGCCATTGTGCATATTGCCGGCGTCAATGTCCATCCTGGCACGGCCAAAGGATTGATGAAAAATGCCCTGCTGATGGCAAATGAATTTATCTCTGCTTTTCCATCTGATGAAACCCCGGCTCAGACAGACGGATACGAAGGCTTTTTCCATTTGAACCAAATGGAAGGGACCGTTTCAGGCTGTACGCTGCACTACATCATCCGTGACTTTGACAAAGAACGTTTTGCCGCCAGAAAAGCCCTGTTTGAAACGGTCAAAGAGCGGATGAACGCCCGCTTTGGCGACTGCATCTCCGTCACCGTCCAGGATCAGTATTACAACATGGCCGAAAAACTGGCCCCTCATCCCCACATTGTGGCCTTGGCCAAGGAGGCCATGGAGTCTGTGGGAGTAACGCCCCTCATCGGCCCCATCCGCGGCGGCACCGACGGCGCTAGGCTTTCTTTTGAGGGCCTCCCCTGCCCCAATCTCTTTGCCGGCGGCCATAACTTCCATGGCGTTTATGAATTTGTGCCGGTGCAGAGCATGGAAAAAGCCGTGGACGTACTGTTGGCCATCGCAAAAAATGCAAAAAAAGAAAAAAAGGCTTGACATTTTGAAACAGCCATGATAGCATAAAGCCAATTTCATAAAACACGCAATGATCGGGTTGACAAAGCACCGTTTCCATATGCTTTGTTGGGCTTTTTCGGGTGACTAGGCAGAGAGCGAATTGGTTGGTGAAAAATTCGCCGCACCGCAAAAAGTAAATTACCGCCCGTAGCCATCGGCTTAGCCGCCGACGGGCCTGCCCGTTACAGCAGCAAAAGGCACGTTTTTTTGACGTGTAAATAAAGGTGGTACCACGGGTTCTCTCGTCCTTTTCAGGACGGGAGATTTTTTTTGGAAAAACAAGGAGGAGAGTTTAAAATGAAAAATGCATTGGAAGTATTGGAAGAAAGAGGGTTTGTGGAACAGCTGACCCATGAAGACGAGATTCGGGAACTGTTTGCCAAAAACGAACCCATCACGTTTTATATTGGCTTTGATCCCACCGCCGATAGTCTTCATGTGGGGCACTTTCTGACGGTCATGGCCATGGCCCATTTGCAGCGGGCTGGGCACCGCCCCATTTGCCTGATGGGCGGCGGCACCGGCATGATTGGCGATCCCACCGGCAAAACAGATATGCGCCAGATGATGACGGTGGAAACCATCGACCACAACGTGGCTTGCTTCAAAAAACAGCTGAGCCATTTCATCGACTTTGATAACGACAAAGCCATCATTGCCAATAACGCCGACTGGATTCGCAACCTCAACTACATTGATTTTCTGCGGGAAATCGGCGTGCACTTCTCCGTCAACCGGATGCTGACGGCAGAATGTTTCAAAACCAGAATGGAAAAAGGTCTTTCTTTCCTGGAATTTAACTATATGCTGATGCAGGCCAACGACTTTTTGGAATTGAACAAACGCTATGGCTGTGTGATGCAGCTGGGCGGCAATGACCAATGGAGCAATATCATCGCCGGTGTCGATCTAATCCGCCGCAAGGAACAAAAACCGGCCTTTGGCATGACCTTCAAACTGTTGACCAACAGCGAAGAAAAAAAAATGGGCAAAACGGAAAAAGGCGCCGTTTGGCTGGATCCAGAAAAAACATCGCCTTACGAATTTTATCAGTACTGGAGAAACGTGGACGACAAGGACGTGGAACACTGTCTGGCCCTGTTGACTTTCCTGCCCATGGAAGAAGTGCATCGTCTGGGCGCTTTGGAAGGCAGCGCCATCAACGAAGCCAAAGAAGTGCTGGCCTTTGAACTGACCAAAATTGTCCACAGCGAAGAAGAAGCCCAAAAGGCCCAGCAGGCAGCCCGCGCCCTCTTTGGCGGCGGCGCCCAGGGCGGCTCTGTGCCGGAAACGGAAGTAACTGCTGCCGATTTTGGCGAAGGCATGGACATTCTTTCCATCCTCACCCTCACCAAGCTGTGCGCCTCCCGTGCCGAAGGCCGCCGTCTGGTGCAGCAAGGCGGGCTGAAGCTGAACGAGGAAAAGGTGGAAAGCTTTGACCTGGTGGTCACAAAAGAAATGCTTCAAGATGGGGCAATGATGCTGCAAAAGGGCAAAAAATCCTTCCACCGTCTGAAAGTGGTGGAATAAAAGAAAAAACACCCCAGCCAAAGCCGGGGTGGAACGGGTGTGGACAAACTCCACACCCCTTTTTTATTCTTTTAATAACGCAGCACAAATGCCGTCAACAAGCCGCACAAAATCTGCCTTCACCCGCTTGGTCACGCCGATGACCTCCTCATGGCTTAAGGCTTTTTTGCTGACACCTGCGGCAGGATTTGTGATGCAGCTGATCCCCAGCACCTGAAGCCCCGCGTGTGATGCCACAATGGCCTCCGGCACCGTGCTCATGCCCACGGCGTCTGCGCCAAGCAGCCTTGCCATGCGCACCTCTGCCGGCGTTTCATAGCTGGGCCCGGAAAAGCCACAATAAACGCCTTCTTGGAGACAGATGCCCTCTTTTTTGGCCACTTCCTTTGCCAAAGATCGTAACGCCGGTGTATAACAAAAACTCATATCAGGAAACCTTGGCCCCAAAGCATCCCAGTTTTTCCCCCGCAAAGGGTTTTGCCCCATGAAATTGATGTGATCGGTGATGAGCATCAGCGTTCCTTCGGCAAAGTCCGGCTTTACGCCGCCGGCCGCATTGGTCAGCACCAGTGTCTTTACTCCCAGCCGCGCCATCAGCCGCACCGGCATCACCACATCGTCCATGTCATATCCTTCATAGTAATGAAACCGCCCCTGCATACAAATGACATCCGGCGTGATCACAAACTGCCCCTTATGCCCTTCCACTGTGGAAACAGGGAAAAAGGGAATCTCGCCATAAGGCACGGTTACTGCATTGGCCAAAGTATCTCCATAATCGCCCAGGCCGGAGCCTAAAATCAGCCCAAGCTTTGGACGGGCATTCGTTTTTTGCTGCACAAAGGCAACGGCTTGTTCTAATTGTTCCATGCGATCCATCGCTCACACCTCCTGTGTTCTTTTTTGTTTCTGTATCCAAGCAGAAAATCCTCCTGGCAAATGTGCAGAAAATTCCAGCCAAAGATTAGACAATTTTTTATCAAAGAATGACTCTTCCCGGCTTGCAGTCGTTTCCCTTTTTATGCTATCATAAAAAGGAGCAAGACAGATATTGGCTCATGATAAAGGAGGAATGCACTATGGCAAAAAAAATTTTAATGCTTTGCGGCGATTTTACCGAAGATTATGAAACAATGGTACCTTTCCAGGCCCTTTCCATGCTGGGCTATCAAGTGGATGCCGTTTGCCCGGACAAAAAAGCCGGTGATACGGTGGCCACAGCCGTTCATGACTTCATTGGCTTTCAGACTTATGCTGAATTGAGAGGCCATAACTTTGCATTGACAGCCGATTTTGATGCAGTGAAAACGGAGGACTATGTGGGATTATTCATCACTGGCGGCCGCGCTCCAGAATACATCCGTCTCAATCCTCGTGTCATTGCCATTGTGCAGGAATTTTTTGCAGCCAACAAACCAGTGGCTTCCATCTGCCATGGTCCGCAGATTTTGACAGCAGCCGGTGTGCTCAAAGGATACAAAGCCACCTGCTACCCTGCCTGCAGCCCTGACATTGGCTTAGCTGGCGGCGAATATGTGGAAGTGCCAGCCGATCAAGCCGTCGTAGACAAAAACTTGGTAACCGCCCCTGCTTGGCCAGGCAACACCGCCATCTGCCGGGAATTTGCCAAACTGCTGGGTGCAAAAATCGAAATCTAATTCGTCTTTTTTTAAAAACCAACCCCCATCCAATCTTGGATGGGGGTTTTGTTTCTTATCATGAATTTTTTTGTTCCATTCTTTCTTTTTCCTTTTGCCACAACTGCTCTGCCTTTGGTTTCCAGCGATTGGCATAAGGCGTTGTGCGGTCACACAAGGTATCCACTTCTTCCCTTGCTTCATAATCCGTAGATACAGCACCCGTTTCTTTCACCATGGCGCGCAGCATTTCCGGGTTTTCCAGCATAGGGCAAGGCCGCAGCATATTTTCCTGGAATGGCTGATGATCGTGATAAGCCATAAAAATAGGCGACTGCAAGGCTTCCAACAATGTGTTGTTTCTGATATTTACGTTGGAATAATGGATGAATACGCATGGCTCCACATCGCCTTTGGCATTGATATGTAAATATCTGCGGCCGCCGGCAATACAGCCGCCCACATACTGGGCATCGTTTTGAAAATCCATGGAAAAAATAGGTTTGCTCTGACGAAAAGCCCGGATTCGCTGCATCATTTGTTCCCTTTGTTCTGGTGTTGGCAAAAGGTCTGGCACAGCGCCATTTCCCACCGGCATATAGTGGAAAAACCAAACAAAAAGCGCCCCGGCGTCAATGATCTGGTCAAAGAAAGCTTCGCTGCTGACATCGTCACAATTTTGGCTGGTATAACAGGTGGAAATTCCAAAAGGCAGCCCATGGGCTTTCAACCGTTTCATGGCCTCCATTACTTTTTGATAAACCCCTGTGCCTCTCCGCCCGTCGTTGGCCGTTTCAAATCCTTCTAAGCTGATGGCCGGAACAAAGTTTTTCACCCGCAGCATTTCTTTGCAAAAAGCATCGTCAATTAAGGTGCCATTGGTGAAGGAAAGAAATTCGCAGTCACTGTGTTTTTCGCATAAAGCAAGAATATCTGCTTTGCGCACCAGCGGCTCCCCGCCTGTAAAAATATACATATAGGTGCCCAATGCTTTGCCTTGGGTAACAATGGAGTCCAGCTCTTCCAGCGTCAAATTCAGCCGGTTGCCGTACTCGGCCGCCCAGCAGCCGGTACAATGGAGGTTGCAGGCCGATGTGGGATCCAGCAAAATGGCCCAGGGCACATTGCAATGGTGCTTTTCCATCATTTCTTCTTGTGTTGCACTGCCCAGCAAGCTGGCATTTAAAATAAAATTCTCAAAAAATGTGCGGCGCACTGCCGAGTCCAGTTCATAAACTTTTAAAATCAGCTGATACCAATGATTCTTTTCCTCAATGGCCTGGTGAAAGGCATGGATTTGCGGTGCATACCAAGTTTCCGGCACCAGCTGTTCCACCAAATGCATCAATTTTGGAATATTGGTTTGCGGATCATGATCCAAATAAGCCAGGGCCTGATGCACTGCTGCCGTCATGGCTGCCTGTTTTGCCTTTTCTTTCAAGTTCATAGTCGTTCTACCTCTCTTTTCCCTATCATTTCTTTTTTCATTTCAGACACACCCATTAATTCTATTTTAAGGAAAAAAGGTGCATTTGTCATAGGACAGAATTGAAAAAGTGTGTCACTCTTCCCTTTTTCTGATCCCTTCCTCCATACAGGCGTCGTTCCCCCTTTCCATCGCCTTTTTCGCCCCGTGAGCCAGCACCACATCCCAAACGCTTTTCACCCTGGCCACCAGCTGTTCCGGCGGCAGCTGTGCTCCCTGCAGCACCCAGCGGAAAATCGTTATCACAATGGCGTCATTTAAAAACTGGTCATAAAAGGGCTCCACTTCTCCCATTTCCAGCCCTTCCCGCCGGGCGGCATATGCAATTTCCGTCTCTTCCAATGGATGTCTTTGTCTGCTAAAGGAAAACAAATAATCCCAAAAATAATTCCGAAACGAGTTTTGCCCCGTATATTTCAGCAGCTGGCCGTAATACTCTCTCTGTGCATAAAAATAACGGCAAATGCAGCTCATCCAGGCCCATTCCTCCTTTGGATCTATTTTTTGCAGCTCTGCCTCCATTTCTGTATCAAAAATCCACTGCGCCAAATGATATTTGTCCTGAAAATGATAATAGAATGTTTTTCTGCCCACACCGCAGGCACTGCAGATCATGCTTACCTTCACTTTTTCAAAGTCCTGTGTCCGCATCAATTCTTTGAGAGCATTGGCCAAAGCTTTTTTTGTTGTATCAGAATCTGCCATTTCATTCACCATCCCTCTGCCCCTCTGATTGGTTTCCTCTTTTTATTTCCTTCTAAATACGAAAATTTTTCCTTTTTTCTTACAAAAATCATCTGTATTCCAAAAAACAAAGAAATGCAGCTCCACAAGAAAATAAAAACGGCTGGAATCCTTCAAATAAAACGGATTCCAGCCATTTAATTTTCAAAACAGATTCTCTTTTAGTAACAGCCGCGGCCATTTTCAGATAAAAAGGAAAAAGGAGAAGGGCCTTCTTCTTTGGCGCCCTGACTTAAAACCAAGGCTTCCTGTCTCTGTCATCAATCCTTTTTGCAGATTGTTCTTTATTTGCCAAACACATAAAACACCTGCACCGAAGCTGCCACTTCCACATCGTCATAGCGAATTTCCGGCACTGCCGTCTCTTCTGCCACTGCATCTTTGGCATTCATAGGCGCCATACTGGCTGACGTGGAAGCTTCTGCATAGCTGTTATAATTTTGATCCACTTGTACACTATGGACGCCTGTCACACGCATCCCCAAAGAAGATGCTGTAAAATCGGCCGTTTGCTTGGCATTGGTTATGGCTGCGGCCAATGCTTTTTGATACAGCATATTGGTGTCTTTGACAAAAAAGCGGGCATTGCCATCCACATAGGCTCCTGCCTGTACGGCCGTCTGCATCAAAGCCCCAACACCATCCACATCATCCGTTTCCACCGTAAAACGCTGATAAGCCCGATATCCTTCCAATGTTTCTTTGCCTGTATCTGGTGCATAGGAATATTCTGGCGTGACATAATAGCTGCCGCTGGTGATATCCTCTTTGGCCACACCATCTGCCACTAAGGCCTGGATCAAAGCTTCTGCCTTATCTGCATTTTCACTTTGGGCTTTTTGTGCAGTGCTTGCTTTTGTTTCTACAGCAAAACTCATGCTGGCCCGGTCTGGCGCAGCGCTTGCCCGGCCGTTTCCTGTCACCTGAATGGTGTTTTGCACCGGCTCTGCCCCAAAAGCTGTACAGGTGCCCAAAACAAACAATGCACCCACCATCAAAGCCGCCACAATTTTCTTCCCGTGTTTCATCATAATTCCTCCTTTCGTTTTCCTGCGTTTCTTACTCATTGATACGAGGAATGTGGAAAAAAGTTCCCTGCTGACAAAAAAACGGCCGCTGTATTTTTTACAGCGGCCGTTTTCTTCTATATTTAAAGGAAAGGATAAAAAGTTGGGAAGAAAAAAGTTACTTGCATCTATGATAAATCGATGGATTCGATCTGCATTTGCCATGTTAGGCTTTTTATTTGTTTTTTATTTGTTTTTTATTTGTTTTTTATTTGAAATTTCTCTCGTTGCTGCCCTGTCTTTATTCCGATACCTGGTTGGCATCATAAATGGGCACTTGCAGCGTCACAGAGGTATTGCCGTCACGAATTACATTCATTTCCACGGTGGTGCCTACCTGCTGTTCTGCCAAAATTTCTGTCAAACGGTCCATGGTCATCACCGTCTGTCCAGCCAGGGATACAATGATGTCGCCAGGCTCCAGTCCGGCTTCTTCTGCACCGCCGCCAGGCAGTACATCCCGCACCAGCACGCCCACTGGCAGCCGATACAAATCGGCTACTTCATCGGTGATATCCTGGCCCATGATACCCAAGTATGGTCTTGGGGTGGTTCCTTCCTCCAACAGGCGATACATGGCTTCTGTCACAGTGTTGCTGGGGATGGCATAACCCATGGCTTCGCCGTCCACAGATTTTGCTGTGTTGATCCCGACCACTTGGCCTAGGAAGTTCACCAAGGCGCCGCCGCTGTTGCCAGGGTTGATATTGGCGCTGGTCTGCATCACGTCCAAATCACGGCCATCCACTTCAATGGTTTTATTTAATACACTGATGATGCCGTCGGTGGCACTTTTGCCTTGGCCGAGGGCGTTGCCGATGGCAATCACACTGTCGCCCACCCGCAGGGTGTCGCTGTCGCCAAATTCGGCCACCGTGATATTTTCAATGCCTGCCGTGTGGAAGTCGGCGATTTTTGCTTTCACCACAGCCAATTCTGCCATGGCATCTGTCCCTACCACTTCTGCATCAATGGCTTCTACACCAGTGACAGAAACGGAAATTTGTTTGGCGCCTTCCACCACATGATTATTGGTTACAATATAAACATATTCTTCGTCCGTATCAAAAATCACACCGGAGCCAGATTCTTCGCTTTCATAAGGCACCAAAAAGCCATAATAATTGGTGGTGCCGGTGGAAGAAACGCTGATATTGACCACGGCTGGAGATACTTTTTCCACCACATCCGCTGCTGTCATTGCACCATTTTGTGTCCCCACGGTAACTGCCCGGCTCGTTGCGGCACCTCCCGTTTCGGCTACGCCGGCAGCTTCTTGCGCAGGATTAGAAAAATACTGTTTTGCCCAAGCATAAGAAGTGCCAATGCTTAACCCGCCGCATACGCTTACCACCAGACAGGCTGCAATCACTTTGCGAAAACTTGCATTTTTTTTCTTTCTTCTTACTGTTTCTTTATAAAAAGTGTCCGTTGCAGAGGCGTTTTGCCGTTGCTGTGTTTGTTCTGCCGTTGGCGGCAAAGGAGAAATGGCTGCTGCTTTTTCTGCCTCTACTGCCTGTTCTGCTTGCTCCTCTTCAGCTTTTTTAGCGGCATATTCTTCCATGGACACTTGTTGTTCCATCACCTCCGTCTGTTCTTCTTCTGTATGATTTTGTGGATGTAAAGTATTGTTTCTTTCCAGTTCATCCATCACAACTACCTCCTTTATTGTGTTCTTTGAACTTTATGGTTTTATTATAGTGTCAACATTTTAATAAAATATGAACAAGATGTAAAAGAATGTCAATAAAATTTAAGGAATTTGTGACGCACCGGCAGCATCTGCTTTTCCCATAAAAAAAAGACCGTTCTTTTTGTGGTGAGAACCACCTGAAAAGAAAGGTCTTTCCTCCTCTTTTATTGCAGCCGATACCGGCTGATATTCAGCAAAATACCCATGCTGCCCAAAGTAAACACCATACCGGAGCCGCCATAGCTGATAAACGGCAGCTGCATCCCGGTGTTTGGCATGGAGTTGGTTGCCACAGCGATATTGATAATCACCTGCACCCCGATGAGCATCACAATGCCGGCTGCCACCAACGTGCCGTAAAAATCTCTGGCCTCCAGGGCAATTTTTGTGCCGCGCCACACCAGCACCACAAACAGCAGTATGACAATGGCTGCCCCCACCATTCCCAGTTCCTCGCAGATGATGGCAAAAATAATGTCGTTATAAGGCTCCGGCACAAAAAACTTCTGCCGGCTTTGGCCAAGCCCCAGCCCAAACATTCCGCCGGAGGCCACTGCATACAAGCTTTGCACAATCTGAAACCCTTTATCTAAAATATCGCCAAAGGGATCTAACCATGCCCGAATCCGGCTCATTCGATAGGCAAACATGGGCGCCAGCAGCAGCACTGCCAGTGCACCAACGGCGCCAAACCCCGCCACCACAAAATACCAGATTTTAGGGCTTGCCACAAACAAAATGGTCACCCCGATGGCAAAAATTACAATAGCTGTGCTCAAGTTGGAAATGGCCACCAGCACCGTCGGTAACGTCAAAACGGCCACTGCCTTTAAAAATCCTTTCAGCGTTCCCAATTCCTCCTGATGGCGGCTGACATAGTCGGCCAAAAACAAAATCACGGCAATTTTGGCCACTTCCGAAGGCTGAAAGCCGATGGGCCCCACCCCAAGCCAACGCTTGGAACCTTGGATTTCCTCCCCGATAATTTGCACCAGCACCAGACAGACCACCGAAAACCAGTAGAGTATCCCGCTGAAGCGGCGCAAAATGCGATAGGAAAAATTGGCTGCAATACACAAGCCCACAAACCCAATGGCACTCCAGGCAATTTGCAGTTTTACAAAGTGATACATATCACCCCCGAAGGAGCTGTGGGTTAAAGCATAGTAATAGCTGGAGCTAAACACCATCACAATGCCAAAAAGCACAAGGCTGATGATGACCAACAGCAAGATGGTGTCGATGCTGCCTGGCTGATACGGCGCATGGCTCTGAGGCGCCGGCTGCGCCTGCGGTGCTGCCGCCCGGCGGCGTTTGCGCCGTTCTTCTTCCAAAGAACGAATGTTGTTTTTCCTTTTTCCGTTACCGGCTGCCGCTGGCCTGGATGGACTGGCGCCCCGCGGCGGTTGTGACATCATGGTGCGAATGGTCCTCACCTCCCCTTTTATTTTTCTCATGAAAAGGATTGCACAGCGACCTTAAACAAATCGCCCCGCTGTTCATAGTGATCAAACATCCCCCAACTGGCGCATGCCGGCGAAAGCAGCACGCAATCGCCCTCTTTGGCCGTCTGGCGGGCCAGTTGGATGGCTTCCTCAAAGGTTTCGGCAAAGCAGTAAGCCGAAAAACCATATTTGTCGCAGCAGGCGGCAATTTTCTTTGCCGTCTGACCAATGAGAATCAGCCGTTTCACCCGGCCGTCAAACAATTTCACCCAGTCGTCATACTCGGCCCCTTTGTCATAGCCGCCGCCCAGCAGCACACATGGCTTTTCCATGGCCAAAATGCCCCGGATGGCTGCATCCACATTGGTGCCCTTGCTGTCGTTATAATAATCTACACCGTCCACCGTCTTTACATATTCAATCCGGTGAGCCACCCCGGCAAACTGCCGCAGCACCGTGCAGATTTCTTCTTCCGAAATACCGACACATAAGGCCATGGCCACTGCCGCCATGACATTTTCGTAGTTGTGTACGCCCAAAAGCTTCAGCTCTTTTACTGACAGCAGCACATGGCTTTGGCCGTTTCTACTTACCATGATATGCCCTTCCTGCAGGAAAATACCATCAGAAAGCGCCTCCTGGGAGCTGAAAAAGACCGCCTGTGCCTCTGTTTTTTGAGCCATGGCCCTCGTCACAGGATCGGCATGGTTTAAAATAACAAAATCGTCTTTCGTCTGTCTTGCAAAGACGCGCTCTTTCATGGCAATATAGCATTCCAACGTTTTATGCCGGTCCAGATGGTCCGGCGTGATGTTTAAAACGGCGCTGATATGGGGATGGAACTGGTGGGCATTTTCCATTTGAAAGGAGCTGATTTCTGCCACCACATAGTCCTCCTTGGTCAGCCGCTCCACATGTTCGCTGTAAGGCACGCCAATATTGCCCACCACAGCCGCCTGGGGATACTTTGTTTTGATCAATTCCCCTGTCAAGGCCGTTGTGGTTGTTTTGCCGTTGGTGCCGGTGATGGCAACGATGGGACAGGGGGTAAAACCATAAGCAAACTCCACTTCGCTGATGACAGGAATGGCTGCCGCCCTTGCCTGCTGCAAAAAAGGCAGGTCCGTGGGAATCCCGGGGCTTACAATCACCAAATCCTGCTGGGTGATGATGTCATCGGGGTTTTTTCCCAAAAACAAGGTCACCCCTGCTGCTTCCAGCTGCCCTAAGGCTTCCTGATCAGAAAACTGTTCCCGCTGTTTGACATCGGAAAGCGTCACATCGGCGCCTTTTTTTGCCGCCAGCATGGCTGCTGCCATGCCGCTTTTGGCCATACCGCACACCAATACTTGTTTGCCTGCAAGTTCCATGTTTTGTTCCTCCTGCCTTCTTACAGCGCCAAAAAGGCAATCAAGCATGCCAGCGCCGTAATCATATAAAACACCGTAACCACTCTCGTTTCGCTCCAGCCCATCAGCTCAAAATGGTGATGGATGGGAGCCATTTTAAAAATCCGCTTGCCGGTCAGTTTGAAGCTGGCCACCTGTAGTATCACCGAAATGCTTTCGGCCAAATAGATGATGCCTACGAGAAGAATGAGAAGCGGCATCTGCAGCCATAAGGCCACCGCCGCCACAAAACCGCCCAACGCCAGCGAGCCAGTATCTCCCATAAACACCTTGGCCGGATAGCTATTAAAGAGCAAAAAGGCCATCAGGCCGCCCACCACGGCCGCGCAAACCAGGGCCGCGCCGCTGCCGGCCTGCCAGCAGAGAATGAGAAAAAAGGTGGCCACCAGCAGCGTTACGCCGCTGGCCAAGCCGTCCAGCCCGTCGGTGAGATTGACGCCGTTGACGGTGCCCAAAATCACCACCACAAAAAACGGCCAATACAAAATACCCAAATCCCAATAAGTCCGCAAAAACGGCACATAAATTTCGCTGCTGCCCACCTGGGTATGGAAATAAAATCCAAAGAGCGCCACCACAATCAGCTGCAAAATGATTTTTTGATAAGCCCGCAGCCCCAGCGACCGTTTTTTCACCACTTTGATGTAGTCATCCAAAAATCCAATGATGCCAAAACCCAGTGTCACCAGCAAAACGGCCATGGCTTCTTTGCTTTCTCTGGCAAATAGTACCCCTGTGATGACAATGGCCGCCAAAAAAGCAATGCCGCCCATGGTGGGGGTGCCGCTTTTTTTCAAGTGGCTCTGGGGCCCGTCTTCCCGCTCTGTCTGGCCATACTTTAACCGGTGCAGCACAGGAATCAGCAGCGGACAAAAAACCGCCCCCAAAATGAAACTGACAATCACTGCATAACAAGCTTCTAACAACTTATTTCACCTCTTGTAACTTTTCGGCAATCCGGTGCAGCGCCATGCTGTGGGATGCCTTCACCAATACCGTATCCTTCTGTTGAAAAAACGTCTGCCAGGGGGCGTCCAAAAACGCCTCCACCGACGCAAAATGCACGGCCTTGCCGCCGCCTTCTGTCATCCCTTCTGCTAAAAACCGGCTCCATGGCCCAATGGCAATGCAAAGATCTATGCCCTCTGCCGCCGCAAAAGCCCCCACTTCTTTGTGAAACGTTGCGGCATTTTCCCCCAGCTCCAGCATATCGCCAAGGACAGCCACCTTCCGCCCTTTCTCCTGGGCAAGCACTTGCAGCGCCGCCTTGGTGGAAACGGGGTTGGCATTATAGCTGTCATTTAAAATGGTGCAAAAATCTGTTTTCATCAGCTGCATCCGCATCCCCGTCTGGGTAAAGCCGCCAATGCCCCGGGCAATCTGCCCCAAAGAAAGCCCCAAATGGTGTCCCACGGCGGCGGCCGCCACGGCGTTTAACACCATATGCTCTCCCGCAGCCGGCAGCATCACTTCCACTTCTTCCTCTCCATGGCAGAGGGTAAAAGCCGTCTGGGTTAGCCCCAGGGGGCGGATGTTTTTGGCATAAAAATCGTTGTCCGGCGTAAGCCCAAACCAGAGGGTGCGAGGCCGGTCTTTGCCCAGCGTCAGCAGCATATCGTCTTCGCCGTTTAACACCGCAACGCCATCGGCCGAAAGTCCTTCAAAAATTTCGCATTTTGCTTTTAAAATGCCTTCCCGGCTGCCCAGGTTTTCGATGTGGGCGACACCAATATTGGTGATCACTGCCACCGTCGGCTTTGCAATGGCCGTCAAATAAGAAAGCTCGCCAAAATGGTTCATCCCCATTTCCATGACGGCAGCCGTGTGGCTTTCTTCTAGTCCAAACACCGTCAGCGGCAGGCCAATATCGTTATTGAAATTGCCTGCCGTTTTGTGAACCGAAAACCCTTCCGAAAGAACAGATGCAATCATTTCTTTTGTGCTGGTTTTGCCCACACTGCCGGTGACGGCCACCACAGGGATGGAAAACTTGCTGCGGTAATGGGCCGCCAAATCTCCCATGGCTTTTTTTGTATCTTTGACGAAAATGGCCCGGCTTGCCGTCGTTTCCTTTTGGCTTAGCACACAGGCGGCCCCGGCTTTTTCGGCCTGTGCCAAAAAATCATGGCCGTCAAACCGTTCTCCCACCAGCGGGATAAACAGCGCCCCCGGCGCAATCTGCCGGCTGTCGGTGGTCACGGATGTGACAGTGCCCGAAACATTTCCTGTTTTTTGGCCGCCAACGGCTTTTGCCACTTCTTCCACATCCATCGGTCTCATTTGTTTTCCTCCAAAAATGCTTCCTTCACCACTTCTACATCGTCAAAATGGATGGTGCGGTCGGCAAAAATTTGATAATCCTCATGGCCTTTTCCGGCTACCACCACCAGGTCCTCTGGTTTTGCCATGGCAATGGCACGGAAAATGGCCTCTTTCCGGTCGCAAATCATGTCATAAGGGCAGCTAGTTTCCTTCATGCCCACTTCCACATCCAGCAAAATGGCCTCTGGGTTTTCGCTGCGGGGGTTATCGCTGGTGATGATGCAATAGTCCGACAGCCGCCCGGCGGCTTCGCCCATCATGGGCCGCTTTGTTCTGTCCCGGTCGCCGCCGCAGCCAAAGACGGTGATGATGCGGCCTTGGACAAATTCTTTGGCAGTGTTTAAAATATTTTCCAATCCATCCGGCGTATGGGCATAGTCCACCACGGCCGTAGTGCCTTTGGGGCTGATGACCGGCTCAAAGCGGCCCCGCACGCCACGGATGGAAGAAATCCCCTTCAAAATGGTTTCCATATCAATGCCAATCAGTAAGCAGGCCCCAATGGCCCCCAAGGCATTATAGATGCTGAATTTCCCAGGAATTTGCAGCCGCACCGGATATGTCTTTCCTGCATAATCCAGCCGGAAGGAAACGCCGGTGGCGTCAATTTTGATCTGCTCTGCCTGCAAATCGGCCCCGTGGTCGATGCCAAAGGTGAGCACCTGGCCTTGGCACTGGTCTTTCATATAGCTGCCTGCCTCATCATCCACATTGACCACTGCTTTTTTTGCCATTTGGAACAACAATCCCTTGGCATTGCGGTAGTTTTCCATGGTTTTATGATAATCCAGATGATCGCGAGTTAAGTTGGTGAAAATGGCCACATCAAAATCCGTCTCATCCACCCGGTGCAAATCCAGGGCATGGGAAGAAACTTCCATCACCACATCGGTCACACCGGCTTGTTCCATTTCGCCAAAAAGTGCCTGTAAATCCAGGCTTTCCGGCGTAGTGCGGCCAGTATGCAGTTCTTGTTGGCCAATCATGTTTTGAATGGTGCCAATGAGCCCCACAGTTTTTCCTTTTTCTTCCAGCACCCGTTTGATCAGATAGGTGGTGGAGGTTTTGCCATTGGTGCCGGTAACGCCAACCAGTGTCATCCGGCTGGAAGGATGGCCATAAAA
>CALWLF010000017.1 GCA_944381455.1 uncultured Clostridia bacterium | reverse complement strand
ATCTTGTTGAGTGCTAATTTTTTCTTGACTTTTTCTCCTGCCGTGTTACAATAATGCTAAGGGCCATGTGGCCCAAGCAACGGAAACAAAGGAGGTTTCATGTCATGACACAAGAAAAAGGGAATTTGTCCATCAATAGCGAAAATTTCTTACCGATTATAAAAAAATGGCTGTATACAGATCAAGATATTTTTATTCGAGAGCTGGTGTCCAATGGCTGTGATGCGGTGACCAAGCTGAAAAAGCTGGCGTCTTTGGGCGAGACTGCGCTGTCTGAGGGAGAATCGTTCTACATCCATGTGACGGTGAATCCGAAAGAAAAGACCATCACCGTTTCCGACAACGGCATTGGCATGACGGCCGATGAAATCAAAAAATATATCAACCAGATTGCTTTTTCCGGTGCCACTGACTTTTTGGCTCAATATGAAGGTAAGTCGGAAGAGGAGAGGGACATCATCGGCCACTTTGGGCTGGGCTTTTATTCGGCCTTTATGGTGGCAGACAAAGTAGAAATCGACTCCCTTTCCTATCAGCCAGGCGCCGAGGCTGCCCATTGGAGCTGTGAAGGCGGCATTGATTATGAAATGACGGCAGGCAGCCGTCAAAGCCGCGGCACCGACATTATTTTGCACATCAGTGCCGACGGGGAAGCTTTTTTGGACCAAGCCGCCATGTATGAAGCATTGCGGAAATACTGTGCCTTTATGCCGGTGGAAATCTATTTTGACTATGTAGAAGAAAAAGAGGCCCAAGAAGAGACGGACGACGCCATAAAAACGGAAGCGGAAGAAACGAAGGCCCAATCTGACGGCACCACCGACCAGGCTGAAGAAAAGGAAGAAGAACCCCTGCCCATTAACACCACCAATCCCCTTTGGATGCACCAGCCATCGGCCGTTACCGATGAAGAATACAAAAAATTCTATCATGAAGTGTTCCACGACGGCGGCGATCCCCTGTTTTGGATTCATCTGAACATGGATTATCCCTTCAATTTGAAAGGAATTTTGTACTTCCCCCGCATTTCCAATGAAGTGGACGCCCTGGAGGGCCAGGTGAAGCTGTACGCCAACCAGGTGTATATTGCCGATAACATCACAGAAGTGATTCCAGAATTTTTGCTGCTGTTAAAAGGTGTGATGGACTGCCCGGATCTGCCCTTAAATGTATCCAGAAGCGCTTTGCAAAACGATGGCTACGCGGCCAAAATGAGCGCCTATATCACCAAAAAAGTAGCAGATAAGCTGAACGATATTTTCAAAGAAGACCGCAGCCAGTATGAAAGCTTTTGGAACGACATCAGCCTGTTTGTAAAATATGGCTGCATGAAGGAAGAAAAATTTTATGACAAAGTAAAAGACATCCTGCTCTTTGGCTCCACCAACGGCGGGTTCCGTACCTTGGAAGAATATCTGGAGGCCAACAAAGACAAAAACGAAAACAAGGTATACTATGTTTCCGACGAAAGCCAGCAGGTGCAGTATATTGATCTGCTGAAAAGCCAAGGCATGGAAGCGGTGATTTTGTCGGCGCAAATTGACTTGAACTTCCTTTCTTTCCTGGAATATAAGCACATGGGCAAAGTGACCTTTGCCCGGGTGGATGCCGATATTGCCCAGGGATTAAAAGAAGAAGGCGACAAGAACGAAACGGAACAAAAGGACATGGAAACCTTATTCCGCACCGTTTTGGGCAAAGATGATTTGAAAGTGGACACAGAGCGGTTAAAAACCGACCAGCTGGCCAGCGTCATGCTGTTGAGCGAACATTCCAGAAGAATGTTGGACATGATGGAAACCTACAAAAACCAGCCGGACTTGCTGAAGCTCTTTGGTGAGGTGAAGCCGGAATATACGCTGGTGTTAAACAGTAACCATCCCCTGGTGCAGAAATTGGTGGAATGGAAAAACAAGGGCGGCGATATGGAAAAGACCAACCTGGTTTGCAAACAGCTGTATGATTTGGCACTCTTGGGACAAAAGCAACTGGATCAGCAGGAAATGAGCCAGTTCATTGCCCGCAGTAATCAGCTGATGACTTGGATCTTGGAACAATAAAAAAGCTACGCAAAAGCGGTTTTTTGGGAAGAAACCGGATGCTTTTCGGTTTCTTTCCGGAAACAGTACTTCTTCTCGAAAAGAGAAGCGCTTTTATAAAAAAGAGCAGGAATCCTCTGTTTTTTTGAGGAATCCTGCTCTTTTGTTTTTTCATAAAGCTACACCCAAGGGTGTGGTTTTTTATTTGTTGATTTGAATATAGTCCAGCAGGGAAATGCCGTGGTTTTTCAGTGTTTCATATACCAAATGGATGGGCAGCCCCACTACGGTGTTATAGTTGCCGCTGATGGAGTCTACAAACAGAGAAGCAAAGCCCTGGATGCCATAGCCGCCGGCTTTATCGGAATATTCTCCTGTTTTCAGATATGCACAGATTTCATCCATGGTCATGGGGTTGAAGGTCACTTCTGTGGCGTCTACCAGCACTTCTTCTGTCACAGAGCCATCTTCTTCCACAATCAAAATGGTAACGCCAGTATAGACGCTGTGGCGGCGGCCTTGCAGCTGCCGCAGCATGCGCATGGCGCTTTCTTCATTTTCTGGCTTCACCAGTGTGCGGCCCAAGTCAGCCACCACCGTATCCACCCCAAGGATAATGGCGGGTGCTTTTACCTTTGGCAGTACAGCATAGGCTTTCCGTTTGGAAAGGGTGCTCACCCATTCGTAAGGGGAGTTTTCCAGGTCCAAGTATTCGTCTGCATCGCTGACCATCACTTCAAAGGGAATGGACAAACTTTCTAAAATTTGACGTCTCCGAGGGGAGCCGGAAGCAAGAATGATTTGATATTTCATATGTTTTCTCCTTATTTCTCCTGTTCCTTTTGTGTTTTACATCCTGCGGTATAAGAAAAATGCAATGACAATGCCAAGAATGCCGGCAATGGTGAAGCGTATGGTAAAGCCGATTTGCAGCGCAATGATCTGCAAGTCCAGCACCAAAGGCGGCGTAAGGCCAAAGGTTTTTCCATAGGCCAGCCATCCAAAGTAGGGCAGTTTACCCAGCACTTCTGCCAAAAATCCGCCGATGACCACACCAGCCAGCATCAGCAGCAGCAGTATCCAGCCGTTTTTTGATCCCCGTTGCATACCATACCTCCATCCATACACTCATTTCCTTTCTATTTTAAACAAAACACATCAAATATGCAACTGAAAAATTGGATGAAATGAGGGAAAAATGAAAGCAATTTGGAATAAAGACAGGCTGTTTTCCCAAAATGGTATGGAAAATGAAAATTTTCCCGTTCTTTCCCGCAAAAAAGAAGCCGCTTTTTCCAGGCGGGCTGTGCCTTGGAAAAAGCGGCTGTTTGTGCAGTGCAGCTTAGTTTTCTTTTGGTTCTTCTGTTTTTGCTTCTTCTGCCTTTGGTGCTTCTGCTTTTGCTGCAGCAGCTTCGGCAGCTTTCTTTGCTTCCATTTCCGCAACGCGTGGGTTGTGGATCACTTTCTTTGGACACTTCATGGCGCACAGACCGCAGTCTTTACACTTGCTGTAGTCGATGACAGCCACGTTGTTTTCCACATGGATGGCGTCAAATTTGCAGTTCTTTTCGCAGATGCGGCAGGCGATACAGCCCACTTTACAGTTGGCCATGACCACTTTGCCAGCATCTTTGGAGCTGCAAGCCACTTTTGTCTTTTTAGACAGCGGCATCATGTCGATCAAATGTTTTGGACAAGCTTTGGCGCATTTGCCGCAGGCCACACATTTGGTATCGTCCACAACGGCTACGCCGTTTACAATGTGGATGGCGTCAAAGGCACAGGCAGCCACACAGCTGCCAAGGCCGAGGCAGCCGTAGGAGCAGCCTTTGGAACCGCCGCCGGCCAGCTGGCTTGCCATGGCACAGTCGCTGATGCCTTGATATACATATTTATTGGTGCTGTTGTCGCAGGTGCCGTTACATTTCACGAAGGCAACCATCTGTTCCGTTTCTTCCACAGCCACGCCCATCACTTCCGAGATGGCAGCAGCGCTTTTTGCGCCGCCAACGGGGCAGGCATTGACGGGAGCTTTGCCGGCAACAATGGCCGCAGCCAGACCGCCGCAGCCAGGATAACCACAGCCGCCGCAGTTTGCGCCGGGCAGGCATTCCACAACCTGACCGATGCGAGGGTCTTCTTCTACGTGAAAAATTTTACCGGCATAGCCCAGGCCGGCACCAAACACCACGCCCAAGCCACCGATGCTCAACACCGGATATAAAATGCTTGTAATATCCATTTGTTTTATTCACCCTTTCATCAAATTTTAATCAAGCCCTGGAATCCAAGGAATGCCAAAGACATCAGTGTTGCGGTAACCAGCGCGATGGGGAACCCCTGAAATGGCTTTGGAATGCTGTTAAATTCAATTCTTTCCCGGATACCGGCAAACAAAATGATGGCCAGAGCAAAGCCCACAGCACCGCCGAAACCGTTGAGAACGGAAGCGATGAAGGTGTAATTTTTCTGCATGTTTACTACGGCCACACCCAGTACGGCGCAGTTGGTGGTGATCAGCGGCAGATATACACCCAGTGCCTGATACAAGGATGGAGAGCTCTTTTTGATGAACATTTCCACCAGCTGTACCAAAGCGGCAATTACCAAAATGAAGGCGATGTTGTAGAGATATTCAATCCCCAGTTTCACCAAAATCAGGTTATAAACAAAATACGTTACGGCCGAAGCCAAAGACATAACGAAGATTACGGCTGCACCCATACCTGCTGCCGTTTCCACTTTTTTGGAAACGCCAAGGAAAGGGCAGATGCCTAAAAACTGAGACAATACATAGTTGTTTACAAAAATTGCAAACAAGACAAGCATGATTAAGTTTGGCTGAACTTGTGCCATAAGTAGTACCCCTCCCTTTTATGCAGATTTTTTGTTGGTAAAGTAGTTCAAAATAGCCATCAAAACGCCCAGAGTCAAGAATGCGCCTGGAGACATGATCATCATCAGCGTATCTGGGAATGCTTCTGGCAATACGGCGATGCCAAACAAGGTGCCGCCGCCCAAGAACTCACGAACCAAACCAAGCACGGTCAATGCCACGGTGAAACCAAGGCCCATGCCGATGCCGTCAAAGAAGGAGTCTACGGCATTGTTTTTGGAAGCAAAGGCTTCTGCACGGCCCAAGATGATACAGTTTACTACGATCAGAGGAATGTACAGACCCAAAGCGTCGTTCAAGAAAGGAACGTATGCTTGCAGCAGGAACTGTACGATGGTTACAAAGCTTGCGATAACCACAACGAAGGCAGGAATACGCACTTTGTCTGGAATGATTTTACGCAGCAGAGAAATTACCACGTTGGAGCAGATCAATACGGCGGCAGTGGAAAGGCCCATGCCGATGCCGTTGATGGCACTGCTGGTTACGGCCAGAGTAGGACACATACCAATGACCTGACGGAACGTTGGGTTTTCGTCCACAATGCCGTTTTTGATGATTTTGATTGGGTTACCCATTAGTTCGCACCTCCATTTTCTGCAAACCAAGTGGTTGCTTCATTCACGCCGCTAACCACTGCACGGGAAGTGATGGTTGCTGCCGTAATGGCCTGCACTTGGCCGCCGTCTTTTGATACTGCCAATGTGCCGGACATGCCGGCAAATTGTGCCTGGAATTCTGGTTCTGTTGCTCTAGCACCCAAACCAGGTGTTTCCGATGGGGTGGTCACACTGATGCCGGTGATGACGCCGTCGGTGCCGATACCAACGGTGGTAGGTACAGCGCCGCCAAAACCGCTGGGATTTGTAACGATGACATAGCCAACCACAGCGCCGCTTTCATCCAAGCCTGCTTTGATTAAAGAAATGGTACCGGTCAGTTCCGATTCCACATCTTCAAACGTGGCAGCGGCAGGTAAAGCAGCCTGCATGGCTTCGTTTTGCGTTTTTTCATTGGCCAATGCGATGGGCTCGGCCGTGATGCTTTCCACTGCGCCCAGCAAAGCAGCGGCAACAGCAGTGATAATCAGCAGGATGACTGCTGGTCTAACGATTTCTTTCATGCCTTTTTTGCCTCCTTTGCTTTTGGCAATGCGCCAAAGATGGTAGGTTTGGT
>CALWLF010000016.1 GCA_944381455.1 uncultured Clostridia bacterium | reverse complement strand
CCAAATGTTACAGTCCAGTTACAAATTATGTAAATCGGTTGACGTAATCCAATTTTGGTGTTATCATTTTTCTCGTAATCGAGAGGAAGTGCGGGCCCTTTCGGGATTCACTATTCTACCATCAAATCAAATAAGGAGGAACAACAATGAAGAAAAAACTTGCTTTATTGATGTCTGCTTTGATGGTTGTAGGTATGATTCCCGCAACCGCCTTTGCAGTAACCACCAACACCATCGACAGAATTGTAACGGCTTCTGAAGAAACGGTGTTGGGCGATACCGTATCGGCTCCGGTATTCAAAATGGCCGACAAAAACTTGGAAGACCTGCAAGATGAAGAAATCGCCTTCAAAGTAACCTTGGAAAATGCAGAATGGGCCATTGACAACGGCGGCGACGATCTGGCTGTTGGTGATGGAGCAATCACCTGGACCACTGCCAAGGCACAGGGCGATGACAATAGCAGCACAGGCACAGCAAAAAATTATGATGTAAAAGTGCAGCTGCTCAGTGCCAGCCAGATCATTGTTACGGTAGAGGATTATTACGGTGCAAGCACTGTGGACTGCTACATCCAGATCCCAATGGAAGCAGAATTGACCGATAATGGCGAAGCTTCTTTGACGGTAGATCCAATGGATTCTGTCATCACTGCCGGTACTTATAAGTTTGCCAACGTAGTAGACGGCGACACCGTAGCCACCATCTCTGACACCTCTTCCATCCAGGAAGGCGGCACCACCATTGAAACCATTACCATCGAAGAAAACAGCGCAGGCTCTTTGGATACCACTGGTACCTTGAAACTGAAACTGACCAGCGGCTTTATGTGGGACGATGCTGTGGAAAGTGATTATGGCGACATCTACAGCTCCTATCCATCGGGATTTGCAATTACCGATGCGACGGTAGATGAAGAAGAATTGCTGTTGGATTATGAAATCAACAGCGGCTCTGGCGTCAGCAAAGCATTGACCATCACCTTGACTGGCTTGGAAGTATACTTTGACGAAGACGATGTTTCCATCGGCGACATCTGCGAAGTGACCATCTCCGGCGGCGGCATGACAAAAACCACTTTGGAAGTGGGCACCGCTGTGGATTACGGCATCAAATTCTCGGTGGAAGACGACACACTGCCAGTGCTTTACTCTGGCCGGAGAGATACGGATGAAGACACATTGGAAGTGACCTTCAAAGAAACAGTGAAAAACAGCTGGCTCTACAACAGAACAACAAAAATCATCTTTCCAGACGGTGTGAAAATCATCGACGTGGATGTGGATGAAGACAACGTAACCGACTTTGATTACTCCATCGAAGACAACGAAATGAAGCTGGAGGCAACTGGCACCAGCGGCAAAGTGGAACTGAATTTCACCTTCCAGCTGTCTGTTGCACCTGATTTCACCGGCGACATCACCGCAACCTTGACTGGTGCAGGCATTGATGAAGATCAAGAAGTTGTGGTTGCAACGGCAGAAGCTCCAATCACGGTGGAAGCTGACAGCAACGCTGTTTCCATCGACTATCGTAATGTAGCCATCGGCGATATCACCATCACCGAAGCTTACGCAGGCGCATTGGAAAAAGACAAAGTGTTGTATTTGGAACTGGATTCCATCGCCTTTGACGGCACACCTTCTGTAGAAGTTGTAGAAGGCGACATCGAAGTGGGCGACGTGGATGTGGAAGATGGTTTATTGACCATTGAAATTGACAGCGAATCGGCGAAGACACCTGGTGTATTGAAAGTAACTGACATTGAATTGTATCTGGATCGTTCTTTGCCAGCCGGCAACTATGAACTGAGCCTGGTAGCTGTAGACGACGATTTGCCAGATGTGGATGATTCTGATTTCACCAGCGGCGAAAACTATGACGGTTATGCAGAAACAGACAACGCTTATTTCTACAATGCAGCAGCTAAAGGTTCTGATTTCAGCGGTTCTACTGCATTTGACTGCCGCAAAGTTGTAGTGAAGAGCAATTATGTGGAAGTAGTAACGGCTGGCCGTGACCAGGACGACTCCACCTTCACCACCCAGATTAAAGTGACCATTGGCTCCAATGTGATGTATGCTGGGGAAACAGAAATTGAACTGGATGTACCTGCTTATATCTCCAATGGCTACACCATGCTGCCAGTGCGTGCCGTGACAGAAGCATTGTCCGGTTCCGCCATCGTAAGATGGGATGACAGCACCAAAACTGTGACCATCACCTTTGGTTCTCGTGTCATCAGCATGGCTGTTGGTTCTTCTTCCATGAACATCAACGGCGTGCCTGTTCAGATGCAGGCTGCGATGGAAATTACCAACGACAGAGCATTTATCCCTCTGAGAGACTTGGGCTATGCACTGGGCCTCAACGACAGCAAGATTGCTTGGGATGATACAACCAAGACTGCTACACTGAACTAAAACCAGCGGTTTTGAAAACCAGAAAACATACTACAGGCGGGGACGAAAGTCCCCGTCTTTTTTGTGCTTTCCTTTTTCTGCATAATCTGTCCTTTGGTGAGGCAAACTAGCCAGGGGTGATGAGATGAAGTTTGAGACAGCGTTGATGGAAAATAAGCGCCGGCTGCAAAAGGCACTGGAGGGCGCAGAAGATGTGGTGTATAAGGAGTTTTGGTGTGGGAACACCAGACTGCTTTTGGCATACACCGATAATATGGTCAATGGCGAGGCCGTGCAGCAGGCCGTTTTAACGAACCTGATGCAGCGGCAGGCGTTTGGCGGCACAGCCGCTTTTTTGCAGGAAAATGCCATTGCTGTGGGAGAAATTAAGCAGGTGGCCACAGTGGAAGAAGCTGTGGTGGGGATCCTTTGGGGAGATACGCTGCTGTTGGCCGATGGCGACAGGATAGCGTTAGAAATTACCACCAAGGGATGGCCCAACCGGGGCGTGGGAGAGGCCAAAAACGAGGTGGCGCTGCAGGGGCCCAAGGATGCGTTTACGGAAATTGGGGCGTACAACATCGTGCTGGTACGCCGCAGAATCAAGGATCCATCACTGCAAGTACACAGGATGCGCATTGGCCGCCGCAGCAAAACAGATGTGGCGCTTTTATATTTAAAAGATGTGGTGCGGCCGGAAATTTTGGCGCAGACCATGGAAAAGCTGGAACAAATTGATGTGGATGCCATCACCGACAGCGGCCAAATTGTCCAATGGATGGAGAAACGGCGGGGCCTGTTTCCCACCATGCAGCTGACGGAACGGCCGGATAAAACGGCATCCAGCATCTGCGAGGGCCGCATTGCCATTTTGGCCGATAATGCGCCTACGGCCATTTTGGTGCCGGCGACATTGAATGTGTTTTTTCAGGCAGCCGACGATTATTATGCCCGGTGGGAAGTAATGTCGTTGACGAGAATGCTGCGGTTTGTGGCGGCGGTGGCGGCAACGGCGCTGCCGGGGCTTTATGTGGCGCTGGTGGTATACCATCCTCATTTGATTCCGGCGCCGCTGGCGTTGAAAATTGCAGCAGGGCGGGCCAGTGTGCCTTTTCCGACGGTGGTGGAAGTGCTGTTGATGGAGCTGGCTTTTGAACTGCTGCGGGAGGCGGGGATCCGGCTGCCTTCACCGGTGAGCAGCACCATTGGCGTGGTGGGCGGCATTGTCATTGGCCAATCGGCAGTGGAAGCCGGGCTGGTGGGGCCGGCGGTGGTGATTTTGGCCGCTTTTTCCGGCATTTGCAGTTTTGCTGTGCCAAACTTGGCTTTGGTCAACGCCCTGCGGGTGATGAAATTGGTGCTGCTGTTTGCTGCCGCTTTTATGGGATTGTATGGTTTTTATCTGGGGTGCCTGGCGCTGCTGGTCAGCCTTTGTGCCACGGAAAGCTTTGGCATCCCCTATCTGTTTCCCTTTTGCGGCGGAGAAGCCAACGACGGCAATGACTGGCAGGATACGTTTTGGCGGATGCCGCTGGGATGGATGAAAAAACGGCCCATCTTTGCCTCCATCAAAAACAGGTGGCGTGTGGGGAGGAAGCAAAAATGAACCAAAAAATGAAAAAAAACAAACGGAAACGCCGTCATCTGCCCCATGGGGCTTGGCGGCTGGAAAAAGAACGGTCCCGTCCTACGGTGATGGTGCAAGGGAGGGAAGAATCATGACCAATCATACGCTTTCGGTAAGACAGGTGCAGGTGCTTTTTTTTGTGGATCTGCTGGGCATTTCCATGCTTTACCTGCCATCCCTTGCGGCCGCTTTGGGCGGCAGTTTTTGTGCCCTTTGGGTGGGATGCGGCGTGCTGGTTTGGGCTTTTTTTGGCGCCATGGCTGCACAGTCTTCTGGCGCGGTGCTGGAAAAAAGCCGTTGGGGAAGGAGTATTCTACTGTTTTTTTCCATAAAAAATCTGCTGCAAGGAGCCGTTTGGCTGCGGCTGCTATCCGGCAGTTTATCGGTGCTGCTGCTGCCCAAAACACCGCTTTTCTTTTTGGAAGGAGCTATGGTGGCGCTGCTTTATTATGGCTTCACCAAAGGGCCTGCCTGCCGGGGGCGTGTGGCAGAGGTATTGCTGCTGCCTATCCTGCTGGTGCTTTTGGCAGTTTGTCTTTTCAGTATTGCCGGCGTTGAGCAAAGCAATATTACTTTGTCCCGTCCTTCTGGCGGCGGCACCACCATTGGCTTGGTGGCGCTTTCCGGTTTTGGCGTGGATCATCTGTTGTTTGTTTCTGCCTTGGATGGAGGCAGGCGGCCATCCAAAGGCGTTTTTTGTGCCGGTGCATCATTGGCGCTGGTGCTGGCGGCGCTGACGGCATTGGCTTTTGCCGTTTTTGGCCAAACGGGCATGGCGATTCACCGCTATCCGCTGCTGCAGTTGATGGATACCATTGATTTTCCGCTGCTTTTTGTGGAGCGGCAGGACGTATGGATGGTGGGCGTTTGGATTTGCAGCGCCTTTTTGTTTTTATGGGGCTGCCTGTTTTTTTGCGCCTGGCTGTTAGGCCGGGCGGTGCGGCGGGGCAGTGAGCGAAAGTATGGACTGGGAGCGGCGCTGCTGTTGCTGGCCCTTTGCCGTCTGCTTCAAACAGAGGCGGCTGCCATGGAAATGCTGCGGCTGCTGCTTTGGGCCAATGGCGCAGGGGCAGTGGTGATTTTTGCTCTGTTTCTGAAAGAAAGGAGAGGCGCATGAGACGGTGGATGTTGCTGTTGGGGACAGTGCTGCTTTTAAGCGGCTGTTATGATGCCAGAGAAATCGACGAAAGGGATTTTGTGCAGATGCTGGCGGTGGATGTGGGGGCAGATGGGCAGTATCAGGTGACGCTGGCCATTGGAGATGATAGCGGCCAGCTGACCAGCCGCACAGGCGAAGGCAAAACACTGGCAGAAGCCATGGCTGCCCCGGAGGCCAAACAAAGCCGCACCATCTATTATGGCCATACCAGAGCGATTTTGCTGGGGCAGACGGTGCTGGAAGAAGAAAAACGGCTGCGTCAGGTGGCCGAGACGTTTTGCGCCGAGCAGGTGCTGTCTTTGAAAACGTATGTGGTGGCGGCAAAAAAGGCCGGTGATGTGGTCAACCATCTTTGTGAGGGAAACCAGGGCACCATCGACCAGTTTTATCAAAACAACAAAGGCGACTGGGAAGAGACGTTTCCTGTCTATTTAAAAGATGTGGAGACGAAGGCGGTGCAAGGGGCGACGCTGCTTGTGCCGTGGGCAGCGGTGCAGGAAGAACGGGTGCTGCTTGCGGGATGCGCCGTGGTTTCTGGCGGTGCTTTTTTGGGCACATTGGATGGAGAAGAGACGGCAGGGTTAACTTGGTGCGGCAAAACAGGCAGCGGACGGGTGGCCACCGTTTTGGCAGACGGCCAGGCCGTATCGGTGCGTGTCAACCGGCGCAGTGCCAAAGTGGAAGAAGGCGACTGTCTTTCCATTACGATTTATGTGACGGGGGAAGTGCTCCAAAGCGGGCCCTTTGACTTGACCGATCCCAAAGCGGAGACACAATGTTTGGCCGTTTTGGAAGATGCTTTGACAAAAGAAGCCCAAAAAGGACTGTTGGCGTTACAGGCTCTTGGCGTAACAGAGCTGAAAGAGAGAGATTTTGCGGTAAAAACAGAGGCTGTTTTTGCTTCGGCAGGTATGAGCAATCCGTTTCCGGGCGAAAATGGGACTTGAGGTGAGGAGCATGAACAGGAATTGGAAACGGGAAATCAAGCAAGGGCTGCTTTGGGTTGGATGCGGCATGGTGGTGGCTTTTTTTGCAGCATCGGCCACGACGGCTAGTTATGCCCAGCAGATGCAGCAGGAAATTGCCACCCAGCTGGTGCGGTTTCATGTGGTGGCCAACAGCGATGCCGCCGCCGACCAGGCGCTGAAGATGAAGGTGCGCCATGCGATTTTAACGGAAATGGAGCCGGTGTTTGCATCTGCTGCGTCCAAAGAAGCAGCACTGGAAGCGGCAAGGGCGCAGGCAGATTATATGGCGCAGATGGCAAGGGAGGTGCTGGCGGCAGAACATGCGCCTTATGATGTGAGGGTGGAGATTGGCCCTTGCCGTTTTCCTGCCAAGCAGTATGGGGAAATTACATTGCCGGCCGGCGTTTATGATGCCGTCAATATTTATCTGGGTGCAGCAGCCGGCCAAAACTTTTGGTGTGTGCTCTATCCATCTCTTTGTGTGGTGGAGGAGACGAAAGAAGAAAGTTTGGACCTCAAAAAAATGGGGCATATTCTTTCCTGCGAGGCATATAGTATGGTAACGAGCGAGGAAGCGGAACTGAAATGGAAGGTGGTGGAATGGTGGCAGGAACAATGGGGCAAAGACAGTTGGTAAAAGAATGGCTGTTTGGACTGCTGTTGGTGCTGGCCTTTCTTTGCTACTGGCAGCAAAAGACAACAGACGGAGTGTTATGGGCAGCCGTCTACACCATTGGTTCTACGGGAGCTGTGGTGCGGGAGATTCAGCAGCGGCTGAAAAACTGGGGTTATTACAGCGGGAACGTGGACGGCATTTTTGGCAGCGCGACGGCAGAAGCAGTGCGGTTTTTCCAGCAGACCAACGGACTGCAAAGCGATGGCATTGTGGGCAATGCCACATTGGCGGCGCTGGGCATTTCTTCGGAAGCTTCACTGGAAGATAAGCTGCTATTGGCAAGGCTGATTTATGGCGAAGGCCGCGGCGAGCCGTATGAAGGGCAGGTGGCCATTGGGGCCGTGGTGCTGAACCGGGTGAAAAGCCCAGATTTTCCAGACACCATCCGGGGCGTCATCTATCAGCCGGGGGCCTTTGATGCCGTCAGCGACGGACAAATCAATTTGACACCCAACGAAACGGCGTTTCTTGCAGCAGAAGATGCCCTCAACGGCTGGGATCCCACCGGCGGCGCTCTCTATTATTGGAATCCCGTCACTGCCACCAGTCCTTGGATTTGGCGCATTAACATCACCGGTCAAATCGGCCGCCATGTCTTTGGATATCAATGATGGTCAAAACAGGAAAAAAAGCCTTTGTTTTGGCCATTTTTTAGTTGTCAAGCGCATGACAAAGGCATATAATAGTAGCGTTAGAATTTTTTGACCGAAGAAATGAGGGAACTGCAATGAACAAAAAAACAGTTGCTGTGCTTTTTGGCGGACAGTCGTCGGAGCACGAAGTCAGCAGAATGTCTGCTACGACGATTTTGTCGCATATGGATAGCGAAAAATATTACATCATTCCCGTCGGCATCACCAAAAGCGGCCAGTGGATGATTTATAACGGGCCGGTGGAAAATATCAAAACAGGAGAATGGGAAAAATTTGGCACACCGGCCATTTTAAGCCCCGATGCCACCCAGGGCGGTTTATTGAAATTGGTGGGCGGCAAGGGCAAGGAAATTCCGGTGGATGTGGTTTTTCCGGTGCTGCACGGCCTTTATGGCGAAGACGGCACCGTCCAGGGGCTGCTGGAGCTGGCCAAAATCCCTTATGTGGGCTGCGGCGTACTGTCTTCGGCTGTCTCCATGGATAAAGTGTATACAAAAATCATTGCCAAGCAGGCCCGGATTCCCCAGACGGAATCGTTGGTGGTGTATCAAGAGGACCTGGGCAAAAAAACTGTTTTCACGAAAGTGGAACGGAAATTGGGTTATCCTGTGTTCATCAAGCCTTCTAACGCCGGTTCTTCTGTGGGCGTTTCCCGCGCTGCCAACCGGCAGGGGCTGGAAGAGGGGCTGCGTTTGGCGGCAGAGCAAGACCGGAAGATTCTGGTGGAAAAAGAAGTGGTGGGGCAGGAAGTGGAATGCGCCGTTTTGGGCAATGGCAGCAAGGCCAAAGCATCTTCTGTGGGCGAGATTTTAAGCGCCGGCCAGTTTTATGACTATCATTCCAAATATGAAAACGAAGAAAGCCGCACCATCATTCCGGCCCGGCTGTCGGAAGAAACCATCGAAAAAATCCGCCGTATGGCAGTCAAGGTGTTTGCTGCCATGGACGGCACTGGGCTGGCCCGGGTGGACTTTTTTGTGGAAAAAGACACCAACCGGATTATTTTCAATGAACTAAACACCATGCCAGGCTTCACCTCCATCAGTATGTATCCTCAGCTTTGGGAAGCGGCCGGCATTGGTTTGGGAGAACTGATTGACCAGCTGATTGCGCTGGGACTGGAAAAAAGAGAAAGGATGGGCCGCAGCAATGGATAATCGTCCCATTGGCGTTTTTGACTCCGGCGTGGGCGGCCTGACTGTGACCAGAGAGCTGATGCGGGTGCTGCCCAAGGAGGAACTGGTCTATTTTGGCGATACGGCCCGGGTGCCCTATGGTTCCAAATCCAGGGAGACGGTCACCCGCTTTTCTTTGCAGGATGTGCGGTTTTTGCTCAGCAAAAATGTCAAGGCAGTGGTGGTGGCCTGCAATACAGCCAGCGCCAACAGCCTCTCTGCCATGCAGCAGGCCTTCGCCCTGCCCATTTTTGGCGTGGTGGAGCCGGGGGCTGCCGCCGGAGCCAGGGCGACGAAAAACGGGCGCATTGGCGTCATTGCCACCAGCAGCACCATTGCCAGCGGCGCCTACCAGCAGGAAATTTTGAAAAAGAACAGGGCCTTTGCCGTGCTGGCCAAGGCTTGTCCGCTGTTTGTGCCTTTGGTGGAAGAGGGATGGACGGAGGAAGAGGTGACGTTTTTGACGGCACAGAAGTACTTGACGGAGCTGAAGGAACGGCAGGTGGATACGCTGGTGATGGGATGCACCCATTATCCGCTGCTGCGCCGCTGTATCCAGGAAGTGATGGGGCCGGCAGTCACCCTCATCGATCCGGCCAGGGAAACGGCTTTGCTGGTGAAAGAAGCGCTGGAAGAAAAACAGCTGCTGCGCCAGGCCGGTACGCCGCCTGTCCACCGATTTTTTGTCAGCGACCAGACGGCCATGTTTGAAAGCATCTGCCGCCGGGCGCTGGGAGAGGTGCACGAAGCAGAAAAGATTGAAATTGAAAGTTATTAGCGAAAAATAAAATGAAAAAGAAAAGGCACGAAACAGACGGCTATGCCGGCAGTTTCGTGCCTTTTTATGACTAGATATAAAGACGGGCAGTTGTTTTTTGTAAAAAGATGTGTCAAAAACAGCTGTCAGAAAGGATTATTGAGAAATATGCAATCCTGCAATTTTAGCCATTTCTAAAATGGATGCAACAGAAACCTTTTTGCCGTTATAGTCAATCAGGTTATCCATACTGCCGGTGAAAATATCGGCAGGCTCATATTTTTTCAGGATGATTTTGTCGTCATCCACAAAGATTTCCAGGGAGTCCTTTACATCGATATTTAAGTTTCTCCGAAGTTCAATGGGCAAAACAACACGTCCTAATTCGTCTACTTTCCTCACAATGCCAGTTGATTTCATTGATTACCCTCCTTTAGCTAGTGGAAACTTTAACAGCGTGTTAACTATATCATATTTGTAAAAAAATGTCAATCTAAAAACAGAATTCTTCATTTTTTTGTAACAAAATAGCAGAAAAAGTAGAAAAATCAACAGGATTTCGGCCTTATTGGCTACTGTTTATTTCTATTTATGGAAAAAAATGTATAGAATAAATTATTCTATTGATAACCTTAAAACGAATAAAAAAAACGCAATGAAGTTTCGCAAAGAAAAACAGTGCAAAACAAGCAAAGGTTTTGCACTGTAAACCGTTTGAGATGAGATGAAAAAACAGGCATTTTGCTTTAAGCATTGTATCCCAGGAAAGAAGACAGTTGGGCGCAGACGGTGGAAAGACTTTCTTTGATGTTTTCCAGTTTTTCGGCCGTCATCCGGCGGGACGGGCCGCTAACGGAGATGCCGGAGACAGTTTTGCCGGTAAAGTCTTTGATGGGCATGGCAAAGCAGATCATGCCGTCGAAATATTCTTCGTTGTCCAGGGCATAGCCTTGATGGCGGATTTTGGCCAGCTCGGCTTTCATTTTTTCATAGGTGGTGATGGTGTTGGCGGCAAAGGGGGAGATTTCGATGTTTTCAAAATATCCCTGCAGTTCTTCTGTTGTAAAGTCGCACAAAAACAGTTTGCCCAAGGCCGTGGCGTACAACGGCTCCCGTTCCCCCACTTGGGTGTTGGTGCGAAGCTTGATATTGGGCTCAATTTTGCAGATGATGACCGTTTCGTAGTTATTGAAAACGCCCATGTTCACCGTTTCGCTGAAGCGGTTGCAAAGTTTTTCCAGCTGCGGGATATAGTTGGCGCCGTTTAAGGTGTGCTGTTTGGGCACGGCGTTGCCGGCATCAAAGAGGCCCCAGCCCAACAGATAACTGGTGGAATTGGCTCCGGCTTTTTCCACAAAGCCATAGGCCATCAGGGTGTCCAAGGTGCGGTGGACGCCGCTTTTGCCGATGGAAAGGGCGCGGCTGATTTCACTGATGGAAACGCCTTCGGTGGAAGTGTTTTCCTTTAAATAATGCAAAATGTCCAGCGCCTTGGCCAAAGTTTGCACCGGGTATTTGGGAATGTGTTCGAAAGACTCCATGAAAGGACCTCCTTTTTCAAAACAGGGTGGAAAGCAAACGATGTCTTGTTTTAATATTCCAAATAATAGAATGTATATATCATTATATAGATTATTAACCAAAAAGTAAAGAAAAAAATTTGGAATTTTTGAGGAATAGAGCATTGACAATTCGACACAGGATTACTATAATAAAATCAAACAAAAACGTAGAAAGCCGTTCCAAATATTAGAACAAATCGGCGTTTTTGTTACTAGGCTATGAAAAATCAGTAAGGGAAACAGATCAAAAAAGGAGTGAAACATATGAACCGCGTGACAGTGAACCGCGAAATGTGCAAAGAATGTGAATATTGCCTGCATTTTTGCCCGAAAAAAACGATCCTGAAAAAAAGCGATACCGTAAACAAAAAAGGCTACTATGCAGTAGAAGCAGTTGACATGACAGATTGTATCGCCTGCGGCATTTGTGCTACCGTATGTCCGGAAGGCGCAATTATGGTTGAAAAAGACGTATAAGGAGGAAAGAACATGGGTGAAAAAGTTTTTATGCAGGGTAATGAAGCCTTTGCTGAATCTGCAATCCGTTCCGGATGTAAATTTTTCTTCGGCTATCCTATCACTCCATCCAGTGAAATGCCGGAATATTATGCAAAAAAAGCTCCAGAAGAAGGTTTGACATTTATTCAGGCTGAAACAGAAGTTGCAGCTTTCAATATGATCGCCGGTGTTGCAGCAACCGGTAAAAGAGGTATGACCGCTACCAGCGGCCCTGGCTTCTCTCTTGGCTGCGAAGCAATGAGCTATATGTCCGCAGCAAGCCTGCCTTCCGTAGTCGTTGACGTTATGCGTCCAGGCCCGGCTGACGGTGAAATCCTTGGTTCTCAAGGCGACTACTTCCAGCTGACCAAAGGCGGCGGCCATGGCGATTACAGAACCATCGTTTTGGCTCCTTATTCTGTACAGGAATATGCTGACTTCGCACCTTTGGCTTTCGAACTGGCTGAAAAATATTTGAACCCAGTTGTGGTTGCCAGCGATGGTACCTTGGCAAAAATGATGGAAAACGTAGTGCTTCCAGAAAGAACTTCCGGTCCAGAAAGACAACCTTGGGCTGTTGACGGTGCAAAAGGCAGACCACACAACGACATCACCACCTGCGGTGACGGTCCAGAACAGTGGGAAGCTTTCAACCTGCGTCTGCAGGCAAAATATCAGAACATCAGAGACAACGAACAAAGATGGGAAGAATATCAGACAGAAGATGCTGATGTGATCATCGTTGCTTTTGGTGTATACTCCAGAGTGGCTATGGCTGCGATGAAGATGGCAAGAGAAAAAGGCCTCAAAGTTGGTCTGATTCGTCCAATCACCCTGTGGCCATTCCCAGTAAAAGCATTTGAAAACCTGGAAAACAAAGACTTCTTCGTAACTGAATTGAACTCTGGCCAGATGGTAGAAGATGTGAAACTGGCTGTCAAAGACAAAGACAGAGTGGAATTCTATGGCCGTCTGGGTGGTATGATCCCAACTCCAGTAGAATTGTTCAACAAACTTTGCGAACTGTACATGAAATAATATAGGAGGTGGAACTGATGAGCATCGTTTATAAAAGACCCGAAGTTTTTACGGACGAATATATGAAATACTGCGGTGGCTGTGGTCACGGCATCATCAATAAAGTAATCGGCGAACTCATTGAAGAAAACAACTGGCAGGAAAAGGCCGTATTTGTATGGCCAATCGGCTGCTCTGTATACGCTGATAAATATTTTAAAGTAGACAGCATCTGCGCACTGCATGGCCGTGCTCCTGCTGTGGCAACTGGTGTAAAACGTGCTACCCCAGAAAACCTGGTGATCTCTTACCAGGGCGACGGTGACTTGGTTTCCGAAGGTATGAGCGAAATCATGCACTCTGCCATCCGTGGCGAAAAATTCACCGTTGTATTCGTAAACAACGCTATCTATGGTATGACCGGCGGTCAGATGGCTCCTACCACTTTGATGGGCCAGCACACCACCACTTCTCCTTATGGCCGTGCCGAAGAATTCACCGGCCATCCAGTGAACATGGCTGAAATCATTGCTGGTATCCCAGGCTGCTACTACAGCGAACGTGTGACCGTAAACACCCCTGGCAACATCAGAAAAATGAAAGCTGCCATCAAAAAAGCATTTGAATATCAGATGGAAGGCAAAGGCCTGACCTTTGTTGAAGTTGTTTCCCCATGTCCTACCGGCTGGAACATGAAACCAGTGAAAGCCTTGGAATGGTTGTCTGAAAGTGTGATTAGCACCTATCCTTTGGGCGTATTCAAGGATTTGGGAAAGGAGGAAAAATAAGATGAAAAGTGAAATTATTTTTTCCGGTATCGGTGGCCAGGGTACCATTTTGATGGGCAAAATGGTTTGCACCGCTGCTTCTAAAAAAGGTCTGAATGTAACGCTTTCCCCTGCTTATGGTCAGGAAAAAAGAGGCGGCCGCGCTAGCTGCCAGGTAGTAATCTCTGAAGAAATGGGTTCCCCAATCATCAGCGAAGCTGACACCATCTTGGTTATGGATGAAAAATCCTTCGATGACTATGAAGGCAAAGTAAAAGCTGGCGGCACCTTGATCGTAAACAGCTCCATGATCAACAAAAAACCAAACAGAACCGACATCAAAGTAATGGAAATTCCATTTACCGAAATTGCAACGGAAGTGGCTACGGCTCGTTCTGCCAACATGGTAGCTTTGGGCGCTGTAGTAAAAACCCTGCACATTGTTGACCTGGACGATGCAAAAGCAGTTGTGGCAGCAAAAATGAAACCAGCTTTGGTGGAAGCCAACATCAAAGCATTGGAAGCTGGTTATCACTTCGACGAAAGATAATTGTTTCCCTAAACAATTTGATACAATAGCCTCAAAAGCACTGGTTCGTGCAGCTTGCCTGCGCGGGCCGGTGTTTTTTTCTTCTGTTTGACGGACAGGCCGCATAGACTAGAAAGAGAAAAACGGCAAAGGGCCGTTTGGTTTTGGTCGAGGAGGCGAAAGGATGTTAAACGGTTTATGGGGCGGTATGATTGTGCTGGCGCTGGTTTGGGCTGCCATGAGCGGCAACTGGCAGCAGGCCACCGAAAGCCTGCTTTCCGGTGGCCAGGAGGCAGTGACGTTGACCATTTCCACGGTGGGCGTGATGGCTTTTTGGATGGGCATTATGGAGCTGGCCAAGGAAAACGGGATGCTGGAAGGGTTGACAAAGGCAGTGCAGCCATTGCTGCGAAAGCTGTTTCCGGCCTTTGATCAGGACCATCCAGCCCTGCAATATATGGCAGTGAATTTTACGGCCAACTTCCTGGGCCTTGGGGCGGCAGCCACACCGGCAGGGTTAAAGGCCATGGAGGCCATGGATGCCCAGAATCCGCACCCGGGACGAGCCACCAAGGAAATGTGCCTGTTTCTTATCATCAATATGTCTTCCATCGAATTGATGTGCATGAACGTCATTGCCTATCGGGCCCAAAGCGGCAGTGTCTCGCCCATGGATGTGGTGCTGCCAACGCTTTGCGCCACAGCTTGTTCCACGCTGACGGGGGTGTTGGCGGCGCAGGTGTTTGGCTGGTTAAGCGAGAGGAAGCAGCGGAAGGGAGGCAGATGAAATGGGCATGGCGGCGTATCTTTCTCAGATGGTGTTGCCGTTACTTGTGTTTGCGGTGGTGGTCCAGGCGCTCTTGAAAGACTTGCCGGTGTTCTCCCTCTTTTGTAAGGGCGCCAAGGAAGGCATCCGGGTGGCTTTTTCCCTGCTGCCCACCCTCATTGGGCTGTTGTGCGCGGTGGGGGTGCTGCGGGGGAGCGGTTTTCTGCCGTTTTTGGAGGGGCTTTTGGCGCGGCTTTTTTCCGGCACCCAATTTCCGCCGGAACTGATTGGCCTGGGAATGATGAAGGTGGTTTCTTCTTCGGCGGCCACGGGATTGTTTCTCGATATTTTGCAAAACATTGGCCCGGACACGCTGACGGGACGGGTGGCGGCGGTGATGATGGGGGCCACAGAAACGGTGCTTTATACCATGAGCGTCTATTTTGGAAAAGTCCATATCACCGACACCCGGTACACCCTTTGGGGGGCGCTGTTGGCCAATTTGGCCGGGATGGTGGCGGCCTATTGGGTGGTGCTGTGGTTTTTTGGATAAAAAGTTTTGCCAAAAGCAGTTTTCCAAGAAGAAACCCAAGTTTGTCCTTGTTGGGCTTGGAGAAATCGTCACAAAGAAAGAAAGCGGAAGCACTTGTAGGTCAAGGCATTCCGCTTTCTTTATTTTTTGTCAACCCGCGCCAAAGAGACAGGCGAGGAAGGGTTAAGGTTAAGGGTGTGTGGGGTACCACTGTTGGTGATAGAATGTGGCATCCACTACGATTTGCTGTTGGGCGGTATGGGTACGGCCGCGGCCGTCGGAAAGGGTTTGCGGGGTGTTTTCCAAATGGAACACCGTGAAATCGGCCCAATCGCCAACGGAGGGGGCAACCACTTTATCCTTCAGACCAAAGCCATGGACCGGCGCAGCAGTGACCCGATGGATGATTTGGGGCAGGGAGAGGCCGAAGGCAAGACATTTGGTCATGGTATGGGCCAGAGAGTATACGGGGCCGCAGAAATTGCCGTTATGCAAGTCGGTGGAGATAAAATCGGGGTAGAACCCTTGGGCAAAGGCCTGCTCCAGGACGGGGAAAGAAAGACTGGAAACGCCATGGGCCAGGTCAAAGAAAATGCCCTGTTCTCTGGCTCTCCAAACACAGTCTTTCACCGCTCCCTTTTCATCCAGTATGCCGACAGGGGAGGGGTGATAGGTATGGGTATAAATATCGCCCGGCTTTAGGCAAGAGAGCAGCGCTTCGGTGGAGATGGGGGCAAAGTTTGGGTGGACTTCCAGGGGCAGATGCAAGTCTTTGGCCCAGCGGGAAGCCGTTTGCAGTGCGCCCAAAGGATTGTCGGGACAAACGGAAGGAGTCAGACGGATTTTAAGTCCAATGACTTCCCCTTCCTCTTTTTGCGCTTCATAGGCAGACAAAAGCGCGCCTTCGTCCAAGTTGGCCCGGTCGGCCAATTCCCCTGGCCCGTCCAGGGAGGAGAGGGGAATCCCAATTTTGGAACAGTTGAGAAATGCCTTGTGCCCCATGGGTAACGGCTTTAAAATCTGTTGGGAAAACGAAGCAAAGCAGTCGGATCCGGCAGAGCCTTGATCGATGACGTAGGTGACGCCTTGCTGTAACGAAAAGGGCACAGCCGATAAACCCAAGTATCCCGGCCGGTGGAACAAATGGGTGTGCACGTCCACCCAGCCGGCAGAAAAGAAGCGGCCGCGCAGGTCCAGCTGAACCTCGGCTTCTTTTCCTACGCCGTTTCCCATGGCGGCAATCCGGCCGTCTTTCAATAATACATCGGTGGCCATGGGCGCGTTTTCCGTACCGTCGAAAAATTGCCCGCCACAAAGACCAATGGTTTGCATCTGACATACCTCCTTTTCTTTAGGGTGGCACGTTTTTTCCTCGTTGTCAAGAGACGGCGGAAGGAAAACGAATGGGTGTTGACAAGGAGTAAAAAACAAGGTAAAATAGATGGGTAATGGATTTTGCACCTGTAGCTCAGTGGATAGAGCGTTCGGCTCCGAACCGAAAGGCCGCTGGTTCGATCCCAGTCAGGTGCATCCGAAAACACGAATCGTTTGGCAAGGACCAGGCGGTTTGTGTTTTTTTTATGCAAAAAAGCGTCCTGCAAAAGGAAAAGGACGGCTTTCTTTTTTTATTTTAGAAACATGGCCCGTAAAAAATCGGCCAATACCAGCACAAAGAGGAACAGGGCAAGGAGACGGGATTTTTGCACACCCAAACGCCATACTCCTTTTTCTAGGACAGGCTGCACCAAATAGAGAAAGACCAGGCCGCCAAGGCCAAAGCGGACGCTGGGGTTTAAGGCGATGCGGCCCTGGAAATTACAAAAATAAGTGCTGTAATCCCATTGCCATCCGCCGGCGGTCCATTCCATCCAATAACTGGTGAACAGTTCCAACGCCGTGGTTAAAAGCATCATGCCAAAAAAGAGTAAAAGCGGGGTGATGGAGACGGGCCCAAGGAGGATGCGCCGGCGGCGCAGAGGGCCAAAGGCCGCCAAAAGCAGTAGCGCCCCAAACCCGTATACCGGCAGATAAGGCCCAAAGAGAAACCCGCGGTTGGAAAAGCCCCAGCGGTAGACCACCACTTCTAAAAATACTTCGTAAAGCCACCCGATGACGGCATAGGCAAAAAAATATAGCATGGCATGGGAACATTTATCGACAAGAGATGAGGTGGTCATGGCTGCTTCGCTCCTTTCTTTTGGTATCAGTATAGCAAAAAGCAGAGAAAAAGGGAAGCGGAAGCGTGAAAAACCCGATAAATCCAATATTTTGTTGAAAACCATACAAAAAAGAGAAAAGAAAAAAGAAAACCTCCCGGCCTTTGGGCGGGAGGAAGGTCAGTTTCTGGTTTTGTTGGATGGTGTTTGCTCCATGTAAGCAATCAATTCCAGTTGGTCATGGATGAGCTTTTCTAAAAAAGGATGATATTTTGGGTCGATATGAGAAAGAGTTTCTGCAAATGTTGGCTCTGTTGGTTGCTGTTCCCAAAGGATGGCGTCAGCAGAAACGCCCAATACTTGGCAAAGGCGTTTTAAGGTGGTGAGAGAAACTCCCACAAAGCCCAGCTCTGCATCAGCAAGAAATCGAGGAGAAACGCCAATCAGCTCTGCTAGTTTTTCCCGAGAATAATGCAGTTGTTCCCGGTGGAAACGAATGTTTTGCCCCACCAGAAGGTTAATGTCTTTCTTTTTCTTTGGCCCATAAAATGTTTCAAATCCTTTCTATTCGGTGGCATAGATGGCTAATTTCTGGTTGGGCGAGGCGTTTCTTTTTCAAAAAGAGCAATTAATTCCAGTTGTTTTTGGATGATTTCTTCGATGAAAGGGAGATACTTTTCATCGACATGGGCAAGGCGTTGGGTCAGGGTGGTGTCCGTGGAATGGTTTTCCCAAAGGATGGCGTCGGCAGAAACGCCCAGTACTTGGCAAAGGCGTTTTAAGGTGGTAAGGGAAATCCCCACAAAGCCATGTTCTGCGTCATAGAGAAAGCCGGGGCTAACGTCAATGAGTTCCGCCAGTTTTTCTCGGGTATATCGCTTTTGTTCTCGATAGAGCCGAATATTTTGGCCTACGATGATATTGATTTCTTTTTGTGTTCGCTCTTTCATGCTGCCGCCTCCCATCTTTTCTATTATTTTAGAAGAGTGTTTTACTGGAAAAAACATAGTATTACACATATAATATTTATAGGCAATACTATGAATTTTGAAAAAGAAGAAAAGAGAAGCTGACGGAAAGCGGCCAAAGGATGGCTTTTTATTTGAATGAAAACGGTGTAATCCTCAAAAAAGATATATTTACCTCTATATAAAAGGTATATACCTATTTTTAGATAATACTAATCGAATGTACAAACGGGTAAAATAATTACCAGAGATGAGGTGATTATTTTGCAGGAGTTTGAGCATGAATTCCGAATGATTGGTTTGAAGATTGCCTATTACCGTAAAGCCCATAACCCGCCCTATACCCAAGAACAGCTGGCAGAATTGGTGGGAACCAGTACCTCCAACATTGGAACCATTGAAAGCCGGATGTATAAACCCATTTCGTTAAAGATGCTGTTTAAAATTGCCAAGGCACTGGATGTGGCACCCAAAGACTTGTTGGATTTTTGACTTTTGTTTCAGAAGGAAAAGGTTTTTTGTTGCAAAATACCTCTAAATAGAATATAATAAACTATATATAGGAGGTGTTTTTCGTTGGAGAGAAAAAAACAGTCTGTTTTACCGGCCATCGGCTGATCCGTGGGGGCAGACAGGTGCTGTATGACCAAGTGATGCAGCAGGTGATAGCGCTGGTAAAGGCAGGGGACGTTTCTTTTTTGACGAGAGGCGCCCGGGG
>CALWLF010000015.1 GCA_944381455.1 uncultured Clostridia bacterium | reverse complement strand
TTTTGCCCCGGCTCCACCATCAAGCCTTTGGTGGCGGCAGTGGGGCTGACGGCAGGCAGCTTTGATCCGGAGGAAGATTTTGGCAATGTGGGCCGGTATTGGACGAAGGATGAAAGCTGGGGTAATTATTTTATCACCACCACCAAGGCCTATGACAACGTTAATTTGAATAATGCCATGAAGTATTCCGACAATATTTATTTTGCCAAAATTGCCCTGGGGATGGGAGAAGAAACCTTTTGCGAAGGGCTGAAGGGGCTGGGGTTTGGAGAAACGCTGCCCTTTCCCATTGTCATGACGGCGTCTCAAATCAGTAACAGCGGCACCATCGAAGGCGAAATCCAACTGGCCGATAGCGGTTATGGCCAGGGACAGTTACTGGTCAATCCTTTGCATATGGCTTTGATGTATTCGGCCTTTTATTCCGGCGGCGATATGGTGAAGCCAAAGCTATTATATGAAGGAACGCCGGTACGGGAGGTTTGGAAAGAAGATGTTTTTACCCAAGACGTTGCAAACCGGGTGTTGGAAGCGATGAAAGGTGTCATTGCAGACCCCACGGCCACCGGGGCCAAGGGGTATATCGAAGGCATCCCTCTGGCTGGGAAAACAGGTACGGCAGAAAAGAAGGCGGCCAAGGACGATACCTCCGGCACAGAAATCGGCTGGTTTGCCGTGATGACCACCGAGGCAGAAGATCCGCTTTTGATTGTGACCATGGTGGAAGATGTGAAACCCTTTGGCGGGTGCAGCTATGTGGTGGAAGGGGTACGGCAGGCCATCTGGAACTACGATGCATGGAAAGAATAAAAAACGGCTCTTTGGAAAGCAGAAAAACAGGTATCCTTTCTTTTGTCAGGATGCCTGTTTTTTATATGCTTATGTAGTTGCGACAAACAGGAATGCCTTATGGTGTCAGCAGGCCTTCTTCTTGCAGCAGTTGTATGGTCAAAGAAACGGCTGTGGAGCCTGTGGCATTTGTGCCCTCGATGTGGGTGGCAAAGGAATAGACGCCGGAAGGCGTGGTCAAAAAGCCCACAAACAAGCCTTCTTCCAGGGCGCCATTGGTTGTGCCGGTTTTGCCGTAAAGGCGGGTGGTGCCATCGTCAGAAAGCAGCAGGGCATGTTTGACTGCTTCTTGGGATTGGGAACTGCAAGGCAGGCTTTGGGTGGCCAGTTTTCCCATCAACTGGGCCTGTTGCAGCGGCGAAATCAATAATGAGCCATCAAGCCAGTAGGTGGAAAGATCGCTGCCCAATGTGGCATTTCCATAGCCGATGGAGCGAAACCATTGGGAAAGGGTTGGGCGGCCAACTTGGGCATCCAGGGCTTGGAAATACCAGTTGACCGATTGTTGCAGGGCGCTTTCCATGGTTTGGTCCTGCTCCCAGGAGGCAAAGGGATAATCGGTGCCATCCCAAAGGAGGGTGGACGCTTCTGGTGTAATGATGCCTTCTTCCAGGGCACAAAGGGCGCTGAAGGGTTTATAGGTGGAAGCGGGCAAAAGGGGTGTGGTGGCGTCGGCGTTATCATAAATGGCATATTGGTCCCGGGTGACATCATAAAGCACAAAGCTGCCGGTAAAAGAGCCAAAGGAAGCGCTTTTGTCCAAAACTTGATGGGACGGGGCGCTGGATTTATGCTTAGGCAAAAGAGGGTAGGCCGCAGCCGTCCAGGTGGCCCCGGCCGTAAAGGAGAGCAAAACAAAGGCAAAGCAGGCAAAAAACAGGGCTTTTCTAGTCTGCTTTTTGGGACCGGCGGCGATGGCAACAATGCGCTTGGCAAGTGGTTTCTTTTGGCTGCCCCAACTGCAAACCAAGGGATTGGCCCAGGGGGCAGAGGCACAGCGCAGCAACGTATACCCATAGGAAAGCTGTCTTTGGCGAGGCAAAAGCAGCAAAACCCCTTCGTCACAGGCCAATTCCCGATGCAGCCGGAAGGAACGGCCATAGAAATACAGGCAGGGGTGAAACCAAAAACAAAGCCGCACCAGGCAAAACAGCAAATTCCACCAGGCATCGTGTTGCTTTTGGTGTTGCAGTTCATGTAAAAACACGGCCGAAAGAGCCTCCTCCTCCCAATCGGCATAGGACGCAGGTAAAAGCACCACCGGAGTCAACAGGCCGAAGGAAAGGGGCGTGTGGATTTGAGACGAAACCAGCAAGCGTCCTCTTGTTTGGCCCAGCTTTGTTTTGCATTGGTCAAAAAGCATCTGCTTGGCCCCATCGGCCAAAGGAACGGATCTGCCCTTGATTTTTTGCAGCATCCATGCACCATACAAAAGGTAGAGTCCAAAGAGCACCGCGCCAACACCCCAAAGCATTTGCAGGGAAGGCACAGAAAGGGCCGGCGAAGCAGGGGAGAGGGACAAGGCATAGTCTCTCATGGGCACAGAAAGGGCAGGCGTCTGGGAAGAAACAAAAAGGGCTTCTTTTGCCTGGGGTGCGGAAGACAGGCTGGGCCAGGGAAGAAACGGCAGGGCAAAGAGAAACAAAAAGCACCGGTCCAGGAAATAACAAGTTCTGGAAGAGAGCTGTTTTTCCCAAGCATGAGACAAGGCCCAATATCCAAAGGGCAGCAGAAGAAAACAAAGTAATTTTGTCATAGCTCCTCCTTTTTGGCCGCTTGGTCCAAAATGGCCTTCAACGCTTCGGCTTCTTTGGCAGAAAGTTGATCGCCTTCGGCAAAGGCGCTGACCAGCTGGCTGAGACTTCCGTCAAAGAATCGGTCCAAAAAAGCGTTGCTTTCTTGTTTGAGGTAATCTTTCCGGTCAATGAGGGGGCGATAGACAAAGGTACGGCCTTCTTTTTCATGGATCACCGCTTTTTTGTTGGTGAGGCGAATGAGGAGGGTATGGACGGTTTTTGGGCTCCAATTTGTTTTTTTCGCTAACAGTAGCGCAATGTCGCCGGTGCAAATGGGCGCATGCTGCCAGATGACGTTCATCACCTCCAGCTCTGCGTCGGTGATTTGCGGCAATTTTTCCATGGGGATTCCTCCAATCTTACATATGTAATAATAAAAGCATAACAAAGGTTTTTCTTCCTGTCAAGATGTCCTTTTCAGGGGCGAAGTTTTCGGATATAATGGAGGGGAAAGGAAGGGATTTTTCATGAAAAAAGCCATACTGTTTGATATGGACGGGGTGCTCATCGATAGCCAGCCGGTTCATTTTCAGGCGGATTTAGATACACTGGCCCATTTTGGGGCCAAGGTGACATTGGAAGACATTGTGCCCTTTGCCGGCACCACAAACCCGTTACGCTTTCCCCGTTATCGGGAGCAGTTTGGCATCACGGCCAGCGCCGAGGAGATGATGGAGGAGCGGGCCAAGCGGGTGCGGGCACTGTTTGAAGAAAGCGGCCTGGGTGCCACCAAGGGCGTCAAAGAATTGTTGGAAGAAGCCAAGAAAAGAAAGATTGGCCTGGCGGTGGCTTCTTCTACGGAGCGGCCGCTGATTTTGTGGATTTTGGAGCATATCGGGCTTTCTTCTTTTTTTGATGCCATTGTCAGCGGCGAAGAGGTGGCCCATAGCAAACCGGCGCCGGATGTATTTTTGGAAGCGGCCAGAGTGCTTGGCGTTTTGCCAAAGGATTGTTTGGTGGTGGAAGATTCCAAAAACGGCGTAACGGCGGCCAAGGCGGCAGGCATGGTCGTGTTGGGGTACCAAAACCCCACCAGCGGTCAACAGGATTTATCCCAGGCAGAGGTAACGGTGACGGCGTTTAAGGCAGCAAAGCGACTACTTTTTGAGGAGGATTGGTTTTGATGGAAGGAAAAAAACTGGCACTGGTTGGCGTAGGGGCCGTGGGCGGTTCGCTTCTTGGCAGAAAAGAAGGCAATGACCAAATCGTAAGCGTCATTGCCCAAGGGGAGCGGGCCAAGAGACTAGAAAAAGAAGGCATTTTGGTCAATAAAAAACCTTGCCAAGTGCATCTGGCAACGGCAGGAGATGCCATTGATTTGCTGTTTGTGGCGGTGAAAAACACACAGCTGGACGAAGTGAAAAAAGAAATTGCGCCTTTTGTGGGGAAAGAAACGGTATTGCTGCCTTTGATGAACGGCATCACGGCGGCCAGAACATTGAAAGAAGCATTTCCGCAAAACGAAGTGGTGACGGCGTTGGTGTATGTGGATGCGGTGAAGGAAGGAAAAGACGTGTTCTGCGGCGAGGAATATCTGGTGCAGCTGGGATCCCAGGGGGACGACTGTAGAGCCGAGACGGTGGAGATGGCCGCAGAGTGCTTGGAAAAACTGGGGATCGAAAGCAAGATTGCGGAGGACATCCAACGGACGCTTTGGCTCAAATGGATGGTCAATATGGGGATGAATCAAGTTTCGGCGCTGATGGAAGTGCCCTTTGCACCGTTCCAGAAGATTCCGGCGTTGCTGGAAGCGGCCAAAATGGCCATGGAAGAAGTGGTGGCAGTGGCCGAAGCGGCCGGCGTGGATTTGACCATGGCCGACGTAACAGCCATGGATGAGAAAATCCATGGGTTTGAGCCGGAGGCCACAAGCTCCATGCTGCAAGA
>CALWLF010000014.1 GCA_944381455.1 uncultured Clostridia bacterium | reverse complement strand
CACTTGATCTGGGATTGCAAGTTTCATGTTGTTCCTCCGTTTCCGTCTAGCAGACCTTTTTGGCCCGTCTATTCTGTCTACTAGTGTAACCGAAAGAACCGAAAAATGCACGAACTAATTTTCATTTTCCTCTGTTTTTGGCGAAAGTGCAGTGGTTTTCTGGTCCAAAAAAGCTGCCACTGTTTCTTTTGCCTCCAAAACTGCCTCCTTCACTTCTCCAAACGACACCTGCTGGCCAAGTTTTTGCCACACCGATTCCACCCAGCCCTGTCCTGTGCCGCGCCCTGCCAAAAGTGCCGCCGCCAGCACCACACAGCAAACGCCACGCCAAAAAAAGCCTGTTTCTTTGGGCGCCATGGTCCTTTTTTTTCGCCGGATGCTTCTTTTTTTCTCCATAAGCCTCACCAAAAACCTGTTTGTCTACCTTATGAGGAAAATTCATAAAATATTCATTTGCAACTGACGGCAAATTCCGCTATAATATTGTAGTTGAGAAAAAACGTAAGGAGGAACGTTATCATGAAAAAATTAGCCATCCTGCTGTGCCTTTGCATGGGTTTTGGCGTGCTGGCCAGTGGATGTAACCATTCCAATGGAGAAAATGGCGCTTCTGCCTCCACCAACTCCAACCAGGTGGTGTATGAAGATTTGGGGCTTTCTTATGAGCTGCCAAAAGAATGGAAAGAACTGGAAGGCGATCAGGTGGTGCAGCAATCCATTCAAGGGGAATATACTTTTGCCCAAATCATCTATTCCTACCTGACTGAAGAAGATGCTGCCGCCTTGGAAGCCGATCCCACGTTATCCCTCTATGACTATATGAAACCCATCTGCCAGATTGTGCTTTCTTCCGCCAGCGAAGAAGAACTGTCAGAGCTGTTTTCGGAATATGATACCGTCCAGACGGTGGGGGAAGAGCAACAAGGCTATACCTATTACTTTTTAAGCGGCAACAAAGAAGCCCTCTCCACATTGACAGGAGAACAGCTGGAAACGTACCAGTCTCTGCTGGAGGCCGCTTCCTCCTTGCCTGCCACCATCAAAACCCAGGATTTTGATCCTGAAGCTCTGTCCACCCTCAACGAGGAACTGAACCAATATATCACCTTTGACACCAAATCCATTCAGGGCATGGAAGTAGACAGCACCATCTTTGGCGCCTACGACTTGACCATGATTAACTTTGGCGCCACCTACACCTATCCTCAGTTTGACGAATTTGAAGTGCTGGAACAGGTGTATAACTCCCGCCGCAGTTTCCCTGTGGATTTTAACCTGGTGACTGCCGTCATCGACACACCTGGCGAAGAGGCAGAAAAAGCCGTTACCAGCGCCAGAAAAGATGCCGACGTCTCCTTCTTAACCATCATGATGGACGACACCATCGGCAGCTGGGTGCTCAATAATTTAACTTCCATCCCCTCCACGGTGTTTGTAGACCGCAACGGCAAAATTGTCGGCGAAATTGTGGAAGGCACCCAGACTTATGAACAATATATGGACGAGGTTTATGCCCATATTGATGTCTTAAACGGTGTAGAGCCAGACTCTACAGAAGACACTGCTTCCCAAAAAACAGAACAAACGGAGGACACAGCCGAAACTGCAACCGAAGCCTCCACTCAGCTCTCTGTGGAAGCCACCCAGCAATAACCTTTTCCCCTGTCCCATGGACAGGGGCTTTTTTATGTTCAAACAACAAAAAAGCCGTCCCGGGGAAGGACGGCTTTTTGTCTGAAACAAGATTGTTTCAAAAGGAAGGATGGTATTTATGAATTTTGGGGTTTTGGGGTTTTTCTTGCTTGCAAAGATAGGATACCGAAAAACTATGTCCTGGCTATGTCCACTTTGTAAATAATTTTTGAACAATCCGCCTTTTGGCCGCTTCTTTTTTCTTTTTTTGACAACTGCCATCCTTTCCAGTCAGAAGATGCCTGGAAAGGAAAATTTTTTTCTCCTGCCGCCTTTTTTCGACAGAAGCCATGGCAGCTTCGTTGTATAATACCCCTAAAGAAGCCGAATCGGCGCTCTTTTTCCCTCTGGACAACCGGCACCCGGCCGCAAAGCCGAGTATAGAAACAGAAAAAATACAAACCCTATCAAAAAGAAATGGAGGAATGAACATGAATCAGTTACCAGAACATTACTGCACCCTTTTTGCCCATGTCGCTGCGCAGGCCGACTCCTGTCAAGCCCTGCTTTCTCAGCTGGATACGCTTTCCAAAACGCCATCTTTGCCCCTCCAGGCTGCTTCCGCTCTCCAGCAGGCCAAAGCCTCTCTGGCTTTGATTTACGAACAGCTGGTGCAGGCACAGTTAGATGCCGAAGAAGCGTTTTTAGAAGAAGACGAAACGCTGCTGCTGTTTCCTACACCTTCTGCCTACGGTAAACAAGCCATTTAACATTGGCTGCAATAATCCTCAATGGCATCTAAAAATGCTTTGCCGTAAAGATCCAGTTTTTTCTGCCCCACACCGGAAATTTTCAGCATCTGCTTTTCGGTGCGGGGCATTTTTTCCACCATCTCCTCCAGCGTGGCATCGGAAAAGACCACAAAGGCGGGCACACCAGACCGCTCTGCCAGCCGTTTTCTCACTTGCTTGAGCTGTTCAAAAAGTGGATGCTCTCGGAAAGCGGCACTGTTTTTTTTGCTGCGGCGGCCAAAAATGGCGTCGTCCTGCCAAAGCTGGGAGGCCATTTGGCGCAAAAAGCCCTCTTCCGGTTCCTCCAGCACTTCTTGTCTGGCAAAGCCCAGGCAGTTGCCGCAGCCATGACAGTTTTTGGGCGCAGCCTCGTCAAAATAGCGCAGCAAGTAGCGCCGCAGACAGTCTTTTGTCTTGCAAAAAAACGTCATCTGCCTCAGCCGCTCTTCGTCAGCCTCCTGCACCTTGGCCTTCTCCTGGTCAGAAAGCCGGTCGTTTTCTTTGTTGTTGCGGATCAGAAATTGCTGCAATGCCACATCTTTTTTGGCATAGAGCAGCAGGCAGTGGGCCTTTTGTCCATCGCGGCCCGCCCGGCCCGCCTCCTGATAATAGCTTTCGATATCCTTTGGCATTTGATAATGGACCACAAAACGGACATTGGGTTTATCGATGCCCATGCCAAAGGCGTTGGTGGCCACCATCACTGTGGCCCGGTCATACAAAAAATCTTCCTGGTTTTTGGCCCGTTCTCCGTGGTCCATGCCGCCATGATAAGAGACGGCCAGCCGCCCCTTTTCCTGCAAAAAGGCACAAAGCTCCTCCACCGTTTTGCGGGTGGCGCAGTAGATGATGCCGCTTTTTCCTTCCTGCTCCTCCAAAAAATCCCAAAGAGCCGCCCGCTTGTCCCTGGGCTCCATCACACGGAAAAACAGATTAGGGCGGTCAAAGCCCAGCCCCAGATGAAACGGCTGCTTTAACTGTAATAGCTGCAAAATATCTGCCTTCACCTTTGGCGTTGCCGTTGCCGTAAAGGCGCCCACCACCGGCCGGTGCGGCAGCCGCTCTAAAAAATCTGCAATATCCAAATAACTGGGACGAAAATCCTGCCCCCATTGGCTGACACAGTGGGCTTCATCCACAGCCACCATGGAGATGGGCGCTGCCAGGGCAAAGGATAAAAACCTGGGGGTTAACAGCCGCTCCGGCGCCACATAAATGATTTTATATTTCCCCGCCTTGGCGTTTTCCACGGCCTTTTCATACTGCCGCTCCGTCAGGGAGCTATTGAGATAGGCCCCGGCTACGCCGTTTGCAACCAGCGTCATCACCTGGTCTTTCATCAGTGACACCAGCGGCGAAACCACCAGGGTGATCCCTTCCATCAACAGCGCCGGCACCTGAAAGCAGATGGATTTTCCCGCCCCCGTGGGCATCACCGCCAGCACATCCTGCCCCCGCAGCAGCGCATCCACCACCTGCTCCTGCCCTGGCCGGAAGGCGTCATAGCCAAAATACTGCTTTAAAACTTCCCGTTTATCTCTCATTGTTTCTCCTAAAAAAGCCGCCGGGGCAAGCCCGGCAGCTTTTGACTGATTCTCTGCTTAGATGCTGGCACCCACGCTTTGCGGACGTGCCACTGGTTCAAAGCTTTGTTCTTTCTTTTGTTCCAATTTATCCAAGTTGCGTTCTGCGGCAGCCAGCATCAGCTTAATGCGGTTAAGCTGGTTGACTTCGCTGGCGCCTGGATCATAGTCGATGGCCACCACGTTGGCCAGCGGGTTTCTGCGGCGCAGCTCTTTGATGACGCCTTTGCCCACCACATGGTTGGGCAGACAAGCAAAGGGCTGGGTACAGATGATGTTATGGACGCCGTTATGGATCAATTCCATCATTTCTGCCGTCAGGAACCAACCTTCCCCTGTCTGGTTGCAGAGGGAAACGATGGGTTCTGCCATTTTGGCCATTTCCATGATGCCGCAGGGTACACCAAACCGGTCGCTCTTTTTGAGGGCCTGAATCATGGGGCGCTGATAGCTTTGGATAAGGGCCATAGCTGCCCGGGCCTTCATTTCTGCGCTAAGGCCAAAGCCCAGATAACGGTGTTTGATGACACTGTTATAGCTGCTGTAAAGGGCAAAGGTCAGCAGATCCGGCACAACGGCTTCGGCCCCTTCTCTTTCCAACAGAGAAACAATGTCGTTATTGGCCGTTGGATGGAATTTCACCAAAATTTCACCCACGACACCAACTCTCGGCTTTTTCATGCCGTTTAATGGCAGCTGGTCAAAATCTTGCACAATGCCGTTTAAGTTTTTGCTGAAGTTTTTGCCTTCCCAAATGTCCCGTTTTACTTTTTCGTTCCATTTTTCATAGAGGGCATTGGCGCTGCCTTCCACCCGTTCATAAGGACGGGTGCGATAGAGCACGCGCATGAACAAGTCGCCATAGACAAAGGCCTGCAT
>CALWLF010000013.1 GCA_944381455.1 uncultured Clostridia bacterium | reverse complement strand
CATGGGCCAACAACGGTAGGCCTTTCCGGCCACAAGTCCATCCCCCTTTATGGCAAAGCAGAAGCCTTCCGCTTCCATTATGACGTGGTTTATACCAACGAAATGTCTGCCGGGGCCTATCGCGGCTATGGGGCCACCCAAGGGCTCTTTGCCGTGGCAAGCACTGTCAACGAACTGGCGGATCTGCTCCACATGGACCCCTTTGCAATCCGCAAAAAAAATATCCCCCACGAAGGCGACCAAATGCCTGCTTATTATGGCGAAACCTTAAATAGCTCCACCTTGGAAGCTTGTCTGGACAAGGTCAAAGAGATGAGCGGTTGGGATGAAAAATTCCCGGTCAAAGACATGGGTAACGGCAAAGTCCGGGCCTTGGGCATGGGCATGGCCATGCAGGGCAGCGGTATTTCCGGCGTGGACGTAGGCAGTGCTTCGCTGAAGCTGAACGACGAAGGATTTTATACCCTGCGCATTGCCGCCGCCGACATGGGCACCGGCTGCGATACCACGCTGGCCCAGGTGGCCTGCGAGGTGTTGGATTGCCCCATGGACCAAATCGTGGTACTGGGCGCCGATACGGACGCCTCGCCTTATGACTCTGGCTCCTATGCTTCTTCCACGGCCTATGTCACCGGGAAAGCCACAGAGCAATGTGCCTTGGCTTTGCGGGAGAAAATTTGTGCCCTGGGCGCTCAAAAACTGGGCGTTTCGGCAGAGGATGTGACCTTTGACGGCAAAGCCGTTTCCTGCGGCGACCAGTCCATTTCTTTGGCCGACATTGCCACCGCCTCCATGTGCGGCAACAACATTGCCCTGGAAGCCACTTATTCCCATTCTTCCCCCATTTCGCCGCCGCCGTTTATGGTGGGGGCCGCCGAGGTGGAAGTGGATTTACAAACAGGCGAATGCACCCTCATCCATTACTCTGCCGCTGTGGACTGCGGCACGCCCTTAAACCCTAATTTGGCCCGGGTGCAGGCCGAAGGCGGCTTACTGCAAGGCATTGGCATGGCCTTGTTTGAAAACATCACCTATACACCCCAGGGACGGATGATGGAAAATTCCCTGATGCAGTACAAAATCCCAAGCCGCCTCGATAGCGGCCGCATTGATGTGGCCATCGTTCCAAGCTTTGAGCCCACCGGCCCCTTTGGCGCCAAGTCCATTGGCGAAGTGGTCATCAATACGCCGCTGCCGGCCATTGCCGACGCCGTATACCACGCCACCGGGCTGCGCTTTCGGACATTGCCCATCACGCCGGAAGACATTGTGCTGGGCCGGCGCAAAACAAAAGAAAATGCTCACTAAGGAAAGGATGACAGTATGGAACTGTTGGAAGAAAGAATACAAAAAGACGGGATTATCCGCAAAGGAAATGTGCTGAAGGTGGATAGCTTCATCAACCACCAAATGGATATCCCCTTGATTGATGAAATGGCCAAGGAATGGAAACGGCTTTTTGCCGGAAAGCCTATCAATAAAGTGCTGACCATCGAAGCCAGCGGCATTGGCATTGCCGCCCTGGTGGCAAGGGAGTTTGGCGTACCGCTGGTCTTTGCCAAAAAATCCATGAGCATCAATCTGGACAGCAATAACTACTGCACCAAGGTGCAGTCCTTCACCCACAACCGCATCTATGACGTCATCGTTTCTCAAAAATTTTTAAGCAAAGACGACCATGTGCTCATCATCGACGCCTTTTTGGCCAACGGCTGTGCCCTACTGGGCTTGCTGGACCTGGTCTCCTTGGCCGGGGCCACGGTGGAAGGCATTGGCATTGCCGTGGAAAAAGGCTTCCAAAACGGCGGTGAGCTGATCCGCGCCAAAGGCTACCAGCTGGAATCGCTGGCCATTGTGGATAGCATGGATGCCGAAACAGGCGAAATCATATTCCGCCATTAACGAAACAAAAAAACCAGACGCTGCAACCCTTGCCGTCTGGTTTTTCTTTTTGGACACAAAAAACTGTCAGCCCAATGGACTGACAGTTTCACTGCGGTATTCTCCCCAGAATACCCTTTATCAGCAACGCGCTTACTTCCATTCGCGCGGAAGCTGCTTATGTAATCTGCTTGTTTCCTGCATCGGTCAAACAACTCGAATCCTCTTTGCCGCCTGGTGTCTTTTCTTTCAAAGGCCACCCATTCGCTGCAAGAAACAATTTGTATGGTTTTATTGTAAACTCTATCCTTAACATAGAGTCAAGGAAACGGGCGCCGTTTCCCCACTTTTACCTATGTCAAAAAAATGTATCCCTGTTTTTTCGGCAATCTTCATCCGATATCACGAAAAAAGTTTGACACAACTATCCTTTTTTCATAGTTTTTCCACACGAAAAATGACATTTTACCGGAACAAAGACAAAAACAACAAAAATCCCGGATTTTTGTCCAGTTTTCCCTTCTTTTCTAGAGAAAAAAGAAGGAGGATTCCCTATCTATTTTGCACAAAACCCAATGCTTTGGTACAAAAAAGAACTGCAGACAATCCCCTGCCTGCAATTCTTTTTTGATCGAAACGTTGGTGTATGTCGTTATGCCTTTTGTGCTGCTTGATCAATCTTTCTCAGTTCTTCACGGAAAGCTTCTTCCTGTGCAAACACTTTTGGATCATCTTCATAGAATACATAGAAGTTTGGATCCACTTTGCCAATGCCCATATATCTTGCCTTGTAGTCTTTCAGCAATTCCCAGAATTTCTTTCTCAGCAAGAAAATGGCCAGCAAGTTGGAGAATACCGGAATCAGCAGCGATACGTCCACAATGGCCCAGAACAAGTCTGCGCTGTAACCGCCTTTTACCACAGACCAAACAATGATCAAGTTTGGAATTGGGAATACAAATTTAAACAAATAGCAAAGACGATCTCTCAGCACAGGGCGTTTGCGGAACAACCATTTCATAACGGCAATGTAATAGGTAAACCAGCCTGCTGTGGTGGTGATCCCAAACAGAGCCATCATAATGCCAATGTAAATTTCGCCGCCTTG
>CALWLF010000012.1 GCA_944381455.1 uncultured Clostridia bacterium | reverse complement strand
TTGGTCAATGGCTCATACTGAAAATCAGGGTGTTCTTTTTTCAATTTATTGATATGGTTGCGCTTGCCATGGAGCTTTTTGCCCTTGAGGGTAATCATGGCTTCGCTGGTATAGATATAGTCGAAGTTTTCTCTTTTTTCTGTAAACTGCATCTGGGGACACTGCTCTTTGATCCAGTCTGCAAAAGGGGCGCTGACGGAACGAAATAACGGCTTCCAGCCCGTTTCTTCCATGTATTGGCAAGCCAGCTCCATCCCTCTGGCATAATTTTTTTGCACCGTTTCATCGGCCGGAAACGGCGGCCAAAAAAACATGGCTTCGCCTGGAAAATGCAATTTCAAAAACAAAAATCCTTCTGCTTCGGCATACTGAATTTTCCCATCGCCGCCCCACATATAGATATGGGCAAACCCAAATTCCGCATTTTCACTTTGCCATGGCTTGATATATTTTTCTAATTTTCCTTTGCTGCTCAATGTAACGTCTTGGAACTGTAATTCCATAAAATTCTAACCTTCTTTCAATATTCATCCACAATATGACAAGGCACCACCGGTAAACAAGCATCCATTCTCTTTGCCGCCTCTTGGTCTAAAATCGTTGCATTTCCTTTCTGGGCCAGCTGTTCCAAAGAACGGTATCCCATCAAAAACTGTAATAAACGGCCCTGCTGCAAGGAAACAGCAGGCTTTTGAGCGCTGCGCTTACCCGAAAGCAAAAACACGCCGTCGTTTTGTGCCACCACATCATCTTTGATTTCCACTGCTTCTGCCAAATCCACCGAAAGGGCCGAAAGCAGCGCTTCCACATTGCAAAGGCCCAGCACATTGCGGGGTAACACCGTCTTGCTTGCCCCAGGCAGCGCAGCCTTCGTATCAGGCGGCAGCTTGATTTTCACTTTTTTGCCCTGGGCAAGATTGGCCAATCCATTGACCACCTGTTGCTCATCTGCTTCTGTCAGCGCCATCACTTCTTCGGCGTAAACCATTTCCTCCGTGTCATAATACACGCCATAGGCTGCAATCTGGCCTTCTTTCCAAAGGGCCAAGGCCTTGCCTCCATCGGCGCCATAATCGGCCATTTTTAAGACCATGTCGGCAAAGCTGCGGCTTAAAATGCCGCTGTAACGGGCGCCAGATTGCTGATAGCAGGCCAAAAGCGCCGATACCTCTTCTTGCATATCCACCGGGCAGGCTGCGCTTTCTTGCACCGCAATTCCTTCGCCTTCCAAAAATGCCGTGTCACTCACCGGAAAATGGCCCACATAAAAATAAGTGCCCAGCACTGCCGGTGTATGGGCCGCCAACACCACGCCCAGTTTGGCCATCTCATTCATATAAAACGTATATAATTCCTTCATATAGCCCCGGCGTTTATAGTCTGGATGGGTGCAGGCGCCCACCATCACCGCCGCCGGCAAAATCTTGCCCCGCACCCGGATATGGCAGGGTACGCTTTGCACCGCCGAAACCAGGCGGCCGTCTTCTTCGATGCAGCAAGAATAGCCGGGCACAAACCGATGGGCAAAAAACCAGTTGCGAAATGCTTGGGTATCGGAAAAACTGATGTCCCACAACGCACGAAATTCCGCCAAATCTGACGGCTGCGCCATACGAATTTGTTTCATGGCCATTCCTCCTTACTTTGCTCTTTTTTAGCAAATCTCCTTTGTTCTTTCTCAGAATTATTTTTATTATACCACCAAAAACGGGAAAAATAAAGGGAAAATTATTCTCTTTTAATATTGATTCCAAATTTTTCTTTTCATTTCCTAAAAAATGCCGGAGCCTCTTTTGTTTTTCTCCTATTCTTTGTGAAAAACGAAAGAAAGCTCCGACATTTTTTTTATTTTTGATTGGAAAACAGAAAAAACTGCTAAATAATCTTTTGCAAAAGCCTGCACATTGCTGAAAAATAGATTTCTTTTTTCTACCGGTTCACCAAACGCTCTGCAATAGCCGCCATATGCCGTTCATCTGTACCGCAGCAGCCGCCAAAAATCTGAAACCGATCTCGAAAAACAGCCATTGCCTCTGCCAACTGGTTTGGCGATGTTGTCATCAGTTCTTTTGCGCCATCCAGCTGGTCATATTCCAGCATGGAAGTATTGGCCTGTATGCCGCGAAACCTTTTTTTCACCAGCGCCGTTTGGTTGACAGGCGCTTCTAATGCCTGTTGCAGTAAGGTTGGATGAATACAATTGGAAAGATAACAAAGCGGATTGGGCGCAGTCTGCGCGTCAATGGCAGCGATGGCCTCGTGGATGGGTGTGCCATCAATGAGCGTCCCCTCTTTTTTGACCGTAAAACTAATCAAATAGGGCAGCCCCGTGCGCGCCATGGCTTTTGCCATACCCAGCGCCTCCGGCAAAGTTGGCATCAACCCCGCCATCAAAAACTGGGCGCCGGCTTTGGCAAACCGGCTGGCTGCCCACCAGTGAAACGCTTCTGCCTCCTCTGCCGTCTCCAGACAGCCCTCTGCCGTATAGGCATCACCGCAGCAGCCCAGCAAAGCCCCCGCATAAGCCGGTACGGCAGCCTGAGCCAGCACCTGTTTTAAAAACTGGACTTGGTCCAAAAAAATCTGGTCATCATACGCCGTGTTTGCCATTCTCTGCCGGTTTAACCGCCTGGTGGTGGTTGTGGCTAAAAAGGGAAGTCCGTTTCTTTCGGCAATGGCCAAATATCCTTTCCAAAGGGACTGCAACGCCTCTTTTCCGCCTGGCTGATACAGCAAATCCCCCATGGCCACCGGTCCGTCAATCACCAACCCATATTCTCTCTTTAATCGCTCCCCCAATGCACCTTCCATCAAAAAAATGGCGCCTTTGCCAAACAAAGCGGGAAGAGAACTTTTATCTGCCTGCATACCGGGCATACACCTCCTCCAGCAGCGGCACCGAAACACCGGCCTGCCGCGCCAAACGGCAGGCTTTTCCCAAAATGCCTTCCAGCTCTGTGCTGCCGTTTGTAAACTTCAAGTCCCGATATAAGGATGTGGTGGTATCCGGCGTCAGCGCCAGCAGAGACTTCATGTTTTTCTCCACTGCTTCTTGGGGCAGTTTTGCGCCGTTGGCAACGGCCGTCTGCCAAAGCTCTGTATAAATGGCACGGGCCGCCTCCAGCCGCTCTGCCGATCCCTGCACCTGCCCAGCCGGCCCATCAAAATACAAAAAAATGGTGCTGTTGCCGCACATGGCGCAAAATTTTTCCCAGGCCATATCCTGCACATTTTGCCCATAATAAGCCTTCATGCCGCCTTCTTGCAGCAGTGCTACCAACGCCTGTTCCTTTTCTCCTGCCTCTCTTTGGGCAAAGCCAAACACCAGCTTTCGTCCAGGGCCGATGTGGCGCACCTGGCGCAATCCTTCCAGCATGGAGATGCAATAGATGCAGCCTTCTGCCACCTGGCCTTTTTGTAACTGCCGCCGCACTTCTTCTCCTACGCCAATGCCGTTTAAAAGCGGAATCACCAGTGTGTTTTCCCCCACCAAAGGCCCGCAGTCGGCACAAGCCTGCACCAGGCCATAATGCTTGGTGCAAAGAAACAGTACGTCTACTGTGCCCACTTCTTCCGGCCGCTCCACCACATGGGCCCGCACCAGCCGCTCTCCCAGTGTGTCACTTTTTAACAACAACCCTTCTTCTTGCAGCGCCTGCTTTTTGTCCCCTCTGGCCAGTAAAAATAAGTTCTCTTCTTGCTGTGCCAAAACGCCTGCCAACAGTCCTCCTACGCCGCCAATGCCGCAAATGGCAATTTTCATGCTGCCGCACCTCCTTTTTTGTTCCATTTTACCATGGAAAAACAGGCTTTTCTACGAAAAAAAGGCAAAAAAACTGCTTGTATTTTGGGTGAGTCTATGCTATAATAGTCCACTGTAATGTAATTTCCTTGTTCTTGCTTCGTGCAAGGGCCATATGTCCAAAAGGAGGTGTAGTTCAATGAACAAATACGAAATGGCAGTCGTACTCAGACCAGATCTGGACGAAGAAACAAAAGCAGCCGAAAGTCAGAAAGTATTGGATTTGATTACCAGATTTGGTGGCACAATCGAAAAAATTGACGACTGGGGCAAAAGAAGACTTGCTTACGAAATCAAAAAAGTAAACGAAGGTTTCTTCAGCTTCATTTCCTTCGATGCAGAACCATCCGTTCCTGCTGAATTGGAAAGCCGTATGCGCATTATGGAAAATGTGCTTCGTTATCTCATCATCCGCAAAGATGCCTGAGGTGCAGGAGGTTTTGCTGAATGAACAAAGTCATTTTGATGGGTCGTTTGACTCGTGATCCGGAAGTACGCTATTCCCAAGGGGCAACCCCCGTGGCCGTTGCCAGATTCTCTCTGGCCATCAACCGCCGCTTTAAGCGGGAAGGCGAACCAGAGGCAGACTTTATCGACTGTGTGGCCTTTGGAAAATCCGGCGAATTCGTAGAAAAATACTGGAAAAAGGGCCAGATGGTAAGTGTAGTCGGCAGACTTCAGGTTCGTTCCTGGACGGACAATGAGGGCAACAAACGCCGCAGCACAGAAGTGGTGGTGGAAGAAACGTATTTTGCAGAAAGCCGTTCTTCCTTTGAAAGCCGCGAAGGCAAAGCTCCCGCTTCTTCGGCACCGGCAAAACCGGCCGCCAGCGACGGCTTCTACCCCATCGACGAAAGTTTGGAAGACGATGATTTACCCTTTTAAAATCTAAAAGGAGGAAGTAAGCAATGATTCAGAAAAGACGTGGACGCAGAAAAAAACGCGTATGCCAGCCTTGTGTAGATAAACTGACTGTCATCGATTACAAGGA
>CALWLF010000011.1 GCA_944381455.1 uncultured Clostridia bacterium | reverse complement strand
CCGTCTTGCTGCCAAGACACTTGTTCCAGTTGGGATTCCTGCCGCGTCGCACTGCCATAGGCAATGGCCAATTTTCCTTCTTCGGCCAGTGCTTCTTCCTGGGCCGTTGGTTTTTCTTCCGGTGGCAATGTCAAATAAGTCACTTCGTTATAATAATAGGTGATACCATCGATGGTACTTGCAGTCCCAGTCTCCACTGCTGTCCCTGCCGTCAGTGGGTCTACGGCCAAACTTAATTCGGCAGCATCGTCTTTGGTGTAAGTTACCATCAGCGTTTCCCACTGGGAAAGGGCATTGCCGTTGTCATCGGTACCCGTTGCGGCCCCCGGCACAGCATTGGTAAAGGTATAGCCGTTGTCAAAGGTTTCCGGCAACGAAACATCAAACAACTCCTTCGATGCCGTTTCCAGTGCTTCATAGCTGGTCATGGTATCTTTTAAATTGCTGTGAATTTCTACGCCTGCCAGCTTCCCTGCGGCCACAGCCGTTATGCTGCCCACCACACACAGGGCGCATGCCACCAAAAGTCCTTTTTTCATAGAAAATCGTTTCATCTTCGGTTCCTCCTTTTGTCGGATGTTTCGTTTCATCTGCTCCAACTGCACATCGGAAAGAGGCGTTGTTTGCGCCTGCTGCCGAAGTGCCCATCGCAAAGCGTCATCCAAATTGTGGGGTTCGTTTTTTTCATCCACCTTCGCCTCCTCTATTTCTTCCCATTGTTTTCGCAGCTGCTTTCTGGCCGAAAACAATCTGGATTTCACTGTCCCTTCCAACGTGCCCATGGCTTTGGCAATTTCTTTGATGGAAAGGTCTTGGTAATAATATAAAACAAGGACGGTTCTCTGCTTGAGCGGCAGGGCCAGCACCGCCCCATAGAGGGCCGATGACTGCTGGCGGGCCAGCACCTGCTCTTCCGGAGAGCCTTCTGTCAAAACCGGCCAGGTCTCTTCCTCCGCCGGTTCTTCCCGCCGCGTTTTTTTACAGATCTTCCAAACCTGGCGCGTCAGCGTGCGGGTGAAATAGGCCGCCGGGGTTTTGATCTGGTCCCAATGGCGGTACATCAGGAGAAAAGATTCCTGCACGGCGTCTTCGCCGTCGGCGCGGTTACCGCAAAGCAAACAAGCCAAACGCATGGCTTTGGGATAATAGCTTTCCATCCACTGCCAAAAATCGGATTCTGATTGTGGTTCTGTCTGCCTCGATTGCCGTTCTTCCATCGGGCACCTCCTTTCCTGCAAAGATCTTTGCCATTTTTTGATGCATCTATTCTAAAGAGCTCCAAACCCGTCCATTGGTTCATCAAAAGACCGTCCTTTTTTTGGAAAAACCGAAAAAAAAGCTGCTGTCCTTTTTACAAAGAACAGCAGCTTTTTGCTTCATTGGTCTGCGTTGTCCCGACCAAATCCTTCTTAGATGAGTTCCAAAATGACCATTTCGGCAGCATCGCCTTTTCTTGGTCCAATTTTCACCATTCTGGTGTAGCCGCCTTTGCGGTCAGCATATTTAGGCGCAATTTCATCAAACAGTTTTGCAGCCATATCCACTTTTTTGGACTGGCTTCTCATTTTTCTGCCGTTGGCAGGTGTTTCTGTCACTGGGTACAGATAAGCAAGCAGTTTTCTTCTTGCAGCCAGTCTGGAAGGATTGTCTTTTTTGATGGTTTTCTTTACTTCATCGTATACGGTTACTTTTTTGCCGTTTACGGTTTCTTTTACACGGTTGCCCTGTGCATCTTTCTTTGCAACTTTTGCCGTTACTTCCACTTCGGTGAAGTTATCTTTTTCCTTCACGGCCAGAGTAATCATTCTTTCAGCGATTTTTTTCACTTCTTTTGCTCTGGTTTCTGTGGTTGTGATTTTGCCATGATACAACAGGTTGGTCACCTGGTTGCGCAGCAATGCTTTTCTTTGTGGAGCAGTTTTGCCAAGTTTTCTATATCCGGAACCGTTCATTGTTCTAATCCTCCTCAATTCATGCAAAATTTAGCCCAGAGGCCTGCCCTTCGGTCTTACGCACCTCTGCAATTTTGCGGCCGTTTTCCAATTATTCATCGCCAGGCTTCAATGCCAAGCCCAGTTCTGCCATTTTGTTCAAAACTTCTTCCAAGGACTTGCGGCCAAGGTTTCTCACCTTCATCATTTCGTCCTCGGTCTTGCTGGCCAAGTCTTCTACGGTGTTGATGCCAGCACGTTTCAAGCAGTTGTAAGAACGGACAGACAAATCCAGTTCTTCAATGCTCATTTCCAACACTTTTTCTTTCTTGCCTTCTTCTTTTTCCACCATAATTTCGGCATTCTTTGCATTTTCCGAAAGGTCTACAAAAAGATTCAGGTGCTCGTTCAAAATTTTTGCGCCATAGCTCACCGCGTCATCCGGGGTGATGGTGCCGTTGGTCCAAACTTCCAATGTCAGTTTGTCATAGTCGGTCATCTGGCCCACACGGGTGTTTTCCACCAGGAAATTGACACGGCGCACCGGTGTGTAAATAGAGTCAACGGGAAGCATCCCAATGGGCTGATCTTCCTTTTTGTTCTTATCACTGCCCACATAGCCGCGGCCTCTGGTGATGGTGATTTCCATATACAGCTTGCTGTTGGCGCCGCCGCTTAAGGTGGCAATGTGGTGGTCTGGATTCATAATTTCGATGTCGCTGTCGGCTTTGATGTCGGAGCCTTTCACTTCGCCTTCGCCTTCCACATCGATATATGCAACCTTTGGTTCAAAACTGTCGCTGGTGTTTTTGATGGCCAGACCTTTCAAGTTCAAAATGATCTCGGTCACATCTTCTTTGACACCAGGAACGGTACTGAATTCATGAAGAACGCCGTCAATCTTCACATTACTAACAGCAACGCCAGGCAGAGAGGAAAGCAAAATTCTTCTCAAGGAATTGCCCAGAGTCGTTCCATATCCTCTTTCCAGTGGCTCTACCACAAAACGGCCGTAAGTACCGTCTTGTGCCATTTCAGCAATTTCGATACGAGGTTTCTCAAATTCAAACAACGCTCAAACCTCCTCTTGGATTGATTTTCGCCGTCAAAGACGGCACATCTGGTCAATTGCAGGGTATAGAATAAATAGAACACGGTACCCTCCGCCCCAAAGCGGGGCCGAGGGAACCAGTTGCTGTTATTATTTGGAGTACAATTCGACGATCAGTGTTTCTTCCACAGGTACATCGATATCTTCTCTTTTTGGTTTTGCAACCACGGTGCCTTTGAGCGCATCGTGATCAGCAGAAAGCCAAGCAGGTACGACTCTGGAAGCAGTTACATCCAGCACGTCTTTATATCTCTGCATGGATTTGTATTTTTCTTTCACTTCGATCACGTCGCCCACTTTCAGCTGGTAGGATGGGATATCCACAGCTTTGCCGTTTACCAGCACGTGTTTGTGGCGAACGATCTGTCTTGCTTCTTTTCTGGTTCTGCCATAGCCCAGACGGAACATGGCGTTGTCCAGACGAAGTTCCAAAAGCATCAGCAGGTTCTGGCCTGGGATACCTTCTTTTTTCGCCATTTTTTCTGCTTTTGCATAGTAGCCTCTAAACTGTTTTTCCAGCACGCCGTAGATGAATTTTGCTTTTTGTTTTTCTCTCATCTGCAGGCCGTATTCGCTGATTTTTCTTCTGCTGTTTTGAGGTTGTTTTTTAGATTTCTTTTCAATGCCCAAATAGATGGGATCCAAGTCGAGGGATCTGCATCTTTTCAGAACGGGAACCATATCTCTTGCCATTGTATATCGACACCTCCTGGAAAATTATACTCTTCTGCGTTTTGGTGGACGGCAGCCGTTGTGAGGCACTGGAGTCACGTCTTTGATCATGGTGACAGTCAAGCCAGCAGCCTGCAGGGCACGGATGGCAGCTTCACGGCCGCTACCTGGTCCCTTTACGAATACTTCCACGGTTTTCAGGCCGTAATCGGAGCAAGCCTGCGCAGCCGTATCTGCTGCCATCTGTGCAGCATAAGGAGTCGATTTTCTGGAGCCTCTGAAGCCCAGCTGACCAGCACTTGCCCAGGACAGCGCATTGCCGGCCGTATCGGTGATTGTTACGATGGTATTGTTAAATGTGGACTGGATATGTGCTTGACCGCGTTCCACATGTTTTTTATCACGACGTCTACGAGTAGTCGCTTTTTTAACAGCTTTCTTTGCCATTTGACCATTACCCTCCTCTTACTTATTTCTTTTTGTTAGCAACCGTTTTTCTTGGGCCTTTTCTTGTTCTTGCGTTGGTTTTGGTTTTCTGGCCTCTGACAGGCAAGCCTTTTCTGTGGCGAATGCCTCTGTAGCAGCCGATTTCCACCAGACGTTTGATGTTGAGGGCGATTTCTCTTCTCAAATCGCCTTCTACGGTCTGACTTCTGTCGATGACGTCACGGATTCTGGAAACTTCATCGTCGGTCAGGTCTCTTACTCTGGTATCTGGGTTTACGCCTGCTTCTTTCAAAATTCTAACTGCGCTGGAATGGCCAATGCCATAAACATAGGTCAGGCCGATTTCCACGCGTTTTTCTCTTGGTAAGTCTACACCAGCGATACGTGCCATGTGTACGTTACACCTCCATACATACTCGATACTATTTGTAACCATGCTTTGCCGCCTTCGGTTCTTTTGAAAGCAGAAGTTTTCTTCTGCCAGCCGCTTCAAAAGCCCTCGGCGTGAAAAATGACGGATTTACTTTCGGGTTTGCTTTCAAGGTTCCATGCACCTGTTTCAAGCCATAGTCGGTTTCAAATCAGCCCTGTTTTTGTTTGTGTTTTGGGTTTTCACAAATGACCATAACACGGCCTTTTCTTTTGATGATTCTGCATTTTTCACACATTGGTTTTACAGCTGGTCTCACCTTCATTGTGCTTGCTCCTTTCTTCCTGCTTATTTCGCTCTCCAGATAATTCTGCCTTTGGTCAGATCATAAGGAGACATTTCAATCAAAACCTTGTCGCCTGGCAAAATCCGGATGA
>CALWLF010000010.1 GCA_944381455.1 uncultured Clostridia bacterium | reverse complement strand
CTGCGCAAGAACCACATTCGATGCAATCAGCTTCGTTGATTTTGTAAACGCCGCCATCTTCCACGATGCAGTTGGTAGGACATTCTGCAGCACAAGCACCACAACCGATGCAGCTGCTGTCAATCTGATATGCCATTGGGATACACCTCCTCTTTTTATTTGTCTTACTGTATTTTATCTTAAAATACGATTTTATGCAAGAGGAAAGACAGAAAAATATCGTGATTTTATATAGAAAAAAAAGCTTGTTTATGCTATTATTTTAGAAGAACAAAAAAAGGAGGATTATCCATGTCTGATAAACCCATTGATGTCAGCGCTTCATTGGAGGACTATTTAGAAGCAATTTACGTTTTATACACGCGCCATGGCCATGTGCGGGTGACGGATGTGGCCACATTTCTTGGTCTTTCTAAGCCCAGCGTCAACCGGGCCATCAACACCCTCAAAAGCCAAAACTTATTGGAACACGAATATTATGGCGACTTGCATTTAACGGCCGATGGAGAAAAAATTGCCATTGACGTTTGGCAGCGCCATGCACTTTTACGCACCTTCTTAACCCGCCATCTGGGTGTGGAAGAAGATGTTGCAGAAAAGGAAGCCTGCAAAATCGAACACAGTGTTTCCAAAGACACCATCGAAAAATTAAAGCGTTTTATGGAACAGCTGGAACAATAACAGCTGCCTGCCATATCTGCACCAAAGAAAGGGACGGTGATTTCTATGACACAATCAGTTTTAGCTGCCATTGTCAGCATGTGCCTTGGCACCAGCCAGCTTTCGGCCTTTGTGGCGCTTCCAGGCGCTCCGGCAGGGCCCTTGACGGTGGAACTTGCCCCCTATGTGGTGCAGGAGGAACAGGAGCCGGCCCAGACTCCCTTAACTTCGCAAGAAACTCCTGCTGCTCCCCCATCGGCAGCACAAACAAATTTGGGCGAAAATACCCCGTCAACCTCTGAGCACGGCGCATCAGAAGAAATCGACTATGCTGCCTTGGCTGCCTCTTTCCCCTCTACCCCCCTTGTCACTTCTTCTTTGGTTGCATTGGACGATTCCAAAAGCTGGTGGTTTAGCCGCAACACTACAAAAACACCGCCCACGGCGCAAAATGATATTTGTCTGTTCGATTTTGACGCCTATTACCTGGGTGACACTTCCGAAAAAAACATCTATCTCACCTTTGATGAAGGCTATGAAAACGGCTATACGGCACAGATTTTGGACATCCTGAAAGCAAACGATGTCCAGGCTGCTTTCTTTGTCACCGTTCCTTACATCGAGCAGGAACCGGATTTGGTGAAACGGATGGTGGCAGAAGGCCATGTGGTGGGCAATCATTCCGACACCCACCCCAGAATGAGCACCCTTTCTGAAGCCGATATGGCCGCAGAAATCAACAACTGCAATGCAGCCTTTGAGGCTTTAACCGGACGGTCCATCGATCCTTTTTTCCGCCCGCCGGAAGGCGAGTACAGCATCCGCAGCTTAACACAAACCCATTTGATGGGCTATGACACCATTTTCTGGAGCCTGGCCTATCAGGATTGGGATGTCAACAACCAGCCGGGTAAAGATGCCGCTTATCACAGTGCCGTAGACTATGTCCATAACGGCGCCATTGTGCTTTTGCACGCTGTCAGCCAATCCAACACCGAGGCGCTGGATGATGTGCTGAAAACCTTAAAAGCAGAGGGCTATCAATTCAAAAGTCTCTACGATCTGCCCGATGCCCACCTGATGTTAGAAGCTTTGCAAAAACAGCAAGCCCAATAAAAGGAGGAATCTTCCATGGATGTATTGAAACTGGATTATAACCATATGATGACGGAATTTGTCGGCCCTGCCGGCATTTCTCCTGAAGATTTGACTGCTTTGGACGCCCAGGCGAAAGAAGCCGTTTTGGCCATGAAAACAAAACGGGCCGAAGGCAAAATGGATTGGAGAGACCTGCCCCATAACCAAAACGAAATCATCGAAGATATTCTCTCTTATGTGGCCGAAGTCAAAGACGATTTTGAAGCCTTTGTGGTGCTGGGCATTGGCGGCAGCGCCCTGGGCCCCATTGCCGTTCAACAGGCCATCAACCATCCTTATTATAACGAACTATCCAGAGAAAAACGGGGCGGCTATCCAAAGCTCTATGTGGCCGATAACGTCGATCCGGAACGGCTGGTCTATCTGTTTGACACCATCGACATCACCAAATGTCTTTTTAACTGCATCTCCAAAAGCGGCTCCACCTCCGAAACCATGAGCCAGTTTATGATCATCAAAGAGCTTTTGGAAGAACGGCTGCCAAAAGAAGAAGTGAAAAAGCACATCGTCTGCACCACAGACAAAGAAAAAGGCAACCTCATCCGCATTGCCAAAGAAGAAGGCTACAAAACTTTCTTCATTCCTTCTGGCGTAGGCGGCCGCTTTTCGGAACTAACGCCTGTGGGCCTGCTGCCGGCAGCCATGTGCGGCATTGACATCAAGGCCATGCTGCTGGGTGCTGCCTTAATGGACGAACGCAGCAACGAAGAAGACTGGCAGAAAAACCCTGCCTTCCTCTATGGCGCACTGCACTACATTGCCATGAAACAGGGCAAAAATATGTCTGTCATGATGCCCTATGCCGATAGCCTGAAATATATTTCCGACTGGTACGCCCAGTTGTGGGCCGAATCTTTGGGCAAAAAATACGACCTGGACGGCAATGTGGTCCAGGTTGGCCAAACGCCGGTCAAAGCCTTGGGCGTCACCGACCAGCACTCCCAAGTGCAGCTTTACACCGAAGGCCCCTTTGATAAAGTCATTGTGCTTTTGGGTGTAGAAGAATTCAAAGAAACCATCACCATCCCCAAAATCTATCAGGATATTCCCTCTTTGGGCTTTTTGGGCGGCGTTACCCAAAATCAGCTGATCCAAACAGAGCAGATGGCAACGGAATATGCCCTCTTAAAAAGCGGCAAACCAAATATGACCATCACACTGCCTTGTGTCAATGAATTTACCCTGGGGCAGCTGCTCTATTTCTTTGAAGTGGCCACGGCCTTTGCCGGGGAACTGCTCCATATCAACACCTTTGACCAGCCTGGTGTCGAAGAAGGCAAAAACGCCACCTATGCCATGTTTGGCCGGCCAGGATATGAAGAAAAGAAACAGGAACTGGATGCACGTCCAGCCAAAAAAACTGCTTATCAGCTGTAACATGCTGCCTGACTGTGTCTGCCGTTTTTTTGCGGCAGACACCCTTTTTCTATTGTTTGGGGCAGGCATTAAAGGAGTCTTTGCTATGGAAAGTACGGAACGCAGAAATGAAATACTGACCATTCTTTCAGAACGCAGCACGCCCATCAGTGCCTCGGCTCTGGCAGAGCGTTTTGGCGTCACACGGCAGATCATTGTCAAGGACATGGCGCTCTTGAAGGCAAAAAACGCCGATATTTTGTCCACGTCCCGAGGCTATGTGCTGCGCCAGGCCACCACCGGCTTTCAACGAATGTTTCATGTCTGCCACCGGGCCGAAGAAATGGAAGATGAGCTGAATACCATGGTCGATTTGGGCGGCCATGTGCTGACCACTGCCGTCAACCATCCTTTTTACGGCACCATGGGCGAAATGCTCAACATCAAAAGCCGCCGGGATGTCCAGCGGTTTTTAAACCGTCTCAAAGAAAGCCAGTGTGAACCGCTGCTGCGTCTGACTAACGGCCGCCATATGCATTTGGTGGAAGCGGAAGAAGAAGAAACGCTGGATGAAATTGAACAGGCATTAAAACAAAAAGGGTACTTGATTTTTGAATAAAAGTATGATATATTTTCTTTTAACATTTTACTGTATATACACATGTGTATAGAATTTTAAGAATCTAGGAGGCAAATCATGTCAGAAGAAAAAGAATCCCTTTGGCGGCGCATCTTAAAGCGCTATTTCATCAACGGCCTCAACGGTATGGCGTTGGGGCTGTTTTGTACCCTCATTGTGGGGCTGATCCTCAAGCAAATCGGCTCCCTCATTGGCGGAGATGTGGGCAATTTCATCATCAATGCCGGCACCTTAGCTTCTGTTTGCACTGGCAGCGCCATTGGCATCGGCACAGCCTATTGCATGAACGCACCGCGGCTCATTATTTTTTCTTCGGCCATCACCGGCCTTTTGGGCGCCAATGCAGCCGCTTTCATCGGCGGAACGCTGATTGTGGACGGAGCCGTCACACTCACCGGAGCTGGGGATCCCTTGGGCGCCTTTTTGGCCGTTGTTTTCGGCGTGGAAATCGGCCGGCTTGTTTCTGGCCGCACCAAAATTGATATTATCATCACCCCATCGGTGACCATTTTAAGCGGCGCCGTTTTGGGCTCCATCATTGGGCCTCCCCTTTCTAACGGCATGATTTGGCTGGGCAATGCCATCAATGTGGCCACCCAGTTGCAGCCATTTTTGATGGGCATTGTGCTTTCCGTATCCATGGGCATGATTTTGACGCTGCCCATTTCCTCGGCCGCCCTTTCCATCATTCTGGGGTTAAGCGGCCTGCCGGCCGGCGCTGCCACCATTGGCTGCTCCACCCAAATGGTAGGCTTTGCCGTCGCCAGTTTCCAAGAAAACAAATGGGAAGGATTGTTTGCCCAGGGCATCGGCACCTCCATGCTGCAAGTGCCAAACATCGTCAAAAAACCCCTCATCTGGCTGCCGCCTACCATTGCCAGCGCCATCTTGGGCCCCCTGGCCACCTGTGTCTTCCATATGGAAAATAACCCGGCCGGCGGCGGCATGGGCACCAGCGGCCTGGTGGGACAGATTATGACCTGGCAAACCATGGCAGGAAGCCGTTCAAACGGCGTGCTGCTGGCAGAAATTTTGCTGCTGCATTTTATCCTCCCTGCCATTTTGACTTGGCTGATCAGCCAGTGGATGCGCAAAAAAGGCTATATCCAGTTTGGCGATATGAAGCTGGATGCCTGAAAAGCAAAGAAAGCGAAAAAAGCTGGCCTTTCAAAAGCGATTCTAAAAAAACCGTTGCATTTGTTTTTTCTTTCTTCTTGCACCTTGCAACGGCATGTTTCAAAAGAACACAACTTTCATAAAAAGAAAGCGGCTGAAATCCCTTCCATCAAGATTCAGCCGCTTTTTTATGTTCCAAGGGCGCTGTGCCTAAGTGTCAGCTTTTTATTCTGCCGGATAAAGTTCTCCCGTCACCGAATCCATCACAAATCCATAAACTTGAATGTCCGATGGAATCAACGGATGGTGCTTCAATAGCTCCACCGACTCCCTCACAGAGGAGAACACATCATCAAAGCCATGGAGCCATTCTTCAAAATCCACGCCGCAATAGCGCATCATTTCGATATGGTCTTCGGCTACGCCTCTTTCCTTCATTTTTTCAATCATGTCATGACTGTCAATGCTCTGTACACCGCAGTCGGTGTGGCCCACCACCACAATTTCCGTGATGCCCAGCTCAAAAATGGCAATGAGCAAACTGCGCACCACGCTGCCAAAGGGATGAGAAATGACGCCGCCGGCATTTTTGATGATTTTCACATCGCCGTTTTTTAAGCCCATGGCTGCCGGCAGCAGCTCCACCAGCCGGGTATCCATACAGGAGAGCACTGCAATTTTTTTATCGGGATATTTGCTGGTACGGTATTTCTCATACTGATGTTCTGCCACAAATGTTCGGTTGTGGGCCAAAATTTCTTCGATCATAAACTGCCTCCCTTAATATCCCAGTGTATCGTTGATGAAAATCAAATGCATCCGATTGGTGTTGCGCTGTTTGCGGATGATGCTGTAAAGATTGCAAATCCGCTCCGGACTGGCACAATCCACACAAACGCCGGTGACGGCACAAGGCGTTTTTCGTCCCAGGCTCATGCAAAGGGCCGGGCTTACCCAGGTTTTTAACCGTTTTTCTGCTTCTGCCACATTTTCTACAATTTTGTTGATGCCCACCAGTAAAATTACGCGGCTTGGCCCAAAGTTCAGCGCTGCCACCCGGTTGCCGCTGCCATCTACGTTGAACAGCTCGCCCTCCATGGTGACGGCGTTGGTGCCGGTGATATAGGTATCGGCAAAAAAGCTATGCCGCTCCAGCTGATACTTTTCTTCCATGGTAAGCATTGGGTTTTTCCGGTCTAAAAACTGATAGTCCCCGCTGCGCAGCACCTCCAGCAGGCCCACTTCTTCCACCGTTTTCGATCCGCCAATGGCAACCACTTCCGCCGGGTTCAGCATCTGTTTTACCATCGCCACCGCCTCTTCTCTCGTCTGCACAAAATACGAGTTGATGCCGTTATGTTTCAGTGCCTCCATGGTGCGCTTTACTTTATGTAATGTCATTTGTTCCAAACCATAGTCCATTGCTGTTTCGCTCCTTTCCTTTGTCTGTGTTTTAGCATACCATGAAAAAAAGGCCCTTTGCAAGGCCTATGACAAAAAAAGGGAAAAAAGGGGAGGAGCGTCTGCCAACCCTCGTTTGGACAGACGCTCTAAAAAAGAGAAAAAAGTTTGGTTTTGCTCGTTATTGGTTGATCAATTCCAGCACTTGTTCGTAAATTTCTGGATCTACCTGGCCTTCGCCTGTGCCGATAAATTCGTCATAAACTGGCTGCAGCTGTTCTTGGAATGCGGCCATATCTACTTCGTTGATTTCCATGCCTTTTTCTGGCAGAGAAGCCAAAATTTCTGCTTCCTGTTCATCATTTACGCTGCGCTGATAATCTTTGGATTCGTTGGCAGCTTCTACCACAGCCTGCTGGATATCTTCTGGCAAATTGTTATAATAATCCAGCGACATCAGCACAGGAGCAGGGTTGTATACGTGATTAGACAAAGAGAGATATTTTTGTACTTCATACAGTTTAGAGGTTTCTACCATGGCCAGAGGGTTTTCCTGGGCATCGATGGCACCCTGCTGCAAAGCGGTGAATACTTCGGTCCAAGCCATTGGTGTAGGATCAGCGCCCAAAGCAGACCAAATGGCAATGTGCATCTGATTTTCCATGGTTCTAATTTTTAAGCCCTTGCAATCTTCCGGTGTAACAATCGGCTGACGGCTGTTGGTGATGGAACGGAACCCGTTTTCAAAATAGCAAAGCCCTTTCAAGCCCTGTGCATCCAAGCCATCCAAAAATCCCTGGCACAAATCGCTGTCTGCCACTTTTCTGGCCGTTTCAGCATCTGGGAACAAAAATGGCAAGTCGAACACCAGCAGGTCATCGGTGAAGCTGGCCAAAGGCGCTGCCGAACAAATGGCAATTTCCAATGTTCCCAGCTGAAGACCTTCTACCAAGTCTCTTTCTGCACCCAGCTGGCCGCTGTGGAATACGTCAATTTCTGCCCGGCCGTCTGTTTTTTCTGCCAACAATTCGGCCATTTTTTCTGCACCCAAGGTGTAAGGATGTTCCGGTGCAACCACATTGCCCAGTTTAATCACATATTCTGCTTCTCCACTGGATTGTGTTGTATCGGTAGTTTCTTCGGTTTCTGCCGTCGTGGTAGTTGTTTCCTGTGTTTCTGCTGTTTCCTGCCCGCCGCATCCTACGGCTGCAAATGCCATAAAAACTGCCAAACCCAATGCAAAAATTCTTTTTTTCATAAGCGACGCTCCTTTTTAAATCGCTACCCATCCTCCATCTGTCAATAAAGAAATCCCTGTGGTAAAAGACGATGCATCTGAAGCCAGATATAATGCCGGGCCAATGATTTCATAAGCCTCGCCAAACCGGCCCATAGGGATACAGCTTACCAGTGCCTCGTACCATTTCGGATCGCTGACCAACTGGGTGACCAGCGGCGTTTTATGATGTGCCGGAGAAAGTGCATTCACCCGCACACCGCTTTCGGCCCATTCCGAAGCCAAAATTTTTGACAGCTGCACCACGCCGCCTTTGGCACAGCCATAGGCTACGTTGCCCTTAAGCGCCACATGGGCGTTGATGGAGGCAACGTTGATGATGCTGCCTTTTTTCTGTTCCACCATATACTTTCCAAAATATTTGCAGCTGTAGAAAGAACCAATCAAATCCACCTGAATGATCTTCTGAAATTCTTCCGGTTCCAGCTCCAGCGCTGGCTTACGGATATTCATGCCGGCAGAATTCACCAGAATGTCAACCCGGCCATGCTGTTTGATAACGGCATCAGCCGCCTTTTGGACTGCGGAAGCATCCGTCACATCCACTGGAATAAAACTGCATGGTTTTCCCTGTTCCAAAATGGCAGAACATACGCGCTGCAATCCGGCTTCATTGCGGTCCAACAGGACAATCGTTGCACCAAACTGCGCAAAACCCATGGCAATGGCCTCGCCCAAACCTGAGGCCCCGCCGGTGATTACTGCCACTTTGCCTGCAATGGAATACAATTCAGATAAATTTTTCGGTACTTGAATATGATTCACTTCTTCCCGTAACGACTCTCCCAATTTGCTCACCTCCTAGGACTGTTTTAATTTCGGGAATGTGTTGGCGCCAAAAGGCATGAGATACGTGGGAATATCCCGGCTGCCATACAGCTTATAAGCCAGCTCCAGCCCTTCTTCCATGGAACGAACCAAATGGATATTGGTTTTTTCCACGGCTTCTTGCGGCAGAGAAGAAACCAGGATATATTGATACAAATCAGCATATTCACAAAGGGAATACGCCACATTTTTGCCGATGGTATAGTTTTCTCTCAAATAACGTTCCCGATCGGCTGTGTTGTCAAAGTTTTTGAGCATATATTCCAAATCGGGGCTGCCGATTCCATTGCAAGCCTCATTGGCCAGCAAGATGATGCCGCCAGGCTTTACAGCAGCTGTGGCATTCACCATGGGTTTGATGGATTGGTACATATTGATATCTTTGGGGAAGCCGCCGCCATTGACAATAACCATATCGGCCAGCTGCTCAATTTCCACTCCATCCCGGCGGTCAATAATGGCTGCGCCTGCTTCATGGGCTGCAATATAATGACCGGCCACCGCATGGGTCAACTTTCCATCGTCGTTGGCAATGACGTTGACAATGAAATCTGGTACTACCAATTTTGCCGCATCCAGCATATCATCTGCCAAGGGGTTTGTTTCGTCCATCACGCTGTTTTTCACAGCAGGGTTGCTGCCTTCGCCTAAGTGAGGGTTTAGGGCCCAGGCATGGTTTTGCATGATGGTTTTATGGCTGCTTAAGCCTGGCAGAATGGTTTTTCTGCCGCCGCCATAGCCGGCCAAATAGTGATAGACGATGCCGCCCAATAGAATCAGACAATCGGCGTCATGGGCAATTTTATTGATAGAAACTTCTGTGCCCCGTTTTGTCTTACCTACATAAACCAAATTGGATTCGTCTTTGCAGTCATGTTCCACCACACGAATCCGGCCAAACAATTCCTCGCCAACGGCAGCCTTCAGCTCTTCTTCCGTCTGAGACGGATGGGAGCCAACGGCAGAAATGATGGTGATGTCCTCATCTTTGATTCCTTGCTGATTGAGAATTTCCACCACCACTTTCAGCATCAGCCATTGTTTCTGCCACAATCTTGTTTTGTCTGCAATGGCAATACAAACATGATCACCAGGATGGACCATCTCTTCCAGGTGCTTGCTTTGGATGGGATTGGCAACGGCCTGACGAATCAGCGCCTCATCATCCAGTGTCGTTTCTTCAATTTCATTGGGCACGATGATGCCCAGCACATTTTTTTCTTCAAAGGAAAAGGAAACCTCTCCTTTTCCATATTTCATTTTATATTCTGTCATGATGTTCACCTCTTTTATCCCCGCAGCCGGTCTGCATTTTGTACGCATAGCTTGCCTCCATCAATGCGTACCATACATCCGGCCACATAGCTGGCCGCCTCGGAAGCCAAAAACACGACCACACGGGCGATTTCTTCCGGTTCAGCCACCCGGTTTAAGGGAATTTGGCGGCACATTCTGGCTCCTTCATGGGCAAAGAGCTCTCGGTTGATATCTGTATTGGTTACGCCGGGAGCATACCCTGCCACACGGATGCCTTTTTCGGCCAATTCTCCACAAAGGCTTTTGGTAAAGCTTTCCACAGCAGCTTTTCCTGCCGCATAACAGCCATAACCAAGCGCCGGCATAAAGCAGGCAAAGGAACCTCCGTTTAAAATCACTGGATGCTTTGCACCTGCCATTAACGGCACAACTGCTTTGGAAGTCAAAAACATGGCATCCAGATTCACCGCCAATTCTTTTTTCCACTGTTCATAAGATAAATCCATCAACATGACATCATGGTTGATGCCTACGTTGTTGATTAAAATATCTACTCGGCCAAAGGTCTCTTCCATCTCTGAAAACATCCGAGCCACACATTGGGGATCGGCCACATCGCCGCAAATACCCGTTGCCGCATATCCAGCTTCCACCAATGCCCCAACGGCTTCTTTTAATGCTACAGCATCCAAATCATTGAGCACCACTATGGCGCCTTCTTCTGCCATGCAAGTGCCAATGGCTTTTCCAATGCCTCTGGCGCCGCCTGTAATCAGCACCACTTTGTTTTTCAATTTCAAATCCAAGAAACATCACCTACCCGCGCGCTTTGCCGCCCATGGCCACATTGGTCAGCGGCAAGTCCACAAAGGTCACTACCACCTGCTCCTTCGGCGCTCCTGTGGCAGCGGCCAACAGTTCTGTCAGTTGTGCCATCAGCCGTTTCTTTTGTTCCGGACCTCTGCTTTGGGCATTTTCTGCCCAGAAAAACTGCACCACTGGCGCAAGAATCCGTGCATCTTCTTGATCCATCCAGTGAAAATACACATAGATGGCGCCTATGGGCGTCCCTGTTTCCTTGGAAACAGTTTCTGCAATGGATTCCATCCATTCTCGTTTTTTGGAGGTGCACTTCGCAGCATAAACATGAATGATTGGCATAGACATTCCTCCTACGATTGTGCTAAAACCTGAAATACAATTCTCATCAAGGTGGCTTCATCCAGCAATCCTTTGCGGATTCTGCTTTCTGTTTTCACCCGTTCAATCATCTCGCCCATTTGTTCTTTTGTAATCTCGTCTGGGTTGACGTTATTTTTCACCAAGTAAGTCACAATATTAGCCTTGCCGCTGCCTTTGCCAATGGCATCTTTCATAGGCGGATTGCCCACCATTTCCTGGGTAAAGCAAGACATTCCGACTTTGATGCCCACTTTCCGCATTTTTTGGAATACATCTGTGACAAGGCCCGATTCCACCACTTCCAAATTGCGTCCAACAATCGGTTTGTTGCCGCTTAGTTCTGCCTTGCCCACAGCTTCAATCAGTTTAGAGGCAGGGCCGATTTTTTCCAGATGTACACCCGTTTTCACGCCGCAAAGTAATTCCAGCGCCATGACCACTTCTTCTGTCGGGGCATTGCCGGTCCGCTCGCCTAAGCCGTTCATGGCCGTATGAACACAAGAAGCGCCGCCTTCGATGGCAGCCAAAGCACAGGCCGTGCCCATGCCAAATTCATTGTGCCCATGCCATTGCACCGGTGTATCGCCCACCACTTCTCTCACTTTTTCCACCACCAGTTTGGCCGTTGCCGGTAAGGCTGTGCCTACGGTGTCGGTGATGGTAATGGAGTTAGGATGACATTCTTTTACAATGGTGCCAAACACTTTTTGCAGATAAGGGATGGAAGTACGCAAGGCATCCCAACCAAAAAAGTTGGTGTTTAACCCATTTTCCATCGCATACTGCGTGGATGTAATCAAGCGGTCCATCAGCTCTTCAAATTCCAGCCCCATGGCATACTTACAGGTATAAGGGTTGATGGAGTGCTCCACAATGACTGATTTTACCCCCATATCCAATGCCAAATCGATATCTTTTTTATTGGCCCGGCACAAAGCCACCATGTCCAGCTTGGAACCATTGTTTTGCAGCCGTTTGACTGCCTTGGCAATGGTTTTGGATGTGGCAGGCATCCCAATTTCCACCCGTGTCAGGCCCATTTCTTCCAATTCTTCGGCAATACGCACCCGTTCATCTTCATTCCAGCAAACACCGGGCGCTTGTTCCCCATCACGCAGCGTCACATCATAAATCAGGGCTTCCTTTGGAAAATTTTGATGCACTTCTGGGAGAAAATTCATTTCCGAAGTCCAAAATTCTGCTCCAAAGTTTTGCTTGCCCTCCAAAACGATATCATGCAGCACTTCCAATTTCTGTTCCATTCACACACCCTCCTTTTTGGCAGGACCAATTTTCTTTGTTACTTTGATATTAAACAGAAAATTCCAGTTTGTCAATAGATTTTTTTCAAATTGGCATTACCAATCTTTTGTTGTATTTTCTCGTCAGCTATTGTATAATACTGTCATACCAAAATTTTCTAATAAGGAGGACACCTTTTTGGATGCCTATACCCCTTTGCCAAAACGAATTGCAGAAACCATCAGCAAAATGATTTTCATAGAAAAAAAATATCTTCCAGGAGAAAAATTGCCCAACGAAAGGACGCTGGCAGCAGAACTGAACGTCAGCCGCAATTCCTTGCGTGAAGCACTGAAATTGCTGGTTGCCGACCATATTTTGGAAGTCAAACGCAGCTCCGGCGTCTTTGTCTGCGAAAATCCAGGCATTTCCACAGATCCTCTGGGGCTGAATTTTATTGCCGATAAAAGCGATCTGCTCAATAAATGGCTGGAGGTCCGGCTTTTGCTGGAGCCGCACTCTGCCCGGTTTGCCGCGCAGCGGGCAACCGATGAGGAATTGGAAAACATCGAACTGCTGGCCCATATTTGCTATGAAAAAATCCATCAGGACGACTCTCTTTCCGATGGTATCTATTTTGATACTAAATTTCACGAGGCCATCGCCAATGCCACACACAATGAAATCATCTCAAAAATCACGCCTATTTTGAGTAATTCTTTTCATGATTCTGTGTTGATTGCCTCTGCAAAAGACTATAAAGAAGAGCTGAAAAATAACATGGAATTTCATGTTGAAATTGCCAAATTTCTGAAAATGCGGGATGGCGACGGCGCGGAACTGAGCATGCGCGTCCATTTGATGAATGCATTTCGCTTTTATAAAAACAATCAGTGATGGCTGTAATGCCGCTTTTTCGGCCGCCATCACACAAAGGAGGTCTTTTTTTGCCTGCAAAACTGAAGCTTCTCTTATCCATGGTTATTTTTGGCACCATTGGCCTTTTGGTTCGTTTCATCGCCCTATCTTCCCAAGAAACGGCGTTGTTTCGAGCCGTAATTGCCTTTTTGCTGCTGTTGGTATTCCGGTTGTTTTTTCAAAAAGAAAAACAGCAGCTGCCTCAAAAAAAGCTGCTGCTGTTATTGATTTTTTCTGGTGCGGCTCTGGGGCTAAACTGGGTGTTTTTGTTTGAGGCATATCGCTATACCTCGCTGTCTTTGGCCACACTGAGCTATTATTTTGCCCCGGTGCTGGTCATGCTGTTTTCTCCGTTTTTGTTTCACGAAAAAACTTCTCCCCTCCAATGGGCCTGCCTGTTATGTTCTGTCTTTGGGCTGGTTTTGATTCTTATTTCTCCAGATACCTGGTCTGGACAAAGCCATTCCACTGGAATTTTCTTCGGTTTAACGGCTGCTGTTTTTTATGCCGCCGTTGTTTTAATGAATAAGGCAATGAAACAACTCCAGGCACTTGACAGGACTTTTTTTCAGTTTTTCGCATCCCTTTTTGTGCTGCTTCCCTATGTGGTAGCCACTGGCGGATTTCAGATTCAAACCTTGCCAACAAGCGGCCTTTTGGCGCTGCTGGTGCTGGGTTTGCTGCATACTGGCGTTGCTTATCTGCTTTATTTTTCCTCGCTTTCTGCCGTCACTGGACAGGAAGCTGCACTGTTCAGCTATGTGGATCCAGCCATCGCCATTTTTCTTTCCATTTTCCTGCTGCATGAGCCAACTTCTCTGTTTCAGCTGGCAGGCGGCTGCTGCATTTTGGGCGCCACATTGGTCCATGAATTGTTTTCTGCAAAACGACAGCAGTCCCCGTCATAAAAATGTTCAAAACTATGTTCCAAGAGAAGCCAGGCTTTTCTTCCTTTGGAAACAGCAGATCCAGAAAAATTTGACTTTGGAAATACAACAAAGCCGGCATCCTTTCTACCCGAAAGATGCCGGCTCTTTTTTATTTTTGTCAAAACTGTGATGCCAAAACGACTGGCCGCAGCCGCTTGGCAATCCAGGCGCCCAATAGGGCCAGCGCAAAGTTGCCCGGCAGCGGCACCAAAAAACAAGAAACAAGAAACGGTCCCATGGAAAGGGGCGTTTGCAGTACCATCACACTGATCCCATAAACATAGGCTGCCCCCATGACATAAACCACCACCAAGCCGCAAAGAGAGGCCCAAAGAAAACGCCCCATGGTTTTTTTGCCGTTTTCTGCCAAAGAGCCTGTCACAAAGGCCCCCACAACAAACCCCAGCAAATAGCCAAAACTGGGCTGAAGCACATACATCGGCCCTCCGCCTTGGGTAAACACCGGCAGGCCACAAAGCCCCAGCAGCACATAGACCAGCACGCTGAGCGCCCCTTTCTTTCCGCCTAAAAACAGTCCGGCTAAGGTGGTGAAAAACAGCTGTGTTGTCACCGGAACCAGCGGCGTGGGAATTTTCAAAAAGGCCCCCACCGCCGTCAGCGCCGTAAATAAGCCGCAAAGAGCCAGCTCCTTCGTTTGATTCCGCTCCATGTAATTTTGCTCCTTTTGTTTTTGGAGCAAGTATAACAAAGCCGTTGTTGATTGTCAACACAATTTATATTTTTCGTTTACAATAAAAATGACAACAACTGGCAGCCAGAGGAAAATCCTTCGTCTTGAATCAGACTGCCCCGTTCCTGCCGTCTTTCCTTCAGCGCCCTTCCACGCCTTCTCCAATGTCAAAGACACATAGTTCCGAACCAGAGCCAAACCGCAGAGGCAAAATGGTCATGCCCACACCGCTGGAAACAAACAGCGTCCTGCCGTCTATGTCATATCTGCCCTTGGTATATTCCCATGCTCCCCTTGGCATGATCTTATCTGTCAAAACAGGCAGCGATACCTGGCCGCCGTGGGAATGGCCGCTGAGGGCCAAATCCATGCCCTCGGTTAAAAACGCCGCCGTTAGATCCGGCTCATGACCGATCAATATGGTCGCCCGGCCTTCTTCTGGCTGCCACTTTGGCAGCTCCATCTGACTCAATAGACCATCATCCAGGCCAATGAGCTGAAATGGCGCATCTTCTGGCACAAAGATTTCATTTTTCAGCACCGTAAAGCCGGCTTCTGCCATCAGCTGCCCATAGACACGCTGAGCGCCGCCGCCCCGGTCATGGTTGCCCCAGACGGCATAACAGCCATAGGTGCTTTCCACAGCGGCAAAGGCAGCGGCAATTTCGTCCAGGTCCATCTCAGCCCCATCCCGCCAGTATTGGTCAATCATGTCGCCGCCAAAAATCACCACATCCGGCTGTTGTTCCATAATGGCCTTGGCCAATGTTTCTGCCTGTTTGGTATCATACCACTTGCCGAAATGGGTGTCTGAAAAAAACACCACACGAAACGGGGCGACACCTTTTACTTCTACACTTTGCCGGTTGATTTTCAAATGATACGGCTCCCAAAACAAGCTGTATCCAGCCAAAAGCACAGCAGCCCCCGTCATCACTCCCAGCACTTTCTTCCACATTTTCACCTTTGCACCTCCTTTTTCATTTCCTTTTGTTTCATTGTAGCATACCTTTTTCCCAAAATACGTTTTTTTCGAAAAAAGTATTTCTTTTTTAAGAAATTCCTTGACCAGCCCTTGCACCGTTGTTTAGAATGAAGCAAAGGAGGCGATCCCATGACCAATAATTATTTGATTGTCATCGATATGCAAAACGATTTTCTCACCGGCGCTTTGGGCACGGCCGAAGGCGCATCCATCATCAACGATGTGGCCCAACGGGCGGCAGATTTTCCCGGCACCGTTTGGTTTACCCGGGATACCCACACCGCCGAATATCTTTCCACCCAGGAAGGACAGCGCCTGCCCATTCCCCACTGCATCGAAGGCAGCGAAGGATGGCAGCTGGCGCCGGCTTTGGAAACAGTGCGGCAAACACGCCAGGGACAAGTCTTTGATAAGCCTGCCTTTGGCTCGCCCCAGTTGGCAGAGGCTCTTCTGCAGGCCCACCAGAAAACCCCCATCACATCCATCACCTTTGTAGGCGTCTGCACCGATATTTGCGTTCTTTCCAATGTGCTGCTGTGCAAAGCCTTTTTGCCGGAGGTGCCCATCCGGGTGGAAAGCAGTCTTTGCGCCGGGGTAACGCCACAGCGGCATCAAACGGCCCTTTCGGCCATGGAAGCCTGCCAAGTGGAAATCCTGCCTTAAAAAAGGCAATCAAAAAAAGACGGAACTGTCCGTCTTTTTTTTCGTCGAAACAGGCAGGAGGTGACAAAAATGAAGAAAAGAACCCTATTTTGCCTGACTGCTGTTGTCTTTTTGCTGGCGGTGCTTTCCCTTGTCCAAGGAAAACGCCCCTTCCGCCATCTGCAAGGAAGTGATATTGCAGAAGCGAAGGTAACCATCACACCGCCCGATGTCACCCTTTTGGTGCCAGACAACGACCGTCTGGCCGCATTACTACAGAACATCACCCTCTATCAACAAGATAACTCCTATACGGAATATACAGGCCAGGGCGCACTGTTTACCCTCACCATGACCGATGGCACCACCACAGAGCTTTTGGCTTATGCGCCCTTTTTTGTCATCGATGGCGCAGGCTATCGCACCAAAGAAGCCCCTTGTGACGCTTGCAGCCAGTATGCCAATACACTCCTGGACGATCCTTCCTTGCTGCTGCTGGAATTTCCTCCTGCCCTTTCTGTTCAAAGCAGCAACACAGCCATGGCCGCCTATCTCACCAGAACCCATTGGCAGCAAAACGACAACCACTTCATCACAAAGCAGGAGCAAGACCTTATGGTTTTGGAAACTTCCGATTCCACGGCATCCCTTACCTTTGCCCAAAAGCCGGACCAAATCCTTTCTGTCCTTGCCCAGCCTTTGGATGACACCAGCGCTGCTTTTGTGCCCGTTTCCTGCGCCAATGATGCCATCATTCTGCTGCCGGGAACTTATCGTTATGAAGTGACAGCCCATTGGGCAGAGCAAAACGGCTGCGGCGGCTTTGCCGTTTACACTTTTTCCATCCAAACCAACTGAATTTTGAACAACAAAAAACCTGCTTTCTTTCGAAAGCAGGTTTTGTTCAGTGGATGGGGAAGGATTCGAACCTTCGAAGCAAATATGCAGCGGATTTACAGTCCGGCCCCTTTGGCCACTCGGGAACCCATCCATAGATTACAACAAGAGTTATTATACCGCATTTTGCAGAAAAATGCAAGCATTTTTTGAACTCTCAAAACCAAACAGTTGATTTACCAAATGCTCCATAGAAAGGAGGTGATCCAGCCGCACCTTCCGATACGGCTACCTTGTTACGACTTCACCCCAGTCACTGGCTTCACCTTCGGCGACTCCTCCCTTGCGGTTAGGTCATCGACTTCGGGTGCTTCCAACTCCCATGGTGTGACGGGCGGTGTGTACAAGGCCCGGGAACGTATTCACCGCGACATTCTGATTCGCGATTACTAGCGATTCCAGCTTCATGTAG
>CALWLF010000009.1 GCA_944381455.1 uncultured Clostridia bacterium | reverse complement strand
TGATGAAAAAGGATTTTCTGTTCTTGTACCCAGCAATTTTATTGACCAGCAGCGCGCCAAAGAAAATCAGCGCAATGCCCACAAAATACATCAGCGTACCAACCCAAGAGGCATCGGCAAAAAACACACCGGCAAACAATGCAATGACCGGAAGCTTGGCCCCGCAAGGCATGAAAGGTGCAAGCATGGCCGTGGCCTTCCGTTCTCTTTCGTTGCGGATGGTACGACAGGCCATCACCCCTGGGATAGCACAGCCAGTGGTGATAACAAAAGGAATCACCGATTTGCCAGAAAGCCCCACTTTCTTAAAAATGGGATCCAGCACCACGCTCACCCGCGCCATATAGCCGCAGTCTTCCAACAGCGCAATGAGAAAATACATCACCATCACTAACGGCAAGAACCCAACCACAGCTCCTACGCCGCCAATGATGCCATCTACCAACAGCGCCTGCAACAGCGGCGAGCTATCTTGCACCATCACGCCAACCATCCCCTGGAATGTTTCAATCCAGCCGGCTAACACATCGGCAATCATCGGTCCCACCGTTGCCTGGGAAATATTGAAGACCAAAAACATAATGACGGCAAAAATGGGAATCCCCAAAATGGGATTGGTCAGGATGCCATCCAAATTGTCTTGCTGATTTCTGTCTTTCGTCAACACTTTTCTCGTTTCCACCCGGGCAACAATGTTGTTGACAAACTCAAACCGTTTCCGGTCTGCCGCCTCCACTTCTGCTTTGTTGTTGAGAGAAATCTCTCCTTGATGATAGGGTGCCGCCTGTGTTTGGCCTCTGCGGCTGGCAGCCGCTTGTACCACTTGGGTAAGGCCATTGTCGCCGGCAGAGGTGGAAACAGTGGCAATGACAGGACAGCCCAATTCTTTGGAAAGTGCTTCCACATCAATTTTTGTTTCCTTTTTTTCATTGATGTCGCTTTTATTGAGCGCCACCACCAAAGGAATGCCCAATTCCAGCAGCTGGGTGGTGAAAAACAGGCTGCGGCTTAAATTGGTGGCATCCACAATGTTGATGATGACGTCGGGATGTTCTTGTTTGACATAGTGGCTGGTGATGCTTTCTTCGGAAGTAAAAGGAGACATGGAATAAGCTCCCGGCAAGTCCACCGCCACCAGTTCCTCCATTCCCTGATAATAGGTTTTTTTGATTGGACTTTCTTTCTTTTCCACAGTCACACCGGCCCAGTTGCCAATGCGCTCATTTCTCCCCGTCAGCGCATTATACATGGTAGTTTTGCCGCTGTTGGGATTGCCCGTCAACGCAATTCTCATGATTACTCCTCCTTATTTGCAAATCAAGATAAAAAGAGATCCATAAGGTTAGTTTTAACTAATCTCCAGTGAAAAAACCACAGCTTGCGCCGGCGACTGACGCATTATATCAAAATCGCCTTTGCCAGCTGGTTGTCGATGTTATATCTGCCATCTTTGATGGAAACCACACAGCCGCCTTTCAAATGAGAAATGACCGTAATGGGTTCTCCGCTATAGCAGCCCAGAGAGAACAAGAAGGCGTTCAGTTCTTCGTCATCTGTTGCAATCTCTCTGATTTTATATTCCTTCCCTTCCACTGCATTGGTCAGATTCATACTGCTGGACCTCCTTTTTATGGTTAGTATTATCTAACTTCATTTACTATATCACTCTGTTCCTACCTTGTCAATCGTTTTTTCTAGGTTTTTCTCAATTTTTCTTTTGAGGGAAATTCCGGCACCAGAGCTGCTGGTGCCGGCTGACCGGGTTCATAACCGCCCCATCCAATAACCGTAGCTGCCTTCTTTTGCTTCTTCTTCCCCCTTGCTCCAAAAATCAAAAAATCCTTCTTGTAATGCTATGTTTCGATTCATCCGTTGATACTGCCCGGGCACGGCCAAAAAAAACCGGCCTTCCTCGTCTCTTCCCAACAGCAGATGGCTGTATTTTTTATCGCCCAGGGCCACCATAGAACTGTTGACAAAAGCATTTCGTTTCGGCATCAGCCAAAGCTCCTCTTTGCAGATGCGCAGCCACTGGGCATTTTTTTTAGCAAAGGGCTGGAAAGAAGAATGGGTTTCTGCCATCTGCCGCCAAATCTCTTCCCATGTTGGAACCTGCCCAGCAGTACAGTCCTGCTGCATTTGGGGCGCTGAAGGCTTTGGTGTAGCAGAAAGAGATTGGCCTTCTTGTTTTTCGGCCGATGGCTCCTGGGGGCCAGAAGAAGCCGGTTCTTCCGGTTCCAGCATAGTCTGGGAAATGGCCGCTTCTTTTTGTCTTTGCGCCTTTTCTTCCCAAGCAGATTCATCGGGCCAGCAGCCTTCTTCTGCTGCCGACCTGGCCCCTGGCCGGCCCGTTTGTCTTTCCAGCAGCACCTGCCAAGGCGAAGACTGCCAAGGCTGGGGCTGCTCCTGAGACAGCTGGTCTTGCTGTAAAACGGTCTGCTCTGATAACGGAGCCGTCTCTGGTTTTTTTGCTGCATTTTGGCTTTCTTCCCTCGGCCTTGCTGTTTCTCCTTTATCGTCGTTTGCCTCTTGTGCATTTCCCACCGGCGCCGGTTTTTCCCATTCCTTTCCCAACGGAAGGGCTGCCTGCTTTTGTCTGGGCCAGGAGACAGAAGCAAAGCCCTGTGCCTTGCCTGCCATGGGCTGCAGTGGTTCTGTTTCCTCTCTAGAAGCTGCTTTCACCGGCTTTTTATCCAGCAGGTCTTTCCAGCGGACAGTGCCAATGGATGAAGCCGGCGCCTCTTTACAAAACCGTTCCAAGATCTGGCGAAAAGTGCTGCCCACTTCTTCCACCGTAGGTTTTTGGCCAGGAGTCGAAACAGATGGCTGTTGCTTTGTCGGCTGTGCTTGCATCGTATCAGCCAGCATCGCGTTTTCCTTTTGTTCTGCCACTTCGGCCTCTGCTGCCTCCGTTTTGGCCTGCACCGCTCCTTCTTTTAAAGCAAACACGCGGCCCCGCCAAGCTCTTTGGCGCCCCAGATATCCCACCGATACCCACCAGGGGAATGTGCCGTCTGCCTGTACGCTGCCACAGAGGACCAGGTCAAAATCCTTTAGGGCATACCCCGTTTGTCCCACATCTGTCATGGAAAAAATGGTGCCGGGAATGCCCAGGTCCACCCAGCCGGTACCGCCTGCCTGTGGCTTTGCCAAAAAAATATGTGCGCCTTCTTCCACCTTGCCGCTGACGGTGATGGAGGCGGTTTGGCCGTTACCGCTTAACACACCTGCCAACACCTGGCCCTGGGACGAAAAGCCCTTGGTTTCTTGCTGCAAAATAAAACTCTTTCGGATGTATTTTGGTTCCTGCATCTCTCATCCCTCCTTGTTCCCTTATATATGTGCCAAAAGGGCGAAATATTCGCATTGACAAAAAGAGTCTTGGTCCTCTATAATGAAAGCTTGAAAGGAGGTTTCTATGACCGAACAACTGGTATCTTTTTTTGTAGACCATTTAGGTGGCTTGGTGGCGGCCCCAGGCGTTGTGTTTGTCGTCTCTCTGTTTCCCATTTTGGAATTAAGAGGCGGTATTTTGGCCGGTTATGCCCTCTCTGTGCCACTGTTACAGTCGTTTCCCATTGCTTTTGTGGGAAACATACTACCCATTCCGTTTATTTTGATTTTGATTAACGCCATTTTCCGCTGGCTGAAAAAAACACCGTTGGCCGGCCTAGTCAACCTCATTGAAAAAAGAACGCTGGCAAAAAAGAGCCAAATTGAACGCTTTGGCTATTTTGGGCTTTACCTCTTTGTGGCCATCCCCCTGCCTGGCACCGGTGCCTGGACGGGCGCACTGTTAAGCTGTTTGCTGCATATGAAAAAAGGAAAGTCCTTTGTGGCGATTTTGCTTGGCGTACTAACCGCCGGTATCATTATGTCGATCTTGTCGTATGGCCTTTTGGCCTCATTGGGAATAGGATGAAACTATGATAGAACGCATTGCAACGCCTTCGAAAACGAAGGAAATCATCGAACAAAACGCATTTTATTTTAAGAAAAACTATGGTCAAAATTTCTTGATTGACGCCAATGTACTGCAAAACATTATCTCGGCAGCTGACATTTCCCCAGAGGATTTTGTGCTGGAAATCGGCCCTGGCATTGGCAGTTTAACCCAGTTTTTGGCCGAACACGCCAGACAAGTGGTGGCAGTGGAAATTGATGACCATTTGATCCCCATTTTAAAGGAAACCGTCGGCGCATATGAAAATCTGACCATCATCCACAGCGATGTGCTGAAGCTGGATCTGGGCGCCCTCATTGGAGAGCAAAACGGCGGAAAGCCCATCAAAGTGGCGGCCAATCTGCCTTATTACATCACAACACCCATTTTGATGGAGCTGTTGGAGAAAGAATATCCCATCTCCTCCATCACCGTTATGGTGCAGCGGGAAGTGGCAGAGCGGATGCAGGCAGCTCCCGGCACCAAGGACTACGGTGCTTTATCGGTGGCAGTACAGTTTTACAGCACGCCCCATCCCGACTTTCTTGTACCGCCTGCCTGTTTTATGCCCCGGCCTAAGGTGGACAGTGCCGTCATTACGTTGCACATTGGCCAAAACCAGCGGCCGGATGTGACCGACCGCGCCTTTTTCTTCCGGATTGTCAAAAGCGCCTTTGCCCAGCGGCGCAAAACCCTGGTCAATACCCTCAGCGCCACTGCCGGCCTTTCCTGCACCAAAGAACAGCTGCTTTCGGTGCTGGAAACCCTCCATCTTTCCCCCACCGTCCGGGGAGAAACGTTATCGGTGGAGCAGTTTGCCGCCGTGGCTAACGCCTTATATCCCTATCGTTAAACAAAAAACCGCACAGGCACTGAAGTTTCTCCAGTACCTGCGCGGTTTTTCTTTGGCGTTTTTTCTGTTCCAGCAAAACGCTTTTCATTTTTTTCCAAACAAAGACCATAACAGCGGTGCAGCCACACTGGGCAGCACAGCCACGGCCGCTGGCACCACCTGGTTTAACAGCAGCTGAATCCAGGAAAACAGCTCCAGCGGCAAATACACCCAATACGTCAGTGCACTGGCGCCCAACGCCTGCTCCAGCACCAAAACAGCCAGTCCATAGCCCATCAATTTTCCTGTGGCCAAAAACAGTTGTTTTCTTGTACAGCGCATCTGCCGCATCAAAAGCCCTACGGCAAAAAACAGTACAATGCTGACAAAAATCCGCATCCCATAAATCCAAACCAGCATTTCCTGTTCCAGCTGTGGATTTTGCTGTACCAAAAGCCAAACCACTTGGTACGCAATGATTCGCAGCAACAGTCCCGCTGCCGCTGCCAATAAAATCAGGCGGCGGAACACTTCATCCTTCCTCATAACCCCAAATCCTTTCTTACTCTGTGCGAATGGCAGCCAACGCACTTAAGCGCATGGCTCTTCTGGCCGGAAAATACCCGGCAAAAATGCCAATGAATGTCGCAAACACAACGCTGACAATGGCCAGCCACCAGGGAATATAAGACAAGGTGTTCTGCCCCGTGGTGGCGCCCACCATATTGACCACCTTGCTGACGCCAAAGCTGACAGCCACACCAATCAATCCACCCATCAAACCAATAAACGCCGCCTCTGTCAAAAATAGATTGCGAATATCCGGCAGCGTAGCCCCAATGACCTTCATAACGCCAATTTCTCTGGTGCGCTCATAAATACTCATCACCATGGTGTTCGTAATGCCAATGGCAGCTACAATCAGCGAAATGGCGCCAATGGCTCCCAGCACCATCTGTAACATTTTACTAGTTTCCTGCATGGCATCCAGGCTTTCTTTCAAGCTATAGGCTTCAAAACCCATGTCCTTGATCTCCTGCTGCACCCGGTTAACCTCTTCCATATCAGTTACTTTCACTTTTGCATTATCATAGCCGGCAGAACGGCTTTTGGTTTTTTCGCCGTTGGCCTTATTCATTTCTGCCTGCAGTTTTTCCACTTGGCTTAAAGGCATCACAGAAGACCAGCTGTCGCCGGAATTTTGGTCCAGCACGCCAACGATATTTACTTTCTTTAACTTCAAACTTTTATTTGCATTTTTTGTACCATAACCATAATCCAAAGAAAGCTGAAATTTATCTTCCATGGGATTGACTTCCACCATGTTTTCCGAGCTCCAGCGAGCACGGCTGCTTAATTTTGGATTATAAAAATTTTCTGCCACATAGCCGCCCAATACCATTTCGATGGTGTCGCCTTCTTGCAGGCAGCGGCCCTCTGACACCTTATAGCCCAAAGGCTCCATGGCTTCCGGCAAAATTCCAGTCACACTGCAATCGGCCACATACCGGCCGCTGACCAGCAAAAAATATTGATTGACCACCGGTGTTACAATTTCCACCCCTTCGATGGATGCAATCTGTTCCAGTGTCTTGGTATCCAGTTGGGCCGTTTTCTGCCCGTTTTTCTCATTGCTCCAAGGCTTGGAAACATCAATAACTGTTAAGTTGCCGATTTGAGAGAGCTGCTCTTCAAAGCCTTTATTCATGCCGATGCCGACAGAAATCATCACCACAATGGAGGCTGTGCCAATGATAACGCCCAGCACCGTCAAAAAAGTTCTCAGCTTTCGTTTCCAAAGGTTTTTGACGGCCATGGCAATCAAGTCTATTCCATTCATAGGCCCAATCCTTTCTTATTGCAGGCTGTCGTCTTCCTCATCATCGTCTTCTTCGTGGGCAATAAATGCGTCTGCTTTTTTCTTTTTGATGTGTTTTACCACCAGCAAAACCACAATCAGCACCACCACAACCACAACACCAATGATGATTGCTGTACGGCTGGGGCCTTCTTGCGGCTCAGCCATGGTAGGATCCATGCCATCCATTGTAGGATCCATTGGCGCCGGCGCCGTTCCGGTGATGGTATAAGGCATTTCTTTTGTGATTTCTTCACCGCTGGGATCTGTATAAGACAGGGTGATCACCACATTGTTTTCCCCTTCATTCAGCACAGCAAAGCTGCCTTCAAAATACAGGCTTTCTCCCTTGGCGCAGTTGCCCAAAAAGGTGCTCTTGTTCTGGGTATCGATATCACCATTTAAAAGCACTTTCACATTGGACAGTTCCACATTGCCGGTATTATAAATGTCAAAATACAGGCTGTTATACATCCCCATTTCCATCGTCGTTGGCATGGCAATTTCGCTGGTTTCCACTTCTGTGGACTGTTTGACGTTGATGCCCAGCAGTTCCGTTGCCGTAAATTCATTGCCGTCTGCATCTTCATACTCAAAATTGACGGTGATGGTATACGTTTTTGGCTGTGCATCGGGCATGGTATAAAGGCGAATAGACTGGGAAACCGTTCCTTTGGACGGAATGGAGTCGAAATAGAACGTATTGCTGCTATCCACCGGTGTAAAGATATTGGCCGATGTTTTGCTTTCGCTGGAAGTTTCTTCCACCATCGTCAAGTACATCTTCACATTTTTGACAGCCTTTGCGGCATGGGTATTCAAGAAGGTCATGGAAAGGTCAAATTCTTCCCCGGCCATGACAATTCTTGGATCGGCATGGTACTCGCTGACAATGATTTTTGGCTTGCTGACCTTTGTTTCTCCATCTTCCGTTTTTTCTGGATTGGAGACATTGACGCCGGCATACTGTTTGAAGGAAACCTGCTTGTTGTTTTGTTCATATTCCACTGTAAACTCAATAGTATAGTTTCTGGTGGAAGCATTGCCTGTGGGGGCAAAGGTAAAGGTCAAAGGCACGGTTTTGCCGGCTTCGATGGTCAAAAAGGATTCCACGCTGGAGGACTTTGGCACCACATTGCCTGCTTCACCGCCATATTCGGCAGCAGAAACCTTGACATTTTTCACTGCAGCCTTTCCTTTATTATGTAAGTCAAAAGTCACGTTGAAATTTTGGTTGACGCCAAAGGTCTGGGTGGGCTCTTTCATGTTGATGATTTCCAGCTCGCCTTTTTCGCCGACACCACTGCCGCCCACCGACACATAATACTGCTGGGTAAAGGTGATGCTAGCGCCATTGGCGTCTTTGCCGGTGACTTGAAATGTCACAGGATAGTTCCCCGGCGCCAAAGATTCGGCGGCGGCAATTTGAAACGTTACCGTCTTCTGGTCACCAATGGTAAAGGTTGGAATTTTTACACTGTTAACACCAATGGCACTGATGGCTGCGGCATCCAGATTGTTGAGAGCCACTTCCACGCCAAGCAGTGTCAAAGGCCCCGGGTTTTTCACCACGGCCGTCAGCGTGCCGCTGCCGCCCACTTCCAGCGAAGATGGAGTCAGCTTAATGTTATCCATGGTCACGCGGGTGTTGCCCACAGAAAAATTCGTCACTTTAAAATAAATAGACGAAACGGAGCTATAGTTGACGCCGTCATTATTAAAATAAGAAAATTCCACATCCACTGCATACGTCTTGGCCTCTGCCAGCGGATCCACATCCACCAAAAACGTCAGTGTCCTGCCTGCATTGGGCGAGATGGAGCTGATATTATTGGATGGCGCATCCAGCGCAATGGTCAATGGATTGTTATCCACATCTTTCAGCTTTGGCATCACTAAAATGCTGTTAGCCAAATTGCTGCTTAAGTTTTTTACACTGATTTCTACTTTGTTTTCTTTCCCTGCTTCCACTTCATAGACAGGGCCGTTTACAATGGTGATTTTTGGTGCTCCAGCCGGCGCCTCCTCCTCATCTGCTGCAAATGCCTGCATCGAAAAACCAGAAAGCATCTGCACCAGCAACATCAGCAATACCAGCAGCGAAACAACCGATTTCCTCTTTTTCATATCATCCCTCCGTCATTGGTTTTCCTGCACCAGTTCCGCACTGGAGCGAATTTTGTGCTCATTTTGATCCACACGGTCCACCCGGCCGTCCATCAAATGAATGATCCGGTCGGCGTACACAGATATTTCCAAGTCATGGGTAACAATGATCATGGTCTGCTTATATTTCTCTGCCAGCCCCACCATCAAATCCATCATTTGGTACGTGGTTTTTGTGTCCAAGTTCCCCGTCGGCTCATCGGCAAAAACCACCTGGGGATTATTGACAAAAGCCCGGGCAATGGAAACCCTTTGCTGCTGTCCCCCAGACAACTCCGATGGCTTATGGTTGGCCCGCTCTTCTAACCCCACGGCTCGCAGCATTTCCATGGCCCGTTCCATCCGCTCTTTTTTGCTTACCTGGTGAAACACCAGAGGAAGCATCACATTTTCCAGCGCCGTCAATGTACCCAGCAAATTATAGCTTTGAAACACGAAACCGATATATTGTTGGCGAAATTTTGCCAGCTGGTCCTCATTCATCCGCTCCACATGTTTCTTTTCCATGATAATTTCCCCTTTGGTGGGTTTTTCCAGCCCGGAGATGAGATTGAGCAACGTACTTTTGCCAGAACCTGACGTACCCAGCAGGCAGCAGATTTCTCCACGAAAAAAGTCTAAAGAGATATTATTGACCGCTTTAATGGACTCCCCGCCCATGCGGTAGATTTTCTTTACATTACGCAAGCGAATCACCGTGTCCGCCATCTTTTTTCACCTCCATTTCTTAGACCATAAAAAATAGGAAAAAGTTTCCTTTCGTCTAAAGATCCAAATTTAGCGTACCACAAAACTTGAGAAAATTCCATTGCGAAATTCTTACATTTCCTTTCTTTTCTACTTTTTCCCAAAAAAATCCTGGAGAAAACAGACATTTATTCTTTGGCAGTCTGTCTTTCTTTGGCATGTTTTTGGGGATATTTTTCTTGCAAAACGCCTGTCTTTTTGTTATCTTTGAGAGAAAGGAGTGGTGAAAAATGTCCATTGAACAGGCAAAAAGTTATTTGGCCCAATTTGGCCGCGAAAAAGATGTGATGGAGTTTTCCGTTTCCAGCGCCACCGTGGATTTGGCGGCAGAGGCGTTACAAGTGATTCCGGCCAGAATCACCAAAACCTTGGCTTTTCAAGGGGAAAACGGCTGTATCTTAATTGGCATGGCCGGCGATGCCAAGGTGGATAACAAAAAATTCAAAGCTTTTTTTGGAAGAAAGGCGAAAATGCTCTCTCCAGAAGAAACTTTGGCAGCAACGGGACATGCCATCGGCGGCGTTTGCAGTTTTGGCGTTCCAGACGATGTCACCAGCTATGTGGACGTTTCTTTACAGCGGTTTGAAACGGTCTTTCCCGCCTGTGGCAGCAGCAATTCTGCCATTGAGCTGACGTGTGAGGAATTGTTTTTGCTGACCAAATCCGTTTCTTGGATTGATGTCTGCAAAGACTGGCAGTAAGCGCTGTATCTGATGAAAGACGCTTTTGGCACAGCTGCATCCCAATAGAAAGATAGCTGCAATCCTGAAAAACCAAGGATTGCAGCTATCTTTTTTCAATCTTATTTTTTCTCAAAAACTTTTTTTAAAAGACCGTGCCGGTTTGCTTTTTCCAACGGATGCTTTATTTTGCAACCACATAGACTTCCAGTTCTATTTTTTTGAGCGCCGCATCCCATTGCTGCAAAGACTTTTGGCAGGATGCTTGCGTTTCTTTGGCCTGCTGCAGCGCCGCTGTTTCCTGGGCTGTCAAGCCCGACTGGGCAGCTTTTTCTTCTAAAGCGGCAGCTTCTTGCTGCGCCGTTTGCTCGGTTGTTTTTGTCTGGGTATACCAGAAGGTGATATCTTCCTGGATGGGTTCTTCTTCCAGCACTGTACCCAGCGCCCGCACCTCTTCCAACAGGCTTTGCTGCTGGTTGAGAGACACCGAAAGCACCACCTTGTTTTCTTCTTCCCAAAGGGTGGCCTGTGCTGTCAAAGCAGAAAGCTGCTGCAAGGTTTCTGCCACATTTTCTGCCGCCAGCGTCACTTTTTTTCTAGAAAGCAGCTTTTTTTCTTCTGTTCCTTCGCCGGAAACTGCTGTCACGGCGCTAAGCATCGGCTGTGATGCTTCTGCCTGCGTCTCCGATGCCGTTTCTTCCATCTCTGCCGCTTCCATGGCCTGCTGGGCAGAAACATCTGCCTGGTTGGTATTTTGCTGTTCCCCTATGCTTCTCACTTGGGCAACGGCCGGAGCTTCTGCCAAAGAGGGTTGGGCCGTTGCCTCCAGGGTATCTTCCGCTGCCTGCAAAGCTGCCGGTTCTGCCTCTTTTTCCTCGGCAGTTTCCGTTTCCGATGGGGCAGGGGCGGCCTTTGCCTCAGGTTCTGCCGTTTGTGCAGGCGCCGTTTCTGCCTGCTGCGGCAAAGCAGCCTGCTCCTCTTCCGCTTTTTCCGTTTCCAAAACTGCTTGCTGCTCCGTTTGTGTTGTTTCCGGCAGAGGCAAAGCCGTTTGGGCCGGCTCCGCAGACGACTCTTCTGTTGTTCCTGTCAGCATCTGGCTGCCTGTCATTTCCTCTTGATGTTTTTGATATTCCATCAAAGACCGGCCGCCCATGCCCACCACAGCCATCAAAAAGACGGCAGCGGCAGCAACGCCCATTTTCTTCCAGGGCTGCGGCTGCTTTTTCTTTGGAAACGGCACCACGGCTGCCTCCTGTTTTGGCGCTTCTTCCTGTTTTCCTGTTTTTTCCTGTTTTGCCTTTTCTTCTTCGGCCAGCATGGCCTGCCACTTTTCTTTCCATTCTTCATGAAAGCCTGCCGGCACCTCCAACAACGGTGTTTGCTTCAGCAGTGCTTGATTTTCCTTCCACTGACGCCAGAGTGCAGCACAGGAAGGACAACGAGACAGGTGTTCCAAAAGTGCTTGCCATTGTTCCTCCGTGAGCATATCATCCAGCGCCATGCTCATTTCTTCCATCGCCATTTCACAATTCATGTTGTCCCCTCCTTTCTGTATATTTCCGGCCGTTTGCCCCATATGCCTTTTGGGCTATGATCAATTCCTTTAAGGCCAATCGTCCCCGGGCCAGGCGAGATTTCACCGTACCCAAAGACGCGCCTGTAATTTCTGCAATTTCCGTATAACTGAGTCCTTCCACATCTCTTAAGGTGATGACGGTGCGGTGTTCCGCAGAAAGCTTTGCCATGGCCCGCCAAATTTCTGAAAGGCCCTCTTTTTCCAGCACCTGTTCTTCTACACTGGGCCCGTCGGGCTGATACTGTTTTTTCTGCGCCCCGTCTTCCCCTTCAAACTCCCAGTCCAAAGAAATGGTTTCTTTCCCCTTTCGCCTGCGCATCTCATCAATGGCCGTATTCACGGCAATTTTATAAATCCAAGTGGAAAAGGATGCTTTTTGATCAAAGCGGTCCAAATACCGGTATGCCTTCAAAAACACTTCCTGGGAAATGTCTTTGGCATCTTCCTGGTTTGGCATCATGCGGTATACCACGTTATAGACCATCCGCTCATATGCCGTCACCAGCGCCTCAAAGGCGGCCGTATCCCCTTGTTTGGCCAATGCTGCCAGGCGAAGCGATTCGTCACGATCCACTTCGCTTCCGCTCCTTTCTGCTGTATTTTCCCCTATCATACCTGATAGTGTTTCAGACGTAAAGCAAAAGCCATTGGTTCCGAAAAAATTTCATTTTTTTCAAAAAAACCCTTGCTTTTTATCTGTACTTATGTTACTATAATTAGGCGTTGAGCAAGCGGGTGTGGCGGAATGGCAGACGCACCAGACTCAAAATCTGGCGAGGGCGACCTCGTGTGGGTTCAAGTCCCACCACCCGCATACGGTAAAAAGGTATCGCAAAAGCGATACCTTTTTTTCATGGAAAAAGCGCTGCATCTCTATCCATGCAGCACTTTTGCGCTCCTATTATTGTTCCATCTGACGGCCTAGAAAACCGGCTGCCGTCTGGGCCAGTTTTGTTTCCACTTCTCCCATACTTTTATCCAAAGATAAAAACATCACGGCTCCCAGCACATCGCCTTCGCACAAAATGGGCGTTACCAATTCATATCGATACAATCCTTCGGCATCTTCTTCCAGCACCGGCACAAACTCCCTCTCGCTGCGGCTGGCACGAAACGACGTTCTGGCGCTGATGGCCTGTTCCAAGGCAGCGCTGATGTGTTTTTCCATCAGTTCTTTTTTCCCGCCGCCGGAAACAGCAACAATGTGGTCTTTATCGGCAATGCAGGTAATGTGCCCTGCCGTCTGGGCCAGCGCTTCGGCATACTCTTTGGCAAAACGGGAAAGCTCGCCAATGGGCGAATATTTTTTGAAGATAATCTCTCCTTCCCGGTCCGTAAAAATTTCCAGCGGATCGCCTTCTCGAATCCGCAGTGTCCGGCGGATTTCCTTTGGAATCACCACCCGTCCCAAATCGTCTATCCTTCTGACAATGCCTGTGGCTTTCATATCAATCAAGTCCTCCTTTTTTTCCACAATGTAAAAGACACCCTTATTTTTCTCAAAAAAGGAGAAAGTATGTAACTCAGTCAGACAATTCATGTCATTTTCTGCATTTTCTAGTTTTCTTTTTTGCGGTACAAAACCTCCAATTCATAAGTTGCCTCATACTCCGATAAATTTTTTTCATATTCGTTCACCAGCACCAAAGACGGTTTTTCCAACGTCATCTGCTGCAACTGGTCAATGACGCTGCTGCCCAGCGCTTTCGTATCAAAAAAGCACAAATACTCTCCGGCCGGAATCGTCAGCACATGTTCTTCCATGTCCCGTCCCAGCTGGGATGGAATTTCTTCCACATAAATAAATTTATAACGGTTTTCAAAACGACGCTGCAATAAAGCGTCAAAATCAATCAAATAGCCATACTGGCGCAGATAGCAAAACAAGTTCCCCTGGGGGCTATGGCGCAGTTGTGCCAGGCGTGTTTCAAAGTCGGCCACCTGCTCCTCCTTGTGGCACTTGACCGCCAAAACATACCGTTTGGGCTTAGAAACCAAATAAGGAAACGGCTGCTGCCCGGCTTGCCGGTGCCGAAAATAGCCAATATACCAATCCAGACAATCTAAAATATTCTGTTTTTGCTCCACTTCCTTGGCCACCCGCTCCCGCTGCTCCAACAGCATGGCAATCAGGCTTGGGGTATCTTTTTGCTGGATGGCTTCTTCAATAAACGAAAGCGACATGCCCAGCTGTCGAAAATAGATGATTTTATCAATCACATGGATCTGATTGAACGAAAAAAAACGGTATCCCGTTTTGGGATCCACCGATTCCGGCGTGATGAGGCCCCGATTACAATACTTTCGTAACGTCTGTACCGAAACACCCATCATCTGCGCAATTTCTCCAATGGAATAGCGTTCTTTCATCGCTTTTTCTCCTTTTTTCCTTCCACAAGTTTATCCCTGGCACAGAGTTT
>CALWLF010000008.1 GCA_944381455.1 uncultured Clostridia bacterium | reverse complement strand
GGTGTGCTGACCAATGCCAGCACCTCCCCCGTTTCGGGGTTTAAGGCCACCGAAGCACTTTCACTTTCCGAAAACAGCTCGTATAACGTTGCCTGCAATCCACTATCCACCGTCAGGCGGATGTCTTTGCCATCCACCTTCGGCTTTTCTGCCAACACCTCTTTTATGGCGCCGTCTTCTGTCACCACCTGAATCGTCAGCCCATCTTCGCCCTTCAGTTCTGCTTCATATAATAGCTCCACGCCGCTGCGGCCAATGACGCTGTCTGCCGTGTATCCCTCCCCCTCATGTTCCTCCAAATCCTCCGCCGTCACCGTCTGCACATAGCCGGTCAGATGGGAGGCTTTTTCCCGCAGCGGATATTCCCGTACCGTCACATCCGTCAGCTTGACACCGTCCACAGATAACAGCGCCTCTTGCAGCAGCTGGTTTTCTAGCGCCTTTTCCTCCGGCAAAAATCCAAGGAGGGCTTTTTCATCCACTTTTTCTATGGTCTTGATGGGCACAAAGCTGTCATCCTTTACCCAGGAGGCAGAAAGCTTTTTTTGGATGTCTTCCACAGAAATTTGTAACAGCTGGGCCAGTTTTTCCAAATCCCGCTCCGGCTGTTCGGCCATTTTTCCCGGCACCAGCCCCACGCTGGTGGCCATGCCTTCTCCTGCCAGCACTGTGCCGTTGCGGTCCAAAATACGGCCCCGCTTGGCTTTTTTGGTCAGCACCTGCACCTTGTCCGTCGCCGTCAAAGAAGGAAAAATCAAGCTGTCCTGCCAAACCAGGCCATAACTGCCCCACTGGCGCTGAAAGTAAGCCGCATTGGAACAGGAAATGGGCCCTCCCGCCGTTTCATACACCATCTCATAAGAAACCTTGGCCGCCGTCCAATCCTGCTTTTCCACGCTGGTGATGGTCAAAGTGCAGTCCGATAACTCGATACCTTCAAAAATATTTTGATTTCTCCTTTGAAACGCCTCCAGGGAAATCTGTTCTTGGCTGGAAGCAGAAAGCAGGCCATACATAGTTTCATATTCCCCTGCTTTTAATGCCTCCGCATAGGCCAAAAGCCGTTCTTGCGGCGGCTCTGCCATCCCTAGAATCCACCAAAGACCAACCATGCCAAGCCCTGCGAGTAAGAAAACGCAATATCGTCCAACATGGCGCCGCTTTCTGCCAACGCCATATGGTTTCTTTTTCTTTTCCCCTTTTGAAACGAAACATAACACACGCTGTTTCATGACGCACCTCTTTTCTTACAAACGTAATAATTAAAAACAAAAAAAATATCTCACAGATTCTTACATCTGTAAGATATTTTTATCATACTTCATTTTTTGCTTCCTGTCAAGGGATTTTATTCGATCGGCGTGGCTTCTCCCGTCATGGTGCAATCATAGGCCTTGGCCTCTTCCAGATAGAACACCGTAAAAATGCCGTCATCGGCCCGATACATCCCTTTTAAAATTGGCACAGCTTCCAGCATGGCCTCTCTGGCCTCTTTCCGGTCATCTTCCACCACCTTGGCATCCACTCTCACCCAAGTGCCGTCTGGCTTTGCGCCGCACAGCTGCACCTGGGGATGGGCCACCATCTGCCGGTACATGGCCTTTTTGTTGCCGGTGCAAAGATAGGCTTTTCCTTCCCATTCCATCACAGCTCCCAATGGCCGCACCTTCGGCTCTCCATTTTCCACCGTTGCCAAATAAAAAACGCCCACATCCTGCAGGGCTTTTACCACTGGATTCATCTTGCATTCCTCCTTTTTCTTTCCAGTATAACACTGAAAAAAAAGGCAGTTTAGAAGCAACTGTTACAAAAAAGAAACAGGGATTTTGTCTGTTTCAACAAAATCCCCGTTTTTCATCGGTTTCGATGCAGCGCCCCATAGATGGGAAGGCCAATCAGTGTCAAAATAATGCTGCCAATGGCTAAAATCCGGGTGGTGCTGCCGGCCAAAAACAGCTGGTTGAGCACCACATAGCAGCCGCTCAAGATGGCCAAAGCCGGAATTACCGGATACCCTGGCACTCGGTAGCTGCGCGGCGCATCGGGCCTTGTTTTTCGGAACGCAAAAACGGCCACAAAGGTGAGCGTGTAAAAAATCCAGCAGGCAAATACGGCCAGATCGCTCAGCCGGTTAAACTGGCCGGTGACGGCATACACGCAGCTTAACACTCCCACCAAAAGCAGAGAGCCGGAAGGCACTGCCGCTTGATTGAGCTTTGCCAAGGCCTTACTAAAAGGCAAATCTCCCCGCACTGCCAAAGAGTAGCAGACACGGCTGCCAGAAAGTAAAAAACCATTGCAGGTGCCCAGCACCGAAATCATAATGCCCACCGAAATCAGTTTGGCACCCACTTCGCCAAAAATCACCGTGGCCACTGCCGAAGCCGGCGCCGCTTCGTTCATCAATACATCGGCTGGAAGCACCCACAAATAAGCAATGTTGATGACAAGATAGACGGCCATAATCACCGAAACGCCGCCTACAATGGCCAGCGGCAAATCCCGGCCCGGGTTTTTCATCTCTCCTGCCACAGCGCCCACATTGGTCCAGCCGTCAAAGGCAAATAATACTGAAATCATCAGCTGCCCCAGTACACTGACCACCGAAAGCCCCTCGCCCACCATGGGCGTTAAAATGGCGTTTTCTCCGCCGCCGCGGACAAACCCAAAGACCATCAAAAGCCCCAGCGGAATCAATTTACAAAGGGTAAAAATCACCTGGGCCTTGCCGCCCACATCAGAGCCTAAGTTGTTGATGATCATCACAACCAAAAGCACCACCATGGCCACCGGCACCACCATGCTGTTGCCAAAAAACACCGCCGCCTGCTGCCCAAAAGCCACAGCCAGCGCCGCAATCATGGCAGGATAAAATAACACCGTCTGCATCCATCCGGCCAAAAAGCCGACCTTTTTACCAAATGCTTCTTCCAAATAAGCAACCATTCCCCCAGTTTTTGGCACCAAAATAGCCACTTCTGCAAAGGTCATGGCTGCTGCAATGCACATCAGCCCCGTAATGAGCCAAGCCAGTATCCCAAGCCCCGGCGCACCGCCTGTAGCTGTATAAATGGCTTGCGGCTTAAAAAATACGCCCGAACCAATGACACAGCCTACCACCGTGGCCATGGCTGCCGACCGTCCCAGGGTTTTTTTCAGTTCCTTTTGTTCCATAGCTTTCTTCCTCTCTTTATTTGCAATTCTTCCCCCGAAAAACAGATGGAAACTTTGTCGAAACAAACCATGCGTGTTTCAGTATATCGGTTCTATTTCCGTTTGTCAATTCACAGAGGGAAAAATTCTTTTTTATCATAAGAAACTTTTTTCCACCTTTTCTCTGTCCATTAAAGTGAAACCACAGAAAGGAGTGAAACCATGAAAAAAACTTGTTTTATCGCTGTGGCCGCAGCTGCTTTGCTTGCCCTCAGTGGTTGCAACAGCCAAACCAATGCACCTAGCGCCGTTTCCAATCAGACCGAATCTGCCCAAATGGAAACAGTCGAAACGGAAGAAGACCTTGCCGAAACTGGCCGCTCTGGCGCCGAAATAACTGCAACCACAGCCGTTTTGACCGGCACTTTCATACAAGGCACAGTGGAAAAAGCCATAACGATGGATATTCCTGCTTCCTTGGAAGGATATATCAGCCTGGAACCTGTCAGTCCTGATGATTGTTCCATTCTTCTGGTCCGCTTTACCAATGGAGAGGACGTGGGAAACATTGGTAGTTTTGGCCTTTCCGCCATCAGCGATTATGAAAAGCAGAAAGAAGAAGGTCTGCCTGTGGGAGATGAACTCATGCGAGATGAAACAGACGGCGTTGTGTTGACTTATAGCGGTATGCAGGATTCCGTTTTTGCAGGCGGCACCGAAAGCTACGATTTGGTGATGGACTACGATGCTGCTTTGGGAGACATATTAGAAAGCATTACCCTAGAATAACAATTTACTTTTTTATTTAATCAAAACCACTAGTAAACTAGTGGTTTGAACAACCCCTAGAAGGGGTATTGCGTGCGTATTCCCTAAAAGGGAATATCGAAGATTTGGCAACGCATTACAATCACAGGCAGCCACTTAAAGTGGCTGTCTGTTTTTTGCCTTATTCTT
>CALWLF010000007.1 GCA_944381455.1 uncultured Clostridia bacterium | reverse complement strand
AGAAGCGATGCCTTTTTTTGGGCCGATGGTCCAAGGCAATGCCCTTGTTTAAAGAGCGATACAGCCGCCCGCTTTGTACCCAGCCTTTGATGAGCCGCCAAAAGCTGACGAGAATCAATAGGCCATAAATCCAAAACAGATAGGGCGAAAGCAAATAGGTTTTTGTTGCGCTGTTTTGATTGTTGCCCAAAAGAAGGATGGGCAAAACAAGCAGCAGCGTCGCAAGGGAAATCATAATGCCCCGGCGATAGCTGCGGATGAGATGGCGCACGGTTTCGGCCTGTTGTTGGGGTTCTTGATAAAAGTCTTGGATCGCGGTATCGGGCGGGGCAGAAAAAACATGGACCAGGTCATAGCCGGTCACATAGTGCCAGCCACAGTCTTCGTAAAACTGGATCAAATCCTCTGGCAAAAGGGTGCCAGAAAACAGACCAGGAGAGGAAAGCTCGATGCGATAGACCGTATCGGCCGGGGATTGACGTTGAAACCGGCTGAGGATTTGGCCTCGTTTTTTTAACTGCCAGCCTTTTTTGTTCATTTTTTCATCAAGTTGTTCGTTTTCGCCAATGGCGTAGTCGGGATACTGCAAACGATAAGTCCATTTCATGGGGATTCCTCCGTTTCAAGCCAATCTGCCAAAAAAGCGCCGTCCAAAAGCAGCCGTTTCAGCCGCCGGTATTCGTGAAACAAGGCTTCTTTTCCCGTTTCGGTGATGACATAGGATTTCCTTCGGCCATCATCTTCCAGCAGTGTAATCAGCCCTTCTTGCTCTAACCGGCGCAACAGGCCGTATAGGGTGCCTGGCCCCATGGCCATGCGCCCTGCAGAAAGGCGGTCAATTTCTTGCATCAAACCATAGCCGTGATTGGGTTTACAAAGGGCCAAGAGGACATAGTACATGGCCTCTGTCATAGGGGAAGAGGACATGGGAGACTCCTTTCTTCGTTATAACGTAACGCGATATATCGTATAACAGAATAATAAAACAAAAAGAAAGCCCTGTCAAGGCGACAGGGTTTTTTGCACCGATGCGGGCAGGGATTGAAGCAGTTCCTCATAAAAGATATTTAAGACGCCCAAATAAGGCTTTTTCCAAGGCTTGTTGCGGCCGCAATAATGGATGATGACCGTGTTTTCCCGCACCCAGTGTAGGCCACGGCGGGGGTTAATCAAATTGGCATTATAGATGGTCAAGATCCGGTCAGAAAGGTTATAGACCATGGTATCCAGTAATTGGGTCTGTTGGCCATAGAGGGCGGTGAAAATATCTTGATCGGGCAGGGTAAAGACGGCCTGTTTTTCTTCGATAAAGCGCAGCATTTCTTCCGTGCGGTCTTTTGCGCGCAGGGCCTTTAAATCCAACAGCAACACGCCGGTGTTGATATAGGGCGTGCCATCGGGTACGCTAAGGCGCAGGCAGTTGAGCTCTTCCAAGGTGCCTTTGACATGGGTTGCGGCATAGCAAAGGGTGGATGCGCGAAAAGGCAACTGGTATAACTGGTCCAGGGGGCGGATGACTATAATATCCGGGTCTAAATAGAGCACCCGGTCCACCGTTTCGGGCAGCAGTTTATGAGCCATGAGGCGAAAATACATGGTCTTTGGATAACGGTTACTTTGAGGAAAGGCGGCAAAGGTTTCTTTGGGGACGGAAATAAAATGGAAAGAAAGGCCCGCATAGGTGGAAAAGGAATCCAGAAAGGCTTGGATTTCGGTGGTGCTCAGGTCGTCATGGTGAATAGAAATGTCATACCCATCCTTGCTTTCAAAGCGACAGATGGAATGGATACACGTTTTTAAGGCAAATAAATAGCTTTGGTTGATGGTAAATAACAGATGCAAGCAAAATCCACTCCTTTTTCTTTTTTTTAAATACGAAAAAGAAGTGGATTTGTTTTTGGAAACGAAATTATTTTTGCAGCAAACCATTTGCAAAGGTGCGCAAGAAGTCTGCTTGGTTATGATCTGGATGGCAGAGTACTTCCTCGAGCATGGCCTGCAATGTCTCTCCCATCTGTTTGCCCTGGGAAAAGCCCATGGAAAGCAGGTCCTTGCCGGAAAGGGCCAAATCGCCGATGGTTAAACAATCGCCGTTTTGCTCGATGGCAGAAAGCAAGGTCAAAGCCTCTGCAGCTTCTGCCTCGCCCAGGGCTTGTTTGGCCAAAAGCAGATAACGGCAGTGGTCAAGCCCCAGCCGAGAAGCCAGACGGCGCACAAAGACCACATCCTTTTTGAGCGGCAACGCTTTTTCCCGCAATACCGTTTCAATGGCGCGCAGTGTTTTGTTATCAAATTTCAGCCTGGCCAAAATTTTTTTGGCAGAAGCAAAGGGCAGGGGCCACAAGAAGACGGCAAAGGCGCAGGCCGTCTGTTTTGGCAGGCGGGAGAGGGCTTGGATGAGGTCTGTTTCCTGCTTTAGCACCAGGGGGGCATCTTCTCCCAAAAGATGGGGCAAAAGGCCGCTGGCCCAAAGGAGATGGAGCCGGTGGTGATGGGGATTTTTCAATGTTTTGCCCAGCTCTTCCCGGATGCGCTCGCCGCTGATTTTTTCGATGAGAGGGGCATTTTTTTGAAGGGCGGCAAAGGTCTTTGGTTCAATGGAAAAATCCAGCTGGGTGGCAAAGCGGACGGCCCGCAGCATCCGCAAAGCATCCTCTTGGAATCGTTCATCGGCCGCTCCTACGCCGCGAATGATATGTTGATGAATATCTTCCTGGCCGCCAAAAAGGTCTACAAAGCCCTCTGTGGGGTGATAGGCGATGGCGTTGATGGTAAAGTCCCGCCGCAGTAAATCCTCGTGCAAATCGCGGGTAAAGCTGACAGAAGAGGGATGGCGGCAGTCCATATAGTCACTTTCCACCCGGTAGGTGGTCACTTCATAGTTGGTTTGATGCAGCACCACGGTGACGGTGCCATGGGCCAAACCGGTATCGACGGTGTGGGAAAAAAGGGCCTTCACTTCCTCCGGCGTGGCAGAGGTGGTGATGTCCCAGTCGTGGGGTGCAATGCCCATCAGGCAGTCTCGGACGCAGCCGCCGACGATATAAGCCTCCTGACCGCTTTGGTTGATGGTATCTAAAATGAGGCGGACCTCCTGGGGTAAACGGATTGTCATGGCAAAACTCCTTTTCTTTGTTGGATCTGCTCTCGGTGTGTAAAAACACTGGTTTTATTATACGATGGAGAAAAAAAATTTGCAAGAAAAGGCAAAAAAAAGGGACAAAGACTTGACAAAATAGGGGGAAAATGATATTATATTTCTTGCGTTTAAGATATATGCATCTTTAGCTCAGTTGGTAGAGCAGGTGACTCTTAATCACAAGGTCCAGGGTTCGAGTCCCTGAAGATGCACTTAGGAAAGCGGCATTTTGTGTGCGATGGCACATGGGGTGTCGTTTTTTTTTCTCCTATTTTTCCAATTCCCTTCATAGAATGAAAGCAGGCGAAAGGAGAAAGGGAGGAATGTCCATGGAGGATTATGAAAAACTGCTGGCCGAAGGCTATGGCCTGCGGCTGCTGCAAAGCCAGCGCAGCCGCCGAGGTTTGGTGGTAAAAACAAACGATGGATGGAAAGAACTGCGCAAAACAGAAGGAGACCAGGCGGCAGTCTGTTTTGAAGACCGGGTGCGGCGATATGTGGCAGACCGGGGGTTTCTTGGTGTGGAGCAGTTTTGTCTCAGCCTGGACGGGCAGCCTTATGTGTTGGGGACAGAGGCCGGGTATGTGCTGCTGCCGTATCGCAAGCGGGAGGAAGTGTCCTTTGGACAGGAGGAAACAGATTTGCTGGGGGCCAAAACGCTGGCCCAGTTTCACCAGGCGTCGGTGGGTATGACGGGAGAAAGTCCGTCTCCGTCTAAAAATTTGGTGGAACTGTGCCGCGATAAGCGGCAGGAGCTGAACCGGATTAAAAAATGGATTCACCGCCAAAGCAGGCTTTCTTTGGTGGATGTGGAAGTTTTGCGGCGCTTTGATTCCTTGCAGGAAAAACTGAAAGAGGTGGAAGAGCGGCTTTGGAGCGGCAGCTATCTATCATTGGCCCAACAAGCCAACACCCAGGGGATTTTGTGCCACAACCGCATCAAAAGCAGCGTGGTGGAGATGGAGGAAAAGACGCTGTTTATCACTTCTTTTGCTCGCTGCAATTATGGCTGTCCGTTGAGCGATGTAGCAGAGTATTTGCGGCTGCTGCAAAAAGAGGAAACTTTTTCTGTACAAGAAGGGGAGAAAGTTTTGGAAGCCTATGGCGCTATTTGGCCTTTTGATGGGCCGCAGAGACAGATCTTGGGCGCCATGCTGCTGTATCCGGCAAAGGTGTTAAAATTGATGAGCAGCTATTATAACAAAAGGCGCACCATCAAAAGTGAAGGATTTATCCAGAAGCTTTCTGATTGCTGCTTTCAATGGGAAGGAGAGCAGCGTTTGGCAAAGGAGCTGCAGCTGCAATAAAAAACCGTCCGTTTCTCGTTTGCTGCGGGAGAACGGGCGGTTTTTTTTAAAAAAAATGGTGCAAAAGCATTGGCTTTTGCACCATAAGTATCCTAAAATTAGAATTCAGCATATCTGATTTCGCAAATATCAGATACAGCATAAGTCTTGGCATCTTCCATACCAGGGATAATGGTGTCTGCTTTTGCGATGATTTCTTCCCGGCTTAACACAGGAGCATCTGCTTCCAGTTTTTCACGGGTGATGCCGATGCTTTCCAATTCAATCCAAGCGCGTTTGGAGATGTTGTCCAGGTCGATTGGTTTGCCATAGGCTTTTGCCAAAGACAGTACGGCAGGAGAGCAGCCGATGTCACGGCCTGGCACCATGCCGCAATCCAATGCACGCAGGGTGTATTCTGCCAGTATAGGTTTGGTGGAAACGATGGCTGGATAGTCGCTCTTTACAGTTTTTGCATATTCGCCAGAGTTATGTGCGCTCATGCCGGCATGGTATGCGCCCAAGGAGGTGTAGCCGAAGATACGGCCTTGCAATTCGCTGACAACCATACCGATACCAACGGATACCACAGGGCCTGCAATGCCGATGTTTACGGTGCCATCGTGCATGATTTCGTGCATACCCAGCAGAGGAACGAGGATTTCTGTCATATCTACCATGTTCATGGCTTCAGAGCCTACGTTGTTGTTGGCAATGCGGCCAGTCAAGGTCATGTTTTCGTTGTGGCCAACTCTGGCACCTCTGTCTGGCATACTTGGGCCGCGGTGCAGAGGTTTGCCTTTATAATAATCGCTCAGCCATTGTTTCATATGGGTTTCTGCTTCCATCATGCCTTCGTATTGTTTAAATTCGCTGACATTTAAGAAACCAAAATCCTTATTGATCATGCCATGGTCTACAGATGCCAGTGCAGCAACGGCGCCATCAACCATAATCCCATCGCTGGTAACGGTAACGGCATCCATATCCATGATGTTAACGGCTGCGCAGTCTTTTCCCAATTCTTTTGCAATGATTTTGCAAGCATCCAGATAGGTCAGCCCTAAAGCTTCCACATCTTTGCAATCTAAAAATACCCAGTTCAAAGGCACAATACCATCAGCGGCGCCTTGTGGTACAATACGATATTTTAATTTCTGCATATCCAAAACTCCTCCCCCTGATTTATCTCTGCTGGCGGCCGCTGCCACGACGGTCTTCCACTTCTTCTACATCGAACAATTCGCATTCTTCTGTTGGTACAGAAAAGGCCATTTCTTCCAAAATGGCTTTTTTGCAGGAACCATCAGCCTGAATGCCTTTGATGACTGCTGTAAAAATTGCCTCTGGATTATGAGGTACAAACACAACTTCCACTTTTTTTACACCAGGATCCTGGGTGATTTCCCGGATGTATTCTTCAATGCGGCCTACACGCAGAGAAGCCATTTTGCCGCTGGTGTAGCTTTCCAGACCTCTGATTTCCACTTCTGTTTCTGGACGGGCTACCTTTCCGGCAGCTTCTGCCTTGATGTAAAA
>CALWLF010000006.1 GCA_944381455.1 uncultured Clostridia bacterium | reverse complement strand
GGGGACCCTGTGCTGGAATTTGGTCTGCGCCGGGCCCAAGGGCCGGACGCCGGTACCTATGGGGCCAGAGCGGCTGTCATTGGCGGCTGCGTTGGGACAAGCAATGTCTTAACCGGCAAACTTTTTGACGTGCCCGTCAAAGGCACCCACGCCCATAGCTGGGTCATGAGCTTTCCTTCCGAGCTGGAAGCCTTCCGCTCCTATGCCAAACAGTTCCCCGATGCCTGCATTTTGCTGGTGGATACTTATAACACCTTGGAACAAGGGGTACCCAACGCCATCCAGTGCTTCAAAGAAATGAAAGAAGCCGGCTATGAATTAAAAGGCTATGGCATTCGTCTCGATAGCGGAGACTTGGCCTATATGTCCAAACAGGCCAGAAAAATGCTGGATGAGGCCGGTTTTACCGACGCCATCATCTCCGCCTCCAGCGATTTGGACGAAAACCTCATCAGTAGCCTCAAAACCCAAAAGGCCAAAATCTCCCTTTGGGGCGTTGGCACCAAGCTGATCACTTCCGACGATACCCCGGCCTTTGGCGGCGTCTATAAACTGGCCGCTGAAACCGACGAAGCTGGCAACTGGGTGCCAAAAATCAAATTGTCCAACAATCCGGAAAAAATCACCCTGCCTGGCAAAAAGAAAGTCTACCGGATTTATGACAAAGAAACCGGCAAAATCAAAGCCGACCTCATCTGTCTGGAAACAGAAACATTGGATGAAACAAAAGACTTAACCTTGTTTGACCAAACGGCCACCTGGAAAAAAATGCACCTCAAAGCCGGACAATATACCATTCGGGAGCTGCTGGTGCCCATCTTTGTGGACGGCCAGTGTGTCTATACCTCCTCCAAAACCATGGACATCCGTGCCTATGCCCAAGGAGAGCTGGGTACCTTATGGGATGAACACCGCCGGCTGAAAAATCCACATACCGTGCCTGTGGATTTATCGGAAGAACTGTATACGCTGCGGGAAAAAATGATTCGCGAATTCAAATAAACTGCTGTTCCATCAAAAAATGCCCTGTGATAAATCACAGGGCATTTTTCTTGTTCTCAGCACAATGGCAGCTGGTCCGGATGGCCTTTATGCGCGCCGGTAACGGCGTACTCCACCCATTCGGCCACATTGACGGCATGGTCGCCAATGCGTTCCAAATATTTTGCCACCATCAGCACATCCACAATATAAGCGCCGGTTTTATCCTCGGCCAAAAAACCGATCAGCTGATTTTGAATGGTTTCAAAATACTGATCCACCACATCGTCCTGGGCCATGACTTCCTTGGCCAAATCCAAGTCGTTATCCACATAGGCTTTGACGGCCTTGTGGACCATGGAAATGGCTTCTTTGGACATGGCTTCCAAATCCACTTTCCTTGGCCAATCGCCCACCCGGTGCCCCAGGGCAATTTCTGCAATATCTTCTGCCTGGTCGCCCATGCGTTCCATATCGGTGACCATTTTTAAGCCAGCAGAAATTTTTCTTAAGTCGCTGGCCACAGGCTGCTGCTGCAAAATCATCTTCAAACAGAGATTTTCCACATTTTTTTCTGCCTCGTCCGTCTCCTTGGCCAACACAATGGCCTTGCGGCAGGAATCTTCCTTTCCCTCCAGTAACCCTTCCATGGCCAGTGCAATGGCTTTTTGACACATATAACCCATACTGGTCAATTCATTATGCAGCTTGATCAGCTGTTCCATAAATTTCTCGCGCATCAACCAAACCTCCCTGTGATATAGTCTTCCGTTCTTTTTTGTTTTGGATTGGAGAAAATTTGCTCCGTATCCCCAAATTCCACCACTTCGCCCAGATGGAAGTAAGCCGTTTTATCAGAAATACGGGCGGCTTGCTGCATGTTATGGGTGACCATGATAATGGTATATTTTTGTTTCAATTCTGCGGCCAAGTCCTCAATTTTTAAGGTAGAAATGGGGTCCAGGGCGCTGGTTGGTTCGTCCATCAATAACACTTCCGGCTCCACCGCCAAGGCTCGGGCAATACAAAGACGTTGCTGCTGGCCACCGGAAAGGCCAAGGGCGCTTTTTTTCAAACGGTCTTTCAATTCATCCCAAATGGCAGCTTGGCACAACGAACGCTCCACAATCTCGTCCAGCTCTGCTTTTTTCTTAATCCCATGGGTTCTTGGACCAAAGGCCACATTGTCATACACACTCATAGGAAACGGGTTTGGGTTTTGGAATACCATGCCCACCCGTTTGCGCAGGCCATTGACATCCAAAGTACGAATGTCTTGACCGCTGAGCAAAATATTGCCCTCGATGCGGCAGCCTTCCACCAAATCGTTCATCCGGTTTAAGGATTTCAATAATGTACTTTTGCCGCAGCCAGAAGGACCGATAAATGCCGTAATTTCCCGCTCCGGCAGTTCCAAGTTCACCTCTTTGAGGGCGTGGAACGAACCATAGTATAAATTCAGGTGTTGAATGGAAAAAATCATTTCTCCCCTGCTCCTTTCGTCAATTTCTTTGCCACAAGGCCCGAAAGCCCGTTGAGGGCCAATACCAGCAGCAGCAATACAAAGGCCGTTGCATAGGTTTTATCCATAAACAGACCTTCACAAGAAAGCGTATACATGTGAACGGCCAGCGTTCTTGTGGAGTCGAAGACACTGCCAGGCAGTTCTGCCACGGTGCCTGCGGTGTAGATGATGGCCGCCGTTTCGCCCACAATACGGCCCACAGCCAAAATCACGCCGGCAAAAATCCCCGGCAAAGCCGACGGCAGCACAATGCGAAAGACGGTGCGCAGTTTCCCGGCCCCCAATCCAAAGCTCCCTTCCCGGTAGCTTTTGGGCACCGAAAGGAGTGCTTCTTCCGTCGTACGAATCACCAAAGGCAGAATCATCAGCGCCACCGTACAAGAGCCGGACAACAAACTGATATCAAATCCCAACACAAGCACAAAGAAAATACGTCCAAACAAACCATAAATAATGGAAGGAATCCCGGACAAGGTTTCCGTTGCCAAGCGCAATACTTTCACCAGCTTGCTGCCTGTCACCGTATATTCCACCAAAAAGATGGCGGCCAAAATCCCTATTGGGCAGGCCAATAACAGCGCCAGCGCCACCATCAGCAGTGTGTTAATCAAAGAAGGTAACATCGACTGGTTTTCACTGTTATAGGTAAACGCAAACAATTCCGGTGCCAAATTTGGTACGCCATTGACCACCACATAAATCACAATGGCAACCACCACAAACACGGCAATGGCGGCCGAAGCATGAACCACAGCCAACAAAAACAGGCTCAATGGATCTCTTTTACTTTTCATGTCCGCCACGCTCCTTTAACACTGCAAAAACACCATTGATAATCAAAATAAAGATAAACAGCACAACACCGGTGGCAATAAGCGCTTCCCGATGCAAATCGGCGGCATAGCCCATTTCCAAAATGATATTACTGGTTAACGTTCTGGTCCCGGACAAAATGCTCTTGGCAATCTGGGGCTGGTTACCGGCCACCATAACCACAGCCATGGTTTCCCCCAAGGCCCGGCCAATGCCAAGCACAACGCCGGCCAAAATCCCGCTTTTGGCGGCCGGAAGGGCGGCAAAAAAGAGGCTTCGCTCTTTCGTGGCCCCCAAGGCCAAGGCACCTTCGGCATATTTTTTTGGCACCGCTTCCATGGCGGCTTGGCTTACCCCAATGATGGTAGGTAAAATCATAATCCCCAAAAGCAACGATGCCGTTAATACACTATAGCCCTTTCCGCCGATGTATTCCCGCACCAAAGGCACCATCACCACCAGGCCAAAAAAGCCATACACCACCGAAGGAATCCCGGCCATCAATTCTGTCATGGCCTTAATGGGCGTATACCATTTCTTCGGACAATAAAAAGCCAAAAACACGGCAGCCAAAATCCCAATGGGGACCCCTACAATCAATGCCCCCGCCGTTACCATCAAGCTGCCAATAATCATAGGAAAGATGCCAAAATAGTTATTGGTTGGTTTCCATTTTGTGCCCAGCAAAAATTCCTTCACTCCAATTTCGCCCATGGCCGGCAGCCCCTCGGCAAACAAAAAGAAGCAGATAGCCAAAACGGCAACCACCGATGTGCAGGCTGCCAGGCAAAAAATCCATTTTGCAAGGGTTTCTTTTTTTTGATTCATCCTATCTCCTCCAAAAAAGAGAACACAAAGCGATTTTTCAAGAAAAACCCATGGTTTCTTTCTTCTTGAAAACTGCAATAATACACTTCAAAAAAACCAGCTTTTGTAAAATAAGATGGCTGAACTCCTTTATCTGTAAGGGCTTCAGCCATCTTTGTTTTCTTATGAAGCTGCGCCAAATAGGCTCCCTTTTTTTTGATTTTCCGCGCCTTACTGTACTTCAGACCAGTCGGTGATATCGCCTACAAAGATGTTTTTCACCATTTCGCTGCTGATATCGCTGATTGGGTTTTCGTTGTTGACAATGACTGCAATGCCGTCGGTTGCTGCCACAATGCCTTCTGCGCCGCCTTCCACTTCGCTGTCTTTGAGGGCGCGAGAAGCCATGCCCAAGTCACAAATGCCTTCCAGTACAGAGTTTACACCGGTGGTGGAATCGCTTTGCTGCACTTCAATTTCCACATTGGGGTTGATGGCGATATAACCTTCTTTCCATTTTTCCATCACTGGAGTGACAGAGGAAGAACCCATCACAACCACTTTGCCGCTTACATTGCCGCCGGCAAATGCTTCCGTGCCGTCGTTGGGGATATAACCGTTTTCTTCTGCAATGGCCTGGCCTTCGGTGCTCAAGATAAAGTTCAGGAAATCCTGTGCAACTTCGCTCAGTTCGCCTTTTTTCACTACATTAAATGGACGAGATACTTTGTATTCACCAGATTTGATGGTTTCCACACTGGCCACTGCGCCATCCACATTCACTGCCTTTACCGTATCGTTCAAAGAACCAAGAGAAATATATCCAATGGCAGATGGATCACCGGCCACGGTGGTCATCATGACAGAAGTGGAGTTGGTGATGATGGCATCCAAAGTGGTCATGTCTTCTTTTTCGCCAGCTTCATTTTCTTGTTCCACCCCAAACAGTTCCACAAAAGCGCCTCTGGTGCCGGAACCATCTTCTCTGGAAACAACGGTGATGGCGCCTTCCATAGCCCCCGTGGTTTCTTCGGTTGCTTCCGTCGTTTCGGTAGATTCCGTTGTTTCAGTCGTTTCTGTGGTCCCGCTTGTTTCGGTGGTTTCGGCGGAGCTTGCAGAGCAGCCGGCAAATACCGATGCAGCCAGTACCAAAGCCATGGTAAATTTCAACATTCTTTTCATTTTTTCTTCTCTCCTTTATCCTGTCTCTTTTTGATTTACAGGTGATATGGTAAAACAGCGATGTAAAATCTACTTTGCTGTTTTTTTTATTTTTTTGTAAAATTTCCGGCGGAGAGACCATGAAAAAAGCACCGCAATTTGGCCCTTTTGCCTTGCAGTGCTTTACATCTTTTTTACATATCTGGTTTTTTCAGCATCAATCGTCTATATTTTCAATATAGAACAACACCCGTTTCAATGTCTTTTCTTCCGTCGGACCTTCCACCCGCACCAGCACCTCGCTGCCGCAGTCCAAGCCCAACATCAGCAGATTCAGCAAACTTTTGGCATTTGCCGTTTGATTTTCTTTCACCAAATAAATTTCATCGTGGAATTGATGTGTATACGCAACAAACTGTGCTGATACCGATGCATGCATACCTGTTTTGTTTTTGATTTGTATCTTTTGTTCCACCACAGTCTTTTCCCCCCATCTTACCTTCTTTTTTCTCTGTTTCATGTTATCATAACCAGCCAGCATTTGCAAACCAAAATAATGCAGAATAAACTCTTCAAAACCAGTGGTTTTTCTACCAAAACCTACAATTTTCGGCTATATACTGTATTTTTTTCAATACCTGGTCAAAAATTCAAATTCATTCACTTTTTTTTTGCATTTTTGTTCCAAAACGGCTATAATAACCCTATGGTGAACGCATCGCAAAAAGCCTAGAACGCTTATCAATGGAGGGATTGTTTTGGAAAAAGAAAAATTTTATATCACCACCCCGATTTATTATCCCAGTGATAAACTGCACATCGGTCATTCTTACTGCACCGTTGCGGCAGATGCCATGGCGCGGTATAAACGACTGCGCGGATATGATGTCATGTTTTTGACCGGTACCGATGAACATGGACAAAAAATTGAACGCATTGCCACCAGCCAAGGCGTCACACCAAAAGAATATGTCGATAAAGTCGTTTGTGGTATTAAAGATTTGTGGCAGTCTTTGGATATCTCCTATGACAAATTCATCCGCACCACCGATGACTATCATGTCAAAGCCGTGCAAAAAATCTTCAAAGCCTTGTATGACAAGGGCGATATTTATAAATCTGAATATGAAGGCTGGTATTGCACCCCTTGCGAAACGTTCTTCACCGAGCATCAGCTGGTGGACGGCAAATGCCCAGACTGCGGCCGTGAAGTGGAAAAAGTCAAAGAAGAAAGCTATTTCTTCCGTCTTTCCAAATATCAAGACGCTTTGATCAAACACATTGAAGAACACCCTGGCTTCATTTCTCCACAAAGCCGTCAAACAGAAATGATTTCTAACTTCTTAAAACCCGGTTTGGAAGACCTTTGCGTCAGCCGTACTTCTTTCAGCTGGGGGATTCCTGTGGAATTTGATCCCGGCCACATCGTTTATGTGTGGGTGGACGCCCTGTCCAACTATATCACAGCTTTGGGCTATGGCAGCGATGACGACAGCCTGTATCAAAAATACTGGCCGGCCGATATCCACCTGGTGGGCAAAGAAATTGTCCGCTTCCATACCATCATCTGGCCTGCCATGCTGATGGCGCTGGATCTGCCGCTGCCAAAACAAGTCTTTGGCCATGGCTGGCTCATCATCGACGGCGGCAAAATGAGCAAATCTAAAGGCAACGTGGTGGATCCTAAGGTGCTGGTAGAACGCTATGGCCTCGATGCCATCCGCTATTTCCTGTTAAGAGAAGTGGCTTTTGGCCAAGACGGTAACTTCACCAATGAATCGTTGATCCAGCGTATCAATTCCGACCTGGCCAACGACCTGGGGAACCTGGTGAGCCGTACCGTCGGCATGATTGAAAAATATTTCGGCGGCACATTGCCCTATGACCAGGAAGGCACCGAATTTGATTTAGACCTCATCAAAACGGCATCGGCCACCGTGGAAAAATTTGAAGGCTACATGGACAAAATGCTCTTTAGCGACGCCTTGAGCGAACTGTGGGTGCTGATTCGCCGCACCAATAAATATATTGATGAAACCCAGCCTTGGGTGCTTTGCAAAGACGAAGCCAACCAGGCAAAACTGGCCGGTGTGTTGTATAACATTGCCGAAAGCATCCGCATCATTTCCATTTTGCTTCAGCCTTTCATGACCAAGGCGCCTGGCCTCATCTGGCAGCAGTTAAACATCACCGATGAACGGCTGACCGCTTGGGACAGTACGAAACAATGGGGGCTTTTGGCCAGAGATTTCACTGCCGCCAAAGGCGAATCTCTCTTCCCTCGCATTGATATGAAAAAAGAGCTGGAAGAACTGGATGCTGCCCTGAAAGCCGCCCAGGCAGAAAGCATTGCAAACCAGATGGCCAAAAAAGAGGACGAAGCCACCGAAACCGTACCTCAAATCACCATCGACGACTTTGCCAAAGTGCAGCTTTTAACCGGCGAAGTCATCGCCAGCGAAGCTGTCAAAGGCTCCAAAAAACTGTTGAAAAACACCATCCAAGTGGGCAATGAAACCCGCATCATTCTCTCCGGCATCGCCAAATACTATACGCCGGAAGAAATGGTGGGCAAAAAAGTGGTCATCGTTGCCAACCTGGCGCCAAGAAAAATGATGGGTGAAGTATCCCATGGCATGATTCTTTGCGCCGAAGACGCCGACGGCAATTTGTCCTTGGTAACAGATGACAAAGGTGTTGCCAGTGGCAGCGAAGTAAGATAATTGTGTGTTCTGCTCTGCTATCTCCCATGGAGGTAGCAGAGTTTTGATTCTGGCCCTATGCCGGAAAACTCAGGAGGTTATTATGTTTTTTGACACCCATGCCCATTATGACGATCCCCGTTTCAAAGACGACCGGCAGGAACTGCTGCCCCGTATCCATCAAAACGGGGTGGAGTTGATTGTCAATTCCGGCGAAAGCAGAAAAGCCGTCAAGGCCGGTCTGGCGCTGGCCAAACAATATCCCTTTCTTTATATTGCCGTAGGCATTCACCCCCATAATGCCAAAGACATGACCGAGGAAGACTTGGCATTGTTAAAACGAGTGGCCCTGGAGGAAGAAAAGGTGGTGGCCATTGGCGAAATCGGCCTGGACTATTATTATGACAATTCTCCCCGCAAGGCCCAGCGCTATTGGTTTGATGAACAGCTGGGCCTGGCCAAGGAGCTGGAGCTGCCCATCATCATCCACAGCCGGGATGCCGCCCAGGAATGTTTTGACATGATTGCCCAAAGCGGCATCCATCAAGGCGTCATCCACTGCTACAGCGGCAGCGTGGAAATGGCCGAAGCCTATGTCCAGATGGGCTTTTATTTAGGCATTGGCGGTGTTCTTACCTATAATAATGCAAAAAAACTGGTGGAGGTGGTGAAGGCCATTGACATCCACCACCTGGTGTTAGAAACCGACTGCCCCTATCTGGCGCCAGTGCCTCACCGCGGTGAACGAAACGACTCCTCTTTGCTGATTCATGTGGCCGAAAAAATGGCACAAATCAAAGGCATCACCGTCGAAGAGGTGGCAAGTATCACCAAGCAAAATGGCCTGGATTTGTTTTTTGGCGGAAAAAACCCACGCTAGTCTCATCAGACGGCAAAGCATTCCTTGCTTTTGCCGTCTTTTTTCTGAATAAAACAAAAAAAATAGACTTCTTTTTTCATTCCCCATCGGCGACGCTTCTTTTTTCTCTTTCTCCAATGTAATTTTCTCATCCCATCTCCTCAAAAAGCTGCTGCCTCTTTCTTTTTTTGTCTATTTTTTCCTCTTCTGAAAGACCAAACGGATTCTCCCTTTTTTCTGAGAAACATTGTATTTTCTTTCTCCTTCTCCCCACTTTCTCCTTAAAAAATCAAGTTTTTTGGTCCAATGCCTTGGTTTTCTCAAAAAAAACATAGTTTTTGTCCCCATCTGGTTCTTTGAAACAACTGTCTATTTGATTCCATTTTTTCTAAATATTTCCTTTTTTTGTTGTGAAATGTACCAAAGGTAAAAAATTACGCTTGCCCATTGTTCACATATCCTTCGGTTTTTCTGCCAGCAAACAGGAAAAATTCCATTCAAATCTTACAAAAGATTACGGTTTGGCGCGTTTTTGGCTCAAATTGATTGCAAAATTATTACGAATATGTTAAAATAAACACCGTAAGTGAAAAGGGAAGCATGCTTCCCACACAAATCCGCTTCATAGAAAATGGTCAATAATAAACTAAGAAGAAATTTGGGGCATATTTTTTCAGCTTACCATCGACTTTTGATTCAGCCCCAAAGATCCGAGGAGGTAAAAATGACGAAACAGTTGCGTGTGCTTTGTTTGGTGATTTTAGCTCTGGTTACGTTATGCGGCACCGTATCCGCATACAGCGCAGACGAAAATGAAAAACAGGTAACCGTAATCACTGCGGACAGCAAAAACACCTACACCACAACAGCACAAACAGTAGAAGAATTTTTGAAAGAAGCTGACATTGATGTCAAAGAAGAGGACCTGCTTTCTCTCTCCAAAGAGGAGTTGTTGAAAGACAAAAACACCATCACCATCACCGAGGCCATCCCTGTGGTGTTGGAAGTGGACGGTTCTCCCCGTATGATTTATACCACCAGCACCACCGTAGGCCAATGTCTGGAAGAAAACAGCGACTCTCTTCCCGGCGACTACACCTTAACCAATGTCGCAACCACCGATAAGCTGAAAGAAAAAATGACCATTTCTGTCACAACTGCAAAAGAAACCGTTTCCACCCAAGTGAAAGAAATTCCCTATGAAACGGAAGAAGTGGAAAACGACCAACTGGAAGAAGGCGTTCGGCGCGTGAAACAAGCCGGCAAAGTTGGTCAGTCCCAAATTACCGTAACAACCATTTACGAAGGCGGAAAGCTGGTTTCCACCGAAACCAGCGAAGAAACGGTGTTACAGGCACCTGTTACAGAAATCATTGAAATTGGGACCAAAAAACCAGAAGCCGCTGCCACCACGGCAGGAAGCATCAATGGGATCTCCTATACGGCAGCGTTGCAAGTGCAGGCCACAGGTTATACTCCGTATGATGCTGGCTGCACCGGCATCACAGCCACCGGTACTCGGGCAGGCTATGGCACCATTGCTGTTGACCCAAGTGTCATTCCCCTTGGCACCCAGTTATATATCCCCGGCTATGGCTACGGCATTGCCGCAGATACCGGCGGGGCCATCAAGGGCAACAAAATCGACCTTTGTTATGAAACAAAAAGCGACGCCTTTTCTTGGGGCCGCCGCAACGTAACCATTTATATTGTAGATTAAACACAACAAACAAAAACAGCTGCTGATGACTTCCATGGAAGGATTGGCAGCTGTTTTTTATAGCGTTGTCAAGTTTTCCCATAAAAAAGCACCTGCTCTCCTTTCGGCTGCCAGGTGCTTTTTTGTTTTTCTATTCTACTGTCACAGATTTGGCCAAGTTTCGAGGCTGGTCAATATCGGTGCCCAGTTCCTTTGCCATATAATAAGCAAACAGCTGTGTAGTCACATTGGCCAGCAGCGGCGCCACCATCCAGCTGCTTTGGGGGATATAAATCATATCCTCCACCTCGCTTTCTGCCGCCCGGTTTCCTTTTTGGGCAATGGCAATGACTTTGGCCCCTCTGGCCTTCACTTCTTTGATGTTGCTGAGTGTTTTTTCAAACAGTGCCTCTTGTGTCAGCATGGCAATGACCAAGGTGCTGTCTTCAATCATGGCAATGGGGCCATGTTTCAGCTCCCCGGCTGCATAGGCTTCGCTGTGGAGATAGGCAATCTCCTTTAGCTTTAAGGAGCTTTCCATGCTCACCAAATAATCTACGCCCCGGCCAATATAAAATACGTTTTTGCTCTGGGCATATTTTTTGGCCAGTTTTTCTTCTTCCAAGGACTTTTGCAGTACATGGGAAATTTCTCTGGGCAGTGCCTCCCATTGGTCACACAGCTGGTCAAATTCTTCTTTGGTCATGTGTCCTGTCAATAAAGCCATATGGCTGCAAATAAGTGCCATGGACAGGGCCTGGGCCGTAAAAGCCTTAGTGGAGGCCACAGAGATTTCTGGGCCTGCCAAAATATAAAATACGTCATCGGCCTCTCTGGCAATGGAGCTGCCTACGGCGTTTACAATGGCCAAAACCCGGGCGCCATGGCGCTTGGAAATGCGCAGCGCTTCCAAAGTATCGGCCGTTTCCCCACTTTGGGATACCACAATGACCAATGTTTTTTCATCCAAAATCGGATCTTTATAGCGAAATTCGCTGGCCACATCGGCCACCACCGGAATCCGGCAGATTTTTTCAATCAAAAACTTGCCGTATAATCCGGCATGGTATGCCGTACCGCAGGCCACCACATAAATGCGGTCAATCTGTTCCAGGTCTGCCTTGGTCAGGGAAATGCCGTCCATGTTGATTTCGCCCAGGGCGCGGTTTACCCGCTGGTTAATCAGCTCCTGGACAATTTTGGGCTGCTCGTTGATTTCTTTGATCATAAAATGGTCATAGCCGCCTTTTTCTGCCGCATCCACGCTCCAATCCACATGGAACAAATCCCGCTCAACGGTCTGTTTTTGCTCGTTATAGATGGTAATGGAATCGGCCTTGACCACAGCCACTTCATGGTCATCAAGGAAATACACTTCTCTGGTGTGATGGAGCAGGGCCGGAATGTCGGAGGCAATAAAGTTTTCTCCCTCTCCTTGGCCAATGACCAGCGGACAGTTTTTTCTGGCCGCGATGAGCATATCGGGGTAATCCCGGCACAAAATGGCCAGGGCATAGGCCCCCTCAATGCGTTTTAATACGGCAAACACGCTGTCCAAAAAGGAATTACCTTGTTTATAATAAAAATCCAGCAGCAGCGCCACCGTTTCCGTATCCGTTTCTGAACGGAATTGATAGCCTTTTGCTTCCAGTTCTTCTCTAATTTCCAAATAATTTTCAATGATGCCGTTATGGACCACGGCAATCATTTGATCCTCGCTCATATGGGGATGGCTGTTGATGTCGCTGGGGGCGCCATGGGTGGCCCAACGGGTGTGGCCAATGCCCAATGTGCCAGTCAGCGGCGTTTCTTCCAGCCGGCCGGCCAAATTCACCAGTTTGCCCTGGGCTTTGACCATTTTGATGGAGGAGCCGTTATGCACTGCCACCCCGGCCGAGTCATAGCCGCGGTATTCCAGCTTGCTTAAGCCTTCCATCAAAATCGGTGTTGCCTGTTTTTTGCCAATATAACCAACGATGCCACACATAAGGGTTTCACACTCCTTTTATTGCAAATGGGCTTCTATGAGCGCTGCCAGCGCCTTTGCTTCTTCTTCCATTTTTGCCAGGTCCTTGCCTTCAATCATCACCCGCACCAGCGGTTCTGTGCCGGAGGTACGAATCAGCACCCGGCCTTCTTCTGCAAACACTTCCGAAAGACGGTCAATGGCCTGGCGGATTTCTTCCACTTCCAGATAGTCATTTTTTCTGTTGTTGTTGACTTTGGCATTGACAAGCACCTGGGGCATGGTTTCCATCACAGCAGCCAGTTCCGAAGCTTTTTTGCCCGTTTCCTTCATCACCGTCAGCAGCTGGATGGCCGTCAAAACCCCGTCTCCGGTGGTGTTGTGATCCAGGAAAATGATATGCCCCGACTGTTCGCCGCCGATGTTATAACCGCCTTCCATCATTTTTTCCAATACATAACGGTCGCCCACACTGGTCTGCAAAATTTCAATGCCTTCTTTGCGCCCCATCATGGTAAGGCCAAGATTGCTCATAACGGTGCCCACGATGGTGTCTTTTTTCAACAGTCCTTTTTCTTTCATGGCCAAGCCGCAGATGGCCAAAATCTTATCACCGTCGATGAGGTTGCCCTTTTCGTCCACTGCCAGGCAGCGGTCTGCATCGCCATCGAAGGCAAAGCCAATATCGGCGCCGTTTTCCACCACAAATCTTTTTAAATCCTCCATGTGGGTGGAACCGCAGCCGTCGTTGATGTTGGTGCCGTCCGGCTCATTATGGATGATGCACATGCTGGCGCCCAAGTTCAAAATGGAAATGGGGGCCACCTTATAGGCGGCGCCGTTGGCGCAGTCCAGCGCCACTTTGATGCCGTCAAACCGGGCCGATGTGGATTTGGTCAAAAATTGGATATAATCTTCCACCGCATCGTCGCTGATGAGTTTTGTGCCAATGCTGCCGCCTGTCGGCGAAGGCAGTTCTTCCAAATGATGGAAAATCAAGTCCTCGATTTCGTTTTCCAGCTCATCCCGCAGTTTATAGCCGTCTTTATTGAAAAATTTAATACCGTTATACTCCATCGGATTATGGGAGGCAGAAATCACCACCCCGGCATCCAGTTTATACTTTCGTACCAAATACGCCACAGCCGGTGTGGGCACAATGCCTGCCAAAACAGCATGGGCTCCCATAGAGCAGATGCCTGCCACCAGTGCGCTTTCCAGCATATCTCCGCTTAAACGGGTATCCATGCCCACCAAAATCTTTGGCGCATGGTCCATCTCTTTTGTCAGCACATAGGCTCCGGCCCGCCCCAGCTGATAGGCCAAAGTGCCGGTCAGCGTTTCGTTGGCAATGCCGCGGACGCCATCGGTACCAAATAATTTTCCCACAGGAAAGTCCTCCTTACT
>CALWLF010000005.1 GCA_944381455.1 uncultured Clostridia bacterium | reverse complement strand
CAAACATATTTTTGCCCAGCGTGGTCTTGTTCCAGACAATCCACATCACAATGGAGCAAAGGATTAGGAAAATAACCAGGTTTGGCACCGGCCCAAGCCAGCTGCCGTTGACCAAATCGATGTATTTTGTTTCCAAGCTGGCCAAAGGCTGAGCGCCGTTTGGCTGGCTATCGATATACAGACACAGTGCACCATACGAAATCCACTGGGTACCCAACGAAATGATGAAGGCGTGCACATGCAAATAGGCCACACCAAACCCATTGAGCAAACAGAAAATGGTACAAACCACGATGGAAAGAATCAATGGAATGAGCATATTCATTGGTTCTGTAATCTGTGGATACATTCTGGAGGCGTATGTGATACTCTGCAACAGCGATGCCGAAATGGCGGCGCCGCAGCCCAAAATACGTCCGGCCGAAAGGTCGGTCCCGGCCAACACAATCATACCGGCAACCCCCAGCGCCAAGATGCCACGGGTGGAAGCCTGGGCCAAAATTTTCCACATGTTATCAAAACTTAAGAACGTGCGGTCTGCAATCACCACACCAATAATCATGATACCCAAAATAAAATATAAGGCATAATCCAGCATAAACTCCTGCCAGCTTTTGCCGCCCAATTTTGCTTTATCCATAGTAAAACCCCTCCAATGACCTAAATATGCAGCGCAGCCAGGCGCATAATTTCTTCCTGTGTGGCATCTTTCGTATCGAGAATACCGGAAAGATAGCCGTTACTCATGACCATGATCCGGTCGGTGATGCCCAACAGTTCCGGCATCTCCGAAGATACCACAATCACGCTTTTGCCTTCGTTGGCCAAGTCAATGATCAGCTGATAGATTTCATACTTGGCCCCTACGTCAATGCCGCGGGTTGGTTCATCCAGCAACAAAATATCCGGTTTGGTCAGCAGCCAGCGTCCTAAAATGACTTTTTGCTGATTGCCGCCAGAGAGGGTGCGGATATGGGTTTTTTGGGATGGCGTTTTCACCCGCATACTGTCGATGACCCATTTGGTGTCACCGGCCATTTTCTTATTGGACAGGAAAAAGCCGAAATTCCGATAGTTACCGATATTGGCAATGACAGAGTTAAACAAAATGCTCATGCCGCCAAAAATACCGGTGGCCCGGCGCTCTTCTGTCAGCATGGCAAAGCCGTTTTCGATGGCTTTGCGGCTGTCTTTATTATTGACGGCCTTGCCTTCTTTGAGCACTTCGCCGCTTTGGTGATGGGCAATGCCAAAAATGGTTTCCAATAATTCTGTCCGGCGGCTGCCCACCAGGCCGGCTACGCCCAAAATTTCGCCTCGATGCAGCTGGAAGCTGACATCAATACAGCTGGGCATATATTTGCCTGTCAAGTTTTTCACTTCCAAAATCACTTCGCCAGGCTTGTTGGTTTTTGGCGGGAACCGGTCGGTCAAATCACGGCCTACCATCAGTTTGATGATTTTGTCTGTGGTCAAATTATGGGCCTGCTCCGTTGCCACCCATTGACCATCTCGCATTATGGTAACTTCGTCGGAAATACGAAGAATCTCTTCCATTTTATGACTGATATACACCATGGCCACGCCACGGTCTCTTAACTTATTGATGATAACGAAAAGATGTTCCACTTCTTCCTGGGTCAAAGAGGAGGTTGGTTCATCCAGCACCAGGATTTTTGCATTGTAAGAAACGGCTTTGGCAATTTCCACCATCTGCCGCTGGGATACACTGAGTTTGCCAATCATCATTTTCGGATCCACTGGGATATCCAGCTCGTCGAAAACTTCTTTTGTCTTTTGATACATTTCGCTGTGGCTGACCAAACCCATCTTCTTAGGGAATCGTCCCAGCCAGATATTTTCCATCACACTGCGTTTTAACACCTGGTTCAGTTCCTGATGCACCATGGCAACGCCGTTATCCATGGCGTTTTTCGGCCCTGTAAACCGGGTTTCTTTTCCGTCAATTAAAATCGAACCGGCATCGGCTTTATAAATGCCAAAAAGACATTTCATCAGCGTCGATTTCCCTGCACCGTTTTCGCCCATCAGTGCATGCACCGTGCCAGGGCGCAAACGAAGCTGCGCACCGTCAAGAGCCTTTACCCCAGGAAATTGCTTTTCAATGCCTGTCATTTCCAATACATATGAGGAAGCAGCAGCGGCTCCCGTTTTTTCCATCATTACACTGCTTTCTGCCATTGATTGAAACACCACTCTTCCTAATAATGGCAAATCGCACAGCAGAATATTCCGCTGTGCGATCTGCTTTTTCGCTAACGATTTTTATTTGGTGTAAGGAGCGTAAGGAATACGCACAGCAACGCCGGTGTCATCCAATGTCAATTCGGTGCCTTCCAAGAAATCAGCGCCAGAAGCTGCATTCAATGCAACTGCTGCAACGGCATTGCCCATTGCTTCGCCGTCTTGCAGTACGGTTGCGCTCATGGTGCCTTTTGCAATGGCATCTTTTGCTGCATCGGTAGCGTCAACGCCGATGACTGGGATGAATTTGTCGCCGCCTTCTACGTTATAGCCAATGTTGCTCAAAGCTGCAATACAGCCGATGGCCATACCGTCATTGTTGGCGATAACCAATTCGATCTTGCCTTCGTTGGCAGCCAAGATAGCTTCCATGGCTTTCTGTGCCTGTTCCGTATCCCAGTTACAAACCTGAGTTTCCCCTACTTGTTCCATTTCAGTGCCGTTTTCTACAGCCTGTTCTACGCTGTACTGGGTTCTGGCAATGGCTTCTGGGTTATCTGGTTCGCCCTGGAACATCACATACTGTACTTTGCCGTCGCCATTCAAGTCATATTCTGGATGTTCAGCGAACAAGTCGGTGATGATATCGCCCTGCATTTTACCGGCATCGGCTGCATTGGTGCCGATAAAAATGGCTTTTTCATAAGAAGCGATGACATCGGTGGCTGGTTCTCTGTTGAAGAATATAACAGGAATGTCAGCAGCTTTTGCTTTTTCCACCACACCGGAAGCGGCCTGTGCATCAACCATGTTGACACACAATACGTCTACGCCTTTGGAGATCATAACGTCCAGCTGGTCATTTTGGGTAGCCTGATCGCCTTTGCCGTCTTGCATGCTCACATTGGCTTTGCCATCCAAAGCAGCTTCCAATGCATTGCGCACGGTGGAGATGTAGGTATCGTCGTATTTGTAGATCAAAACGCCAACATCAGGCACTTCGCCTTCGGCAGTGGCGCCTTCTTCTTCGGTCGTGGCGGTTTCTTCCCCGGCAGCTTCTTCCGTAGTCCCTTCCGAAGAGCTGGAAGAACAAGCGGCCAGAGAAAATACCATCAAGCCAGACAATACCAGTGCAAAAAGTTTCTTTTTCATTTGTTTTTTTCCTCCCTTGTGGTAACGGTTATTTGCCGCACTCCCTCTGTGCCTGCAAACAGCCCAAATGATCTTGACTCATTTATTATAAGCCTGTCCCAAGAGAAAGAACAGAAGAAATTTTAGCCTTAACCCTTGATTTTTTACTGTTTTTTCAGCTTTTTGTACATATTAGCCGTATTTTTTCGACAAAAATATACATTTTGCACTATTCACCAGTCATTTTGTCGATGGGAATCCAGAGATAATGATCACCCTCTATCTCCAGCTGAGCAGGAACGGCTTCTTCTTGGGCCAGGGCCATCGCCAAAGAAAAAATGGCTTCCCCCTGCGCTTGCCCATTGCAGTCTACGGTGGCCAAAAGCGTTCCGTTTTGGACTGCCTCTTTTCCCTCTTCTGTGCCATCAATGCCAATGACCGGCACCGTCATTTCGGCTTTTTGCAATGCATCCAAGGCCCCCAGGGCCATATCGTCGTTATTGCTTAACACCAGCTCGATGGGCAGGCCCTGATTGAGCCACTGCTCCATCAAAGCTGCTCCCTGGCTGCGTTCCCAGTTGCCCACAGCCGAGGCCAGCAGCTGTGTGGCAATGCCGCTTTCTTTGAGCACCTGCACCGATTCTTCCGTGCGGATGATGGCATCTTGGTGGCCCATTTCCCCTTCCAGCATCACATATTGCAGCACCCCGTCTTGATTTTTGTCTACCATGCGGCCGTCTAAAAAAGCTTCCACCGCCAGTTCTCCCTGGGCACGGCCCGTTTCTTCTGCCCGGGTTCCCACATAATAGACGTCATCTGCCCGCATCAAATCTTCTTGCACCGGTTCCCGGTTGAAAAAAATGACAGGCACCTGGGCGCCGGCAGCCAAATCCACCACAGTGCTGGCATCGGTGCGGTCCACCAGATTGACACAAAGCACATCATATCCCAAGGATAAATACCGCTCCACCTGGCTGTTTTGGGTTCGCTGGCTTTCCTGGGCCGAAGAAATATCCATGGTAATGTATATGCCCGTTTCCTGTTCCCACTGACGGGCACTTTGTTCCATGGCCGTCACAATGCTTTCCACAAACGTGTCATTGCTTTTATAGGTGATGACGCCAATTTTGATATTGGGCTGTTCCACCTGGCCCTGTTTGCCAAAAAAAGCTCCCCATAAAACTGCCAAAGCCAAGCAAATTAAACATACGATGCCCCACTTCTTTTTCATCCAATTCCGCCTTTCTTTCTGCTATGTAATGGGAAAGAGCACTTGCGCTGCCTGATCTTGATACATGGTGTCTTTTGTCACCATCACAAAGGGCAGATCGCTTTTCTTTTCTTCCAGTGTTTTTCCTGATAGCAGCTGATACAGCCACTCTCCCGTCTGAAATCCGCCTGCAAAGGAATCTGTCACCACCACGCCGGTGATACTGCCCGCTTCCAAAAGCTGCCAAACTTTATCACTCCAGCCCAGCCCATACACAGGCACTGCCGCCGAAGCATACTGTCCGCAGGCTTCCAGCAAAGACAGCTCTGCCGTAATCACCACATGGTTTTCTTCCTGAGCCAGCCCCTGCATCAGCGTTTGGGCCTCGTCCACCTGGTTGAGGCGCAGCCGCTGAAAAGACATGCCGGCCCCGGTAAAAATTTCTTCCAAACGTTTGGCAATCAATTCTGTGGAAACTTGATTGGTTCTGGTATAAACAAAATCAATCTGCTTTTGGGTGCCCTGCTGGCTGATGACCGAGGCGCTGAGACTGCGGCCTACGGTGGACCAGTTGGGCTGAATGGATGCTTTGAGACGGGGAGAAGAAACCTGGTTTCCGAAACTGACCAGCTGGATATCGCTTTGGGCATAAGAAACCAGGCGGGATAACAATGCCTCATTTTGGGTGGTCAGCACCACGCCTTTGGCGCCATTATCCACTTCTCTTTGCAATAGGGTAATCTGTTCTTCCGGCTGCTGCTCATCAAACAGCGTAACATAGCTGACATCCAAATTATATTGTCTGGCGGCCAAATCCATCCCTTGCTGAAACTGGGTCCAGCCATTGGTGGATGCGCTTTCCAGCAGCACCGAAACTTGATACACCGGCTTTTTTTCTTCTTTGATCAACAGGTCTGTCCCTGCCAGCAAAAACAGCAGCGCCAAGCACAAGCCCCAGATCAGCTGAAACAGACGACGTTTCATCGTTCCCCCTCCCTTTTGGCCAGCTCCTCATAGGGCATGGCTGGCAGACGAATCTCTACTATGGTCCCCTCATCTGGTTCCGACTGGATGAATAGGCCATACGCTTTGCCAAACAGCAGCTGTAACCGCTCCTGGACATTTTTCACACCGACGCCGCTGCCTTTTTTCGACTGGATATTGCCGGCCAAAAGCGCCTCGGTCATTTCCGGCGTCATGCCGCAGCCATTATCCTCCACTGCCAGCACCAGCGTTTGTTTTGCCACATGGCCCCGCACCACAATCTCTCCGTCACCGTCCATAAATTCCATGGCATGATAGATGGCGTTTTCCACCAGCGGCTGAAGCACCAGCTTGGGCACGCCCAATTCCATGGTTTCCTCTGCCACATCAAAACGGTATTGGAACTTGTTTTTGTAGCGCATCTCCTGAATGGTCAAATAACTGCGGACATGTTCCACCTCGTCACAAACACGAATGATATTTTTCCCCTTGGATAGACTGATGCGGAAAAACCGGGCCAACGCCGTCACCACCCGCACCGCTTCTGTCTTCTTCTCGTTTTCAATCATCCAGACGATGATATCCAGCGTGTTATAGAGGAAATGGGGATTGATTTGATTTTGCAGCACCAAAATTTCACTGCGCCGCTTGGCTTCATGTTCTTTTACAATATCTTCCATCAAACGGCGGATATACTGCACCAGGTGGTTGAGGGCGCTGCCCAGATGGCGCACCTCGGCAAAGCCTTCCACCGCAACTTCCGTATCCCATTTCCCTTCTTCCAGCTCCTTCACCTCTGCCTCCAAATGCAGCAGCGGCTCCGTCACCCGGCGGGAAATCAACCCATAAAGCGCCGCCAGTGCCGTTAGGAAAAAAAGGCCCAGAAACAAAGCAAATAAGACGCTTTTTACCGTCGTAAGACTGATGTCATTTTGCGGAATAACGCCCACAATTTTCCATCCTGTGTACCCAATGGATTTCACCAGCACATCTCGCTTTTGTCCCTGAAATTCCTCCACCCAGTTGCCGTCCCGGTAAGAAGCAGCCTTCTGGTTATTTTCCTGGATTTCGCCGCTGGACAATAGCTGCTGAAGCGGATGATAGAGCAAATTTCCATTACGGTCAATCAAATAGACATAAGCGTCCTCTCCCAGCAATACATTAGAAAAAATATCTTCCAGGGCACTGTGGCGCAGCTGAATGAGCAAAATGCCCGCCTGCTGGCCCGTTTCCGTCTGCACCTGCACCACCCGGCTCATGGGCACCACCCAGGTATAGCTGCCGCCCTGGCTGGCAAAGGCGTTGGAAACTTGCAGCGGAGAAAACAGCAGGTTTTCCCTCTGCGCCAGCGCCGCCCGAAACCAAAGCTGCTGCCTTGCTTCAAAGCCGTCGCGCAGCGTTGCCGCCGGGGCCGAAGCCAATAAATCGCCTTGGATGGAAAAAAGGGCAATGCTTTCAATTTCGTCTTTATTGGTATCGTACAGAAGCTGAAAGGAGGCATTGAGCATCGCCTGATTGGCATCCACGCGCCGAATGGCCGTATAATATAACGAGTCAGATACTTTCATCATCCGGTGGACATAGCTGGAGCAGGTGTTGGCCACCTGTTCCATCAAATTTTTGTTTTCTTCAATGATGGTTTCTTGCAGCTGGCTGGAATAACGTCCATAAAAGGTCAGCCCAAAGAGCCCCACCCCCAGCAGCGACGTCAGCGTAAAAGAAACCCAAATCAGCTGCCGCAGCGTAATGCGGGCATACAAACTGCGCCACCATCTAAGATACAGCTGTTTCACCCCCGCTCACCTGCCCGGTATTTATTGGGAGAAACCCCATAGGTTTTTTTAAAGACATAGCCAAAATAATTGGGTTCTTCATACCCCACTTCCTTGGCAATGACATAAGTTTTTTCTTCGGTGGTGCTCAAAAGCACAGCCGCCTTTTCCATCCGCACCCGGGTTAAATAGCCGGTGTAGCTTTCGCCCACCTCCCGTTTAAAGACCGTGGAAAAATATGTGGGGCTGATATGGAGATACTGGCAGATCGTCTCCAGGGAAAGGTCGCTGTTTGGATAATTTTCCTGTATATATTGCTTGGCCAGGCGAATCATAGTGGCAGTGGAATCCTGCCGTTCATCAGACAATTGCTCGCTGATGGAAAGACAAGTTTTCATCAGCCACGGCCCCAGGGCCGACCGGTCTTGAATTTCGTTTAGAATTTCAAAATAATTCTCCTTGCCGCCAAAAATTTCTCTGGCATTGAGTTCATAGCGGCTGACAATATGCAAAATAACATGGAACAAACTGATCACATACGCCTGGTATTGGATTTCATGCATGGGCATGGCACGCATTTGTTCCAAAATGCTTTCCACACGCCGCTTTGTTTTTTCTGTCTCGCCAAATTTCAGCACGGCCACCAGGTCGCTTTCCGTTTTACTGTCCAGCATCACAAACGTGCTGTTGCTGCGGTCCACGTCTGCAATATAAATCACATCGCCGGCATGGGCAATCTCCTTATATCCAGCGGCTTCCCGGGCTTGCAGATAGCTTTCTTCCAGTTCCATCAAATCTGCCACCGGCTGCCCCACGCCAACAGTCAGCACCAAATCCAAAATACGCCTGCTTTCCCGGCAGCTGTCGGTCAGCAGCGCAATGACATCTTCCTTCGTCTCTCCTTCCTGCAAACCGATGACGGCACACAAATCTCGGTGATAATGGAAAAAGGCGCAGGCAAAGGAAGAAAAATGGCGCTCAAAAAGCTGCTTGATGGACAAAATGGCCATTTCTTTTTTCTCTGCCACCATCCATCCTTGTTCCGGTGTCAAATAAACCACCATCCACTGCTTGCCTTTGCCCAGCTCCAGCTGGTATTCTTCCAGTTTTTGATGCAGCTGGTCTTTTACCACCCGGCCGCGGATCAAGTTATTGAGAAAGTTTTCCCGCAGCAGAGGAAGGCTGCGCCTATAGCTTTCTTTTAGTGCCGTCTCGTCCCGCAGCTTGGCCACCTCTGCATCCAGGCTTTGGCGGATCCGGCGGAGGATATCGCTTAATTCTTCGGCGTTGACCGGCTTTAAAATATATTCCACAATATTGAGGCTGATGGCCTGCTTGGCATATTCAAAATCGTCATAACCGGAAAAAATCACCAGTTTCAGCGAAGGCCGCCTTTGGCGCAGCACCTTGGCCAGCGATAAGCCATCCATATAAGGCATCCGGATGTCGGTGAGGACCACATCCGGCTCCAGCTGCTCCAATTTTTCCAGGGCATCCATGCCGTTTTCCGCATCGCCCACCACTTGAAAGCCCAGCGCTTCCCAAGGAATTTTTTGGATGATGGCATGGCGGACTTCTTCTTCATCGTCCACCAATAAAATGCGATATTTTTGCTGCTTCATTGGGCTTCCCCCTTCCGGTTTTGTTGTTTTTATCATACCGTAAAACGGGTGATTTTGCAACGATGCCACTCCCGGAGAAAAAATCCAATTTTTTGGAGAAAAAACACTGTTTTTTCTGTTGACAAGCCGAAAAACCTATGGTATACTTCCAAACTGTTGAGGGAGTAGTCAGCACAAACTGTGCGGTATATCAACAGACTGTCGAAAGACTGGTATACCTTAATAGATGAGACTCACCAGGGTGTTTCAACGCCGTCTGTGTCTCTCCCCTCTTTCTTTTGGCAGGTCAGCAGATGCAGCGCGTTGCATCTGCTTTTTTGTTGCCATTGTTCAGAACATAAAGGAGGAACAACATGGGAATTGTAGAATTATTTTTGTTGGCGGTGGGACTATCCATGGACGCATTTGCCGTTTCCGTCTGTAAGGGGCTGGCCATGCAGAAGCTGCACTGGAAGCATTGCGTCATCTGCGGCGTCTGGTTTGGCGGCTTTCAGGCGCTGATGCCCCTCCTTGGCTATTTATTGGGCTCCCAGTTTGAAGCGTATATTACAGCCATTGCCCCCTGGGTGGCCTTTGTGCTGTTGGCGCTCATTGGCGGCAACATGGTAAAAGAATCTCTCTCCCACGAGGAGGAGGCCGCTTCAGCCGGCCTGGATATCAGGACCATGTTTTTGATGGCCGTTGCCACCAGCATCGACGCCTTGGCCGTCGGCATCACCTTTGCCATGGTGCCCATTGCCGTTGTGGCAGGCAGCGCCCTGATCAATACGCTCATCGGCGTCTGTCTCATTGGCATCACCACCTTTTTGCTCTCCTGCATCGGGGTAAAAGTGGGCAACGTCTTTGGCACAAAATATAAAGCCCGGGCAGAGCTGGCCGGCGGCATCATTTTAATTTGCATTGGTCTAAAAATTTTATTGGAGCATTTCGGCGTGTTTTAAACAAAAAAAACCTTCCGTCTCCCCCTCGGGATCGGAAGGTTTTTTTCAAAGCAGTTCCAACAAAATCAAAGCAAATCTGGGTTTTCAAACTGTTCTTGCAGCTGCTGGTGGCTGTAAAGGGCAGAAAGCAAGCTCACGCGGGCTTCACTGACTGCCTGGCTTGCTTCTTCCACCTCTAACGCAGATACCTGGCCCATTTCATACTGTAACTGCTGATTGGAAAGAGTCTGTTCCAGCGCTTCCAAATTGGCAAGAGAAACGGCAATGTTTCGCTCCTGGCTCATCAGCTGATAATAGGCATTGCGGATGGTGGTTTTTGCCGTTTCCAAGGAATCTTCCAGCTCCATTTCGGCTGTGTTATATTCCACTTCTGCCGAAGCATAGGAGCCAACGGCAGTGGAGGTGGCTTTGGTGGCATCGGTGGTGGCTTTGGTGGCCTGCAGAGATTTTTTCTGCTGCAAAATGGAAGAAAGCCCTTCGGCTCTGGCATTGACATAGCTTTCCAGCGGAATATCCAGCACCGTTTCTTCATAGGTCACAGGCAGAGAAAGCTGATAGCGGGTATCGGTATCAATGCCCATGGAAAGATTAAAGGCAATATAGCTTTTTTCCAGCTCTTCTTCCATTTGCTGCAAAGCGCTTTGGCTGCTTTGATAATTGCGCTGCTGCGTCTCATAATCCTGTTTGCTCAAAAGGCCCATTTCCAGCTGGATGGCTGCCACCTGGAGATTTTTCTCTTCCAGTTTCAGGGCCTTTTCTGCCTCTGCCAGTTCCTGTTCTTGGACAATGAGGTCGCTATAAGTCTGCTCCACAGAAAAAGCCAGCACATCTTCCTGGGTGGCCTGGGAAAGCTTGCTGTTTTGCAGGCTGATTTGCTGGCTGAGCAAGTTGGCCACATCGCTGATGTCGCTGCCTTCTGCCGCATAGGTCAAATCAATGCCGGCCCGGGAGACCGAGTCTTCCAATAGTTCCAAGGAAGCTGCCGATTTTTTTAGGGTTGTGCTGTTTTGCAGCACCTTTTTGGTGGCCTCTTCCAAAGTCAGCACCGTATCCTCTGCTGTTTTGGCTTCCGTTTGGCTCAGTGCCTGCACAGCGGCAGGAACGGCTTGATCCGTTTGAGAATCAAGCGCCTCTTCCTCCGCGGTATTTTCTTCTGCTGTACCGCTTTGCGTCGTTTCCTGTGCCGTTTCTGCGGCCAAAGCCGGAACGCTCTGGCCTAAAAAAGCTGTCGCACACAACAGCGCAATCACTTTTCGCTTCATAAAAAACTCCTTTCTTATTCGTAGCGTAATGCTTCGATGGGGTCCAGTTTGGCCGCTTTGTTGGCCGGCGTTACGCCAAAAATAATGCCGATGGCCATGGAGACGCCTACAGCGCCCAAAATGGCCGTAATGCTCATCACCGGCGTAATGCCAACTAAGGCGCCTACCCCATAAGAGCCGGCCCAGCCAATGAGCAGCCCCAGCAAGCCGCCGCTGCCGGTGAGCAGTATGGCTTCCACCAAAAACTGGAACCGAATGTCTTTGTTTTTGGCTCCGATGGCTTTGCGAATCCCAATTTCTCTGGTGCGCTCTGTCACTGTCACCATCATGATATTCATAACGCCAATGCCCCCTACCAACAGCGAAATGGCCGCTACAAAGCCAATAAACAGCGTCACATAAGACAAAATGGAATTGATGGAATCCATCATATCGGTGGTGTCCATAATATAATACTTATCCTCATTTCCATGGAAGTCTTCCAGCGCAGTCAAAATCTGTTCTTTCATGTCATCCGTATCGGCATCGGCAGAAACGCTGATCATCAAGTTGGAAATGGTGTCGCTGTAATAGTTTTTCATGATGCTGGTGATGGGTGCAAAGATGGTGTCGGGATATTCATCGGGATTTTCAATCTGAGACGTATCGGTATTTTGCAAAATGCCAATGACCGTATATTTTTTCGTCCCTTTCCAGCTTTTGATTTGAATTTGCTGATCAATCACACTTTCATCGGCCCGCCCAAAAACTTTTTGGGCCGTGGTGTCATAAATGACGCAGACATTGGTTTTCATGTTGACGTCATTGTTGGATAGATAGCGGCCATACAGCAGCGTATCGTTATTGAGGGACTGATAATCGGCTGTCACCCCAGTCATGGTGGCCGTATTGGTTTCCTGCGGATCCATCAGCTTTAAAAAAGCAGAACCATACGTATAAGTAGGGGAGATGGCTGCAATGCCCTCCATCTCCTCCAGCAGATAATAGTCCTCCATGGTCAAAAGGTCCCTGGTATCAATATCTCTGCTCCCCACCAGAGATACGGTGAAAGAACCGGTCCCAAAGCTTTCAAACTCCTCTTCGATGGCAGCTTGAGAGCCGTTGCCGATGGCCACAATGATGATGACGCTGCTGATGCCGATGATGATGCCAAGCATGGTCAAAAGGGTGCGGCTTTTATTGGAAAACACATTTTGAAAGGCATTTTTGATGCACTCTGCCAAATTCACTGCACTGCCCCCTCTCGGAAAATCACGCGATGTTCCACCGGATGATCCTGCTTGATTTCGCCGTCTTGAAAGACTACAATCCGCTTGGTATACTGGGCCACATCCGGCTCATGGGTAACCATGACGACAGTGACGCCTTCGTCGTTGAGCTGTTGAAAAATGCCCATGATTTCAAAGGTGGACTTACTGTCCAAATTGCCGGTGGGTTCATCGGCCATCAAAATGGCCGGATCATTGACCAGCGCCCTGGCAATGGCTACCCGCTGGCGCTGCCCGCCGCTTAATTCGTTGGGCTTATGGTGGATCCTAGCAGAAAGGCCCACCTTATCCAGCGCCTCCATGGCCCGTTTGATGCGAACCGCCCGGTCAACTCCGGCATAAACCATGGGCAGCGCCACATTTTCCAGGGCAGAAAGCTTTGGCAGCAAATTGAAAGACTGAAATACGAAACCAATTTTTTTATTGCGCACCTCTGCCAAAGCATTGTCATCAAAATGGGCCACATCCTGGCCCTCCAGCAGATAACTGCCCTGGGTGGGCCGGTCTAGACAGCCCAGGATATTCATCATGGTGCTTTTGCCGGAACCGCTGGTGCCCATGATGGCCACAAACTCCCCTTCTTCCACCGTCAAATTGATGCCTTTGAGGGCCATCACCTCCAGCTCCCCTTGGTTATACCGTTTCATGATTTGTTCCATTTGCAGTAGAGACATACGGTTTCCTCCCTTCTGCCTTATCGCATGCCGCCGCCCATGGGACCGCCGCCGCCCATACCGCCGCCCATGGGTGCTCCCCCGCCCATGCCGCCGCCGGTAACAGAATCAAGGATGCTGCTTTCTTCTCCTGCACTTACTTCCTGCGGTGTCGTTCTGGTGGTGGCATAATCACTCAAAAGCGTTCCTTCCACCACATCGTCACCAGGCACTTCCATCACCACTTCTCCTTGGTCAAGACCGCTTAGGATTTGGATGTAAGTATCGTTGCTGACGCCCACTTCCACCGTCCGTTTTTCCAGCACATCGCCTTCACCCACCACAAACACGCTGTATTCTCCCGTTTCCCGGTCCATGGTTACAGCAGAGATAGGCAGGTAATCGGCATCTTCCACGCTGACGGTGATAATTTCCATATCAAAAGAAAAGCCGGGCTTGATATTTTCGTCTGGATCATCCAGATGGACCACAATGGGAACCACCGTTTCCGAACCGCTGATGGTGCCCTGGCTTTCTGCCACTGGCTCGATTTTTGTCACGGTGCCATGATATACTTTATCTTCAATCCCGTCGGTGGTCAGTTCCACTGCCTGCCCCACCTGGACGGAGGCAATGTCATATTCGCTGACGTAGGCCGTCACGTTTAAATCGCTCAAATCGGCCACCTCCATCATCACGGTGCTGTCGGTGAGCATCTGGCCTTCTTCGGCATTACAGGTGATGACAGTGCCGCTGATGGGGCTGTAGGTGGCCTCGGTCAACTTTGCCAGGTCCTCTTGGGCACTGGTAAGGGAATTTTGATAGGTGATAAGAGAATTGCTCTGTTTTTGATATTCACTGGCAGTGGAAGGATCACTGAGAGGATCGTCTCCATAAGCCAGATTCAGCTGGGCTTTCTCCAGCGCAAGCTTTGCGCTTTCCAGCTTGTTTTGCAGAGAGGTTTCATTGGTTTTCAGCGTTTCGTATTCTTTCACATAGGAGTCATATTCACTTTGGCTGATGGCATCGTTATCCAGCAGCTGCTGATAATAAGGCAGATTTTTTTCGGCCTCGGCCAAATCGCTGGCATTGGTTTTGATGTTTTCTTCCGCCTCCTGCACTGCTTCCTGGGCACTGAGGACGGCCGACTGCAAATCAATGCGCTCTGTGCCGGTGGCCGCCTGGGCCATATCGCTTAAAGAAAGCTGGGCATTGGCCAGAGATACCTGCGCCTGCTGCAGCTGATTTTCCAATGATGTTTTTGTATCAGAAATGTCATAGGTAACTAACAGCTGCCCTTCTTCCACCTCATCTCCCACTTCCACAAACACTTCTTCCACTTCTTGGCTCAGTTCGATGTAGATGGAATAGGGATTGGCGGCTTCTGTGGTGCCATCTGCCGTCACCCGCTGGTCAAAGGATCCCTTTTGCAGCGTAGTAGTTGCTGGCTGCACCGTTTGCGCCACGGCATTTCTTTTTTTGCCAATTTGTCCTGCCACCAGACAAATGATCACCACCAGCACTGCTGCTGCAACAAGGATGCTTCGTTTTTTTCTCTTCCATAAGAACTCTTTCACAACCATTCACTCCTTTTTGCTTTGTCGCAGTTTAGTATATTGTTTTTTTCTGAGATCCCTGTGACGGGTTTGTGAATATCAGGTGAAGATTTTTCAAAAATTCGTACAGAAGCAGCAGGCTTTGGCCAGCAAAAAAGCAGACTTTCCGCCTCCCAAGACGAAAAATCTGCTTTTTGGCGCCTTCTTTTCCAAGCGCATCTCTAACAAGGCCCGGTACCTTCTCGTACCTGGTTTTTTCTGCTTTGAAACAGCAGATACATGGTCAGTGCCTGCAATGAAGCCTGCTGCGGCGCTGCCTCTCCGCGGCTTTGCATCACAACAGATGCTTGCCGCCCCATCAGGCGGCAGGCTGCATCGGCCAGCAGCACCCCTTCCAGCAGACAGTCAATCTGCCCCGCTGCACTGCCGGCAAAGGGCCGCAGCGCCTCCAGCAGCCGGGCTGTTTGGGGCGGATGAGCCGCCGTTTGCTGTTTTTGCCGCTGCACCTGTTCTGACAGCGGCGTCAGCACCTGCTGTGCAAACTGCTGCTGCCCGCACAAATATGCTTGTTGTAGCTGCTCGGCCAGAGAGCCGATTGGTTGACAACGTTGCATCCTTCCCAACTCCTTTTTTCTTCTCCTTAACTTCTATGCTTTCAGAAGCGGCAATATGATACCTGTTTGAGAAGAAGACACATAAGTTTTTTTCGTCTTGTTTTCATACACCCTGTCATTCTTTTTTGCCTGTTTTTCGTCCAGTCCATGTTCTTTCAAACTGCAGAGGTATTGTTGCTGGAAAAAGAATCCCTGCTTTTTCTCCTTTCCTAGAAAAAATCAGCTACTCTTTTTCTATTTCTCGGCAATATGGTTTTATAACAAAACCTTATTGTGGGCATAGACTTTCATATTTTGCCAATTTGTCCGATTCTCATACAAAAATCCACGGGGAGCCGTTGACTTTTTGCCGGTTCGGTGCAATAATTTGAGATAGCATTCCAACTATGGATGTATGGCGCATTTTGCGCACTTGCAGATACAAACAAATTAAAATAAAGGAGTGTCATTGAACATGAGCGAAAACCAGAAATTTTTCCCTAACTACACCGTTGGCCCAGACGCATACGATGCCATCGAAACCGTTTGCAGCCGTTACGGCACAAAAGCCGTTGCCATTGGCGGCAAACGCGCTTTGGCTGCAGCCAAACCTGCTTTGGAAAAAGCATTGAAAAACTCTTCCATCGAAATCATCGCCTATGAATGGTACGGCGGCGAAGCTTCCTTGGAAAACTCTGAAATGCTGATGAATTTGGACAGCTACAAACAGGCCGACATGGTATTCGCCTTCGGCGGCGGCAAAGCCATTGACACCTGCAAATATGCTTCTTTGATCAGCGGCAAACCATTTTTCACTTTCCCAACCATTGCCGCAACCTGCGCCCCTGCTTCTGCAGAAGCCATCATGTACTATCCAAACGGCGTAGCAAGAGATACTTATGAATGCCACAAACCTGCCATCCACGTATTCATCAACACCGACATCATCGCAAAAGCACCCGATGTTTATCTGTGGGCTGGTATCGGCGATACCATGGCAAAACATTTTGAAACTTCTCTGGCTGCCAGAGGCAGAAACGACCTTTCCTTCACCCAGGCTTTGGGCGTAGAAGTGGGTACCATGTGCTATCGTCCATTGGTTCAGTATGGTGCAAAAGCATTGGAAGACTGCAAAGCTGACCATACCAGCGAAGAACTGGAACAGATTGCTTTGACCAACATCATCACCACCGGTATCGTTTCCGGCTGCGTTGGTGTTACCATCAACTCCAACATTGCCCATGCCCTTTGCTATGGCTTAACGGTGCTGCATCAGATTGAAAAGAACCATCTCCACGGCGAAGTGGTTTCCTACTGCACCTTGGTGCTGTTGATGATCGACGGCCAGATGGATAAAGTTGACGAACTGTATCCTCTCTACAAAGCCATCAAACTGCCAACCAAGCTGGCTGACCTGGAAGTAACCAGAGACGAGCTGGGCCCTGTGGTAGAAAAAATGCTGTCTGTAGACGACATCAAATATGTGCCTTACAAAGTAACCGAAGAAATGGTATATAATGCCATCGACGCTTTGGAAGAATACAACAAAGCACACTAAGTTTTGACACACAAAAGACTGTGCCCTTCGACACAGCTTCCTAAGAAAACAAAAACAGCTGCAATCCTTGCATACATAGGATTGCAGCTGTTTTTTTTGCAGAAATTTTTTTCTTCTTGGGAAACTGCTTTAGCGCACAGCCTTTTTCTTTTCCAAAATAAAATTTATTGTTCCATCAGATTTTTTCCCTTCCACCTGCCGCTTTTCCACCGCCACACAAACAGCACGCCCCGGAAACACTCATCGGCGGCCATGGCCATCCAAAATCCGATGAGCCCTTTTTGAAGCACAATGCCCAGCAAAAAGCCGCCCAGCACCGACACCAGCCACATGCTGATGATGCCCACCACAATGGGAAACAAAATATCTCCCACCGTCTGTAAATCCCGCACCATGGTCATGTTGATGGCCCGGCCAATCTCTAAAAAAATATCCACAAACAGCACTGCCCTCGTCAAGTCAACGACAGCTTGGTTATCCGTCAGAAAAGACAGCACCAGCGGACAAAGAAAAAAGAGCGCCACCGACACCAAAAACGAAATCGTAATGGAAATGGCCATGGTCCAGCGCACCTGTCGTTTCACCCCAGCTTCGTCCTTCGCCCCCATCAAATGGCCCACCACAATTTGCGATGCCTGGGAGATGGCATTGGCATAGAGATAGGACACCATGGCAAACATGGTGCCATAGGTTTTGGCCGTTACCACAGCTGTGCCAAAGGTGTTGGCCATGGTTTGGATGGCCAGCTGGCTGCCGGTATAAGAAACGCTTTCGCCGCCGGAAGGCAGGCCAATGGAAAGCAGCGTCTTTAACTGACTCAAAGGAAAGGGTTTTAGCATGTTCAAAGAAAGCCTTCCTTCCACTTTCCGATGGAAGAGAACAATCATAATCAAAAGCCCTATCAAGCGGCTGAAATTGCTGGCAATGGCTGCCCCGGCAATGCCGATGCGGGGAATCAGCAGCCCATTGACGCCGATGTTGAGCAGATTGATGAGCATGGCCACCGACATGGTTTCTTTCATCAAAGCATTGCTGCGGAAGATGGCCACAAACGTATTATAAAGCCCCTGCAACAGCAGACAAGAACCAATGATGGAAAGATAGGTCACGGCCTCTTCCATCACATCTTCCGGCACCTGCATGGCCGTAAAAATGCGTCTGGCCAGCATCACCAGCAGGAGGCTCAACAAAAGACTGACGATGGTGTTGACAAACACCGACAGAGAATAAATCACCTCGGCCCGCTGCTGGTCTCCAGCCCCGCGGTACAAGGAAACAAGAATGGTGGTGGAAACAGAAATGACACTGAATAATATCACCACCATGTTCATAATCTGGTTGGCATTGCCAATGGCAGCCACCCCCGTCTGAGAATAACGGCTGACCATAAACTGGTCCACATTGCCCACCAAAAGCTGCAAAAACAATTCTAAAAAAATAGGCAGCGACAACAACACCAGAGTTTTTGGCCTGCCCATATCCAACGCTTTGTCTGTTTTCATTGCAAAACCCTCTTTATTCTTCTTCTGGATGCCCGACTCATTATACGCAGTTTTCTTTTATTTGTAAATCATCTTTCCATAAGAAAAAATATTTGTAGCTTTTGTATGGAAAATACGATATACTTACAATAATCGGGTACAAATCCATGGAAAGAGCCGAAAAAAGAGTTTGCTCTTTCGTCATTTTACCAATACAATAATTCTTATCATCCATAGAATAGGGGGGTTTTTTTTGCATCAAACACGGTGGAAACGCTATGTGGCTTTGGGGCTGACAGGTTTTTGCTCCATCTCCCTCAGCATTTTATTTTTCTTCTTTATTTTTCGCATCAAAGGGCTGGGCGACTGGCTTCATTCTTTGTTGTCCATTTTGCAGCCATTTATCTATGGCGGCGTCATTGCCTATTTGCTAACACCCATTTGCGGCTGGCTGGAAGGAAAGCTGGCGCCTTTTTTTTCCAAATTGTTTCACGGCAGCCTTGCCCAGCGCCTCACCAAAAGCCTTGCCATTGTGCTTAGCTTGCTTTTTGGCATCACCATCGTAGGCGGGCTGATTTATGTGGCGCTGCCCCAGGTTTGGGAAAGCATTTTATCCATCGCCGCCGAAGCCCCCAGCAACTGGAAACGGTTTATCACCTGGCTGCAAGCTTTTTTGGAAGATAATCCCGAGCTTTCTTCCTATGTCATGGATTCTTTCAACCATCTAAGCAGCAGTTTCGGCCAATGGTTTCGCACCTCTTTTTTGGTGACGGCCCAGCAAGTCTTAACCCAAGTCTACAGCCAGATGTTCAATATCCTCTCTGTCACAAAAAATCTGCTGATCGGCCTGGTGGCTGCCGTTTATATGCTTTCCAGCCGCAAAAAATTTGCTGCCCAGGCAAAAAAATTGATCTTTGGCATTTTCCCCATCAAAGCAGCCAATATCATCATCCACGAAGTGCTGTTTGTCAATCAAACCTTTGGCGGGTTCATCCGCGGCAAACTGCTGGATTCGCTGATCATCGGAATTATCTGCTTTGTGGTCTGCAACATTATGAAAATGCCTTATGTGACGTTGATCAGCTTAATCATCGGCGTCACCAACATCATTCCCTTTTTCGGCCCCTTCATCGGCGCCATCCCGGCCACCATACTGGTTTTGACCGTTTCCCCCATCAAGAGCATTTATTTCGTCATTTTTGTCTTTATTTTACAGCAATTTGACGGCAATATCCTAGGACCAAAAATTTTGGGCCAAACCACTGGCATCTCTGGCTTTTGGGTGCTGTTTTCCATTTTGGTCTTTGGCGGATTGATGGGTTTTGTAGGCATGATCATCGGGGTGCCGGCCTTTGCCGTCATCTATAGTGTCACTTCCCGGCTCATCAATTTGCTGCTGGAGAAAAAACATCTCAGCACCGTCACCGATGATTATGAAACCATTCGACAGATAGAAAAATAACAGCAGCCCTTATGCCAAAAGGCATAAGGGCTGCTTTGTTTTGCTGGCCAATGATGTTTTGTCGTTACAGGAAAAACCGCTGTTTCATTTCTTCTTCCAGCGCACCCCGGAAATCGGGATGGGCAATGGCGATGAGGGCCTCTGCTCTTTGCTTCAGCGTTTTGCCCTTCAAGTGGGCAATGCCGTATTCTGTCACCACATAATCCACGTCGTTTCTGGACGTGGTCACAGCAGCACCATGGTCCAAAAACGGCACAATCCGGCTTACCTTGCCGCCGGCTGCCGTCGAAGGCATGGCAATGATGGCCCGGCCGCCCCGGCTCATGTTGGCGCCGCGGACAAAGTCCACCTGGCCGCCCACACCGCTAAACTGGCGCAGTCCGATGCATTCTGCCACCACCTGGCCCATCAAGTCCACTTGAATGCAGGAATTGATGGAAACCATGTTGTCCTGGGCAGAAATCACCCGCGGATCGTTGACATAGTCCACAGAATACAGCTCAAACATCGGGTTATCGTGGATGAAGTCATAGACTTTCTGGGTGCCCATGACAAAGGTGCCCACCGATTTTCCCCTGTTCAAATTCTTTTTGCTGTTGTTAATCACGCCGCTTTCAATCAAATCCACAATGCCGTCGGAAGCCATTTCCGTATGCAGCCCCAAATCTTTCCGATCCTTCAAAAACAGCAGCACGCTTTCTGGGATGGAACCAATGCCCAGCTGCAGCGTATCGCCGTCTTGGATCAACGAAGCGCAGTATTCCCCAATTTTTCTCTCTTTTTCGCCAATGGCTGCCGGGGCCAACTGTGCCATTGGGGCGTCACATTCCACCAAAAAGTCAATGTCATTGACATGGATAAAATTATCGCCCATCACTCTTGGCAGATGATGGTTCACCTGGGCAATCACCAGTTTTGCGCACTGGGCCACTGGCTTGGTATAGTCGCAGGAAGGACCAAAGGAGCAATAGCCATGGGCGTCCGGCGCCGAAACCATAATCAATGCCACATCCACCGGCAGCTCTTGCCGGAACAGCTGGGGCATTTCATGGAAAAAAGATGTGGTATAATCGGCTCTTGCTTCATTGACGGCCTTTCTGGTGGAAGCACTGACAAAGAGGCCATTATAGCGGAAATGGCCTGCCATTTCCGGCAAGGTATATTTTCCTTCCCCCAGCGTTACCACGTGGCAGATTTCCACATTTTCCAATCGGTCGGCATCGGCCACCATGGCGTCAATCAAACAAGTAGGCTCTGCCGCTGCATGTCCTGTTACCACCCGGTCGCCGCTTTTGATGTGGCGGACAGCTGCTTCTGCCGAGACCAGCTTAGACGCATAAGTCTCTTTCCATTTTGTTAAGTTCATCACAGTATCTCTCCTTTTCCTTTCATTCTAAACCGTTATGTATTGGTTGTATTATACTGTATCTCGCTTTACTTTTCAATAGATTTTCATATGGTTTTTCATTAGATACAAGTTCACTATATGGAAAACCCAGCATTGGCCTGACCATCTAAATATCTTATAATAAAATTTATATATAAAATATATGCAATAATTTCATTTTGCATTTTTTCAAATTGTAAGAGAAATGTTCTTTTGTTTTTGTCATTTTTTCGGTAAAATAGAATTGGTTGTAAACAAGATTGTAGAAAAAAATGCAAAGGAGGAATGTGAGATGGACCCTTGGAAATTATTGGCCTATGCCGTAGCGGCCGTTATCATTTATTTTTCCTATCAAAAAATGAAACGGATTCAAAAGGACACTTGTCAAAACGACTGCGGCCATTGCGATATGGACTGTCCTTCCCGCTATCTTACACAAGACACCAATCAACCAGAACAAAAGGAGGAACCTTAAATGGAGGAACAAAACAACATCCCCCCTCAGGCCGACGCTTCACAGGCGCCGCCACCACAACCAGACCAACAAACACCTGCACAAGAGCAGCCGCCTCGTCCCCAAATCAACTATAACACCAATTACAACACCAATTATGAAAATGGGCAGAAGAAAAAAGGCTGTCTCTTTTGGGGCCTTGTGGTTTTGGCCGCTTTTTTCACCATCAACGGCCTGCTGCTTTTTGGCGGTATTGCCATCCTCGGCGGCATCTTCAACAGTGCCTCGTCCCTGATGTCTTCTGAAAGCAGCTATTCCTACGCCATGCCGGATTTTCCTTATGTGGAAATCATTTCCATTGAAGGCACCATCCTCGATGGCAGCGCCGGTATGCTGGAAGAAGAATCCTATAACCATCAATGGACCTTGGGAGAAATTGCCGCTTTGGAAGAAGATCCCAATAACTATGGTCTGCTGCTTTACATCAATTCCGGCGGCGGCGGTACTTACGAAAGCGAAGAATTATATCAGGCCCTGTGCCACTATAAAGAAACCACCGGCCGGCCAGTCTATGCTTATTATGCCCAGATGTCTGCTTCTGGCGCCGTTTATGCATCCATGGCTGCCGATGAAATTTATGCCAACCGGATGAGCACCACCGGCTCCATCGGCGTGCTGATGAGCAATTATAACGTCTCTGGGCTGATGGAAAAGCTGGGTATCCAGGACACCACCATCACCAGCGGCAAAAACAAAACCATGCTCAGCGCCACGGAACCTGTTTCAGAAGAACAGCAGGCGTTGATGCAGTCCATCATTGACGAATATTATCAAATCTTTGTGGAAATCGTCGCCAAAGAACGTAACTTGCCTCTGGAACAAGTGCTCACCTTTGCCGATGGCCGGCTGCTTTCTCCCAACCAAGCCCTCTCTGTGGGCCTCATTGACGGCATCTGCTCCTATGACGAATTCATGGAAGATATGAGCCAAAGAGACGCTTTTGCCGGCTGTGAAATGCTCTATGCCAACCCACCGGCTGCCTCTGTTTGGGATCAATTCCTCTCTTCTCTGCCGCAAACCCAGTTGGCCAGCAGCTTGTCCCTGTTTGAAGAGACTGCAAAAGCACAAATGCGTCCCATGTATCTTGCGCCTTAAATCTGCATAGAAAAACAACCTGTTCAAAAGATAAAAGAAAAACGCTTCCTGAAAAGGAAGCGTTTTTCTTTTTGGTAGGATTTATGCAAAAAAACGAAGTCAATTATTTGTAAGCAATTTCCAAAGCCTGCAGGAAATCGTTTACCAAGTCTTCGGCATTTTCGATACCGCAAGAGATACGCAGCAAACCATCGGAGATGCCCAATTCCATTCTTTCTTCTTTGGTCATATCGCTGTGAGAGCTCATTGGAGGATAAGCCATGCTGGTTCTGTAGCCGCCCAGTGTCATTGCATAGTGGCACAGGTGCAGTGCACGCATGAATTTGTTCATTTTTTCTCTGTCTTCTGGCAATTCCATGCTCAGCATACCGCCGAAATAGTTGCCAAACTGAGCTTTTGCCAATTCATGCTGTGGATGGCTTGTCAAAGATGGATGGAACACTTTCAATACATAAGGGCTCTTTTCCAATGCAGCAGCCAGTGCAGCAGCATTTTCAGCCTGTTTTTTCACACGCAGATCCAGCGTTCTGAGGCCGCGGCATACCAGCCAAGAAGAGAATGGATCAGCCTGGGTGCCAAGCAGTACCTGCATTTCATGGCATTTTGCAACCAATTCAGCAGAACCGGTGATAGAACCGCAAACAGCATCGCTGTGACCGTTGGCAAATTTGGTCAAGCTGTTAACCACCAGGTCAGCACCCAAAGTCAAAGGTTTTACCAATGCGCCAGTCATGAAAGTATTGTCTACAACCAAAATGGCATTGTTTGTATGAGCCAGATCAGCAATCACTTTCAGATCAGGTACAGTGATCAATGGGTTTGCAACCGTTTCGGTGTAGAACATTACAGTGTTTGGTTTGATGTTGGCTTTCACTTCATCCAAGTTGGTGAAATCAACGAAAGTAGCCTCTACACCATATTTGCTCAAAATTTTGGTGAACACTTCAATGGATTCGCCATATAGTGTTTGATCAGAAAGTACATGATCGCCTGCTTTGGTATTGGCGATGATAGCAGTAGAAATTGCAGCCATACCAGAAGAGCAGCCCAGAGAAGCTTCGCCTGCTTCGATGTAAGTCATCATATCAATCAAAGCGCCTCTATTTGGGTTACGGTTACGGTTGTAGCAGAAACCTTTTTCATCATATCTTTTCTGAAGGTCATCCAAGTCTTCTACGTTGTGAGCAGTGGACATATGGATTGGCAGTGCTTCTGGATTCGTGGTTGGTGCGTTAAAATAAGCACCAGCTTCCAGAATGTTTGTTTCAAATGCATAGTCTTTGTTAAATCCGTTCAGCATTTCAAATCATTCCTCCCTTATAAAATATATACTCTCTACCACACAAAGCATTTGTATGGATTTTTTGGTTCAAATTTTATGAACCTTTCTTATTCAAAACTATAAACCATATAGTTATCATAGAGTCAATGAATAAATGAAAATGCCCACTGTGTACCAGGTATTTTTGGTTACTTGCATAATTTCCCTCTTTTTTTTTGTTTGATTTAACTGTTTTTAACATTTCTTTTACAAAAAAATAGGCAACTTATACAAGCCTAAACAAAGAGTTTTTGCTGCAACTTTTTTTGTCGTTTTTTAAAACGGCAAAAAGATCTTTTTCCATTCTGTCCGCTTCCTTCAACACTCTGACAACATCCATTTCCCTTACCGCTTCTCATCTTCCTTAAATAAAAGCAAAATCCGTACCCACACCTTGCTGCAACGCTTTTTCATAAATGCACTTTGCCGTTACATTGTCTTGAATCGCCATACCCGTAGAGTCAAACAATGTGATCTCCTCTTCTGTTTGCCTGCCCGCTTTTTGCCCCAGCACCAATTCGCCAATTTCTCCATAGATTTCCTCCGGCTTTAAAAATCCATGATGCAGTCCATGCCAAGTTTCTCCTTTTGCACTGCATTGCGCAGTAGAATCATGCACAACCTTTGTCCCTTTAAAAATTGCTGGATCATATTCTTGCTTTCCTCTCATATCCGTACCTATCGCCACAATATGTGTCCCTTTTTTCACCCATGCAGCTTTTATGACATCACCTTTTCCCCTGGTAGTGGAAACCAAAATATCCGCCTGCTCTACTGCTTCTTGTTTTGTTTTTTCTAAGAAAACGGGTACATTCAATTCTGCTTCCATCTCTGCTTGAAACCGTTTCATTGCTTCCTTGTCACAATCAAACGCATGAATTTCCATGTGCGGCAATATTGTATGGATGGCCCGCATCTGCATACGTGCTTGATTTCCAGTTCCTATGGAAGTAACTACACGCGCATTTTTGCGCGCTAAGTATTTTACAGAAATAGCGCCGGCTGCACCTGTCCGCAAGCCTGTGATCAAACTGCCATCCATAATGCATTGTAAAGCGCAACTTCTGGCGTCATAAAGCAAAATCGTTCCCATACCCGCAGGAAGCTGGAATGCGGACGGGTTGTTCACGAAACCGCCTGAGGAGGCCTTCATAGAAATCGTCTCATTGTCTTCCAAGTATCCAGCTTTAAAATCCAGTTCCCCGCGTGGGGAAGCAAAAGGCATTGCAATATAATCCGGCTGCATTACTCTGCCTGCTGAAAATGCCGCAAACCCTCTTTCCACCGCCTTCATAGTCTCTTCTAAATCAGCCAGCTTCGCTACGTCTTCTTTCGTCAATAATCTGGTTTTCATACATTTTTCTCCTTTCCCATTTGCAGCACCTCTGCCACTTCCTCTACGCCAATATTGCCGCCGGAAAGCACACACACATTCTTCTTTCCCACAAAACCGCGGCGACTCAATAGCCCGGCCAAAGAGGCAGCGGCCGATGGTTCCACATAAAGCTTGGCCCGCTCCATCAAAAGAATCCAGGCTTCCAAAATTTCTTCCTCCGATACGGTGATCATCTCATCGACCCAGCGCATCATATGGGCAAAAGCTTTTTCTCCGGGCATCACACCGGCCAAGCCGTCAGCAATGGATGCCTGTGGTTCTATCTTCATTCTGCATCCCTGATGAAAAGAAAGGCCCATAAAATTCAGCCGTTCTGGTTCCACACCAATGACTTTCGTCTGGGGCGAAAGGGTTTTCACCGCCGTGGCCACGCCAGACAGTAACCCGCCGCCGCCCACCGGCACATAAACTGCATCCAGCTGCTGCACCGATGCACAAATTTCTATTCCCACCGTGCTTTGCCCGGCCATGATACCATCGTCTTCCACTGGATCAATATAGGTCAGTCCGTTTGCCTTCCCAAAAGCCAAAGCTTCCGGTCTGGCCTGGGCTCCTGTCTGCCCCACCTGCACCACATGGCCGCCATATCCCTTGCAAGCTTCCACCTTTACTGTCCGGGCTGTCGTCGGCATAAACACCCATGCCGGAATATGAAACTGTTGCGCGCCATAACAAAGGGCCTGCGCATGATTCCCCGAAGAATACGTGACAACACCCCGTTGTTTTTCTTCCTCTGTTAAGGTCAAAAGCCGGTGGATAGCACCTCTCGCTTTAAAGGATCCAGTCTTTTGCCATTGTTCGCATTTAAATTGTACTTCCGCTCGCGCTATTTGGTCGATCTGGCTGCTATGTTCCAAAGGCGTATGATGGATATGCCCTTCCAAGCGATTTTTAGCAGCCAATAAGTCTTCCCACTGTAACATAAACTCCCTCCCTTTTGTTTAGTTACTAAACACTATGCTTCTACTTTTCCTTTTTTCAAAAATAGTATTTTATTGAATATGAATCTGTAAAATATGCTTCTCTAAACGATCCAAAAAAGTCAGTAAAAATTGTTTGTTTTCTTCTGATGCTTGTGACAAAGTCTCTTTCACAAAATCATTCAGCTCCCGGTGATAGGCTTCATGGACTTGATAAAGCCGCTCTCCTTTTTCTGTCAGCCTTAAAAACACACGAGACAGATTCTCTTCGTCCTTTTCCTTCCAAATAACTCCTTTCCGTTCTAATTTCTTTGCCATTTGAGAGACTGCGCCTTTGGTAATCCCTAATTTTTCAGCAATCGCCGTCACATGAATATTCGGCTGTTCTTTGATGATTTTCATCAATGTCATTTCAGCGTAAACAAACGTTTCGTCTTCCAAGGAAAG
>CALWLF010000004.1 GCA_944381455.1 uncultured Clostridia bacterium | reverse complement strand
CTGTCCGCGCAGCCCCTCGACAATGAGCATGAGGCACAGCAGCAAAATGAGCGTTTCAAAGTCGATGTAGCCCAGGTATTCCCTGTCCGGCGGCACTGCCAGGCAGGACAGCACTGCCAAAACCAATGACGCGCTCAGGACGATATCCTTTTTAAAAAAGCGCGCCGCCGCGCTGCCCCATCCCCGTTTCAAGACCATTGGCCCCCTTCAAACCGCAAAACAGGCGAAAATCCTGAGATTTTCGCCTGAGTGCAAGCAAGCCTGTAAGCCGGGTTCTGTTAAAAAACAGCCATCTGTCTGGGTCGCGCGTCGCCGCGCGCCTCAAGCCACCCTTTTGGGGAACGGGCCGAGCAAGCCCTGCGCAATGCGCTGTTCCCGCTTGATGTTGCTTCGGATAGAGTTTACAGGAGCCCATTGTTACCAATGGGTTCAGTGAGCTCTTACCTCGCTTTTCCACCCTTACCCCGGCACAGGGCCGAGGCGGTATATTTCTGTTGCACTTGTCCTAAAGTCGCCTTTGGCGGACGTTATCCGCTATCCTGCTCTGTGAAGCCCGGACTTTCCTCCCACGCAGCCTTACGCTGCGCAGGCGGCTGTTCCGCTTACTTGCCCTATGATTATACCCGCAAACCTGGGGATCTGTCAACAGACTTTACACTTTAACTAAAATCAATTTGACACAAAGGCAATTCATGATACAATATATCTGAAATTCATTTTCTGCGCCACTATAACATCCCTGCATCTGGCAGAAAACCGATAGAGCAACCAGCAGTTTCTCTGATGTAAACAAGTTGTGGTTTACATGACACTCAAAATTGCTTACTATGGGGGCACATCATATGACATTTGAAAAAAAGCTCGTGGCTCTGAGAAAGGAAAAAGGTCTTTCACAACTGCAGCTGGCCGAGCAGCTGAACGTATCCCGGCAGGCTATTTCCAGGTGGGAGAGCGGCGCTGCTATGCCGACTGTTGATAATTTGGTCTATTTAAGCCGACTGTACGGCGTGTCTCTCGATGCGCTGCTGGATACGGGCTTTGAACCGACTCTGCCAAATGCACAGGACGCCGCCATGACGCCGGAGCAGGAAGACGATTCTGTCCACTCAGCTATCAACGTAAGGTCCTGCAGACGGATAAAGGGCATGACGATTGCGGCCGTCATAGCGGCTTTGCTTTTGACCGTGATGATCGTGGTATTGATGTGGATACCTTTGACCACACACAGCGAGCTGCAAAATCAAGATGGCATTCCGATGGTTCCGATTGAGGACCTTGAAGGAAAACCTGTTGTTCCCACAGAACGCTTTTCATTGAGCTGGTGACAGGGAAGGATGTGAAAGAGGTGGGCTTTAAAGCTGTTGCTCGTCGCATGTTGGCCGGTGCGCTTTGCTACCTGGCTGTCAGCGGAAGTATGCTGGCTGCGAATACGCCTTTCTGCACGGCAGAGAATGTCTCAGAAATACACATCACAAAGCAGATTCCTTTTACTGCCGTCTCCCGAGCGTCTGAGTCTTTCAATATAAAAGTGTCAAAAAACACGGTTGCCGCAGCCGGCTCTGCTTTTTCGTTGGAAGCCGGAGATCATGTGACAATCAATGCAGTATATTCGCCTGCCGCTGCAGATGTAGAGATCGGTCTGATTGCACCTGATGGTCTGTTTTATTCTGTCAGGGGTGTGAACGGTTCCATCAAAAAAGGTATCATCGTCAACGGACACGGCAGCTACACCTTGGCCATTCGAAACAATTCTTCCAGCACCGTTACTATCACCGGCTTTGCAACTTATTAAAATGAAAAAGGAGAAATATTAAAGATGAAAAAAATTATTTCTTTGATTTTAGTTTGTGCTTTAATGCTACCAACATTCTCCTGTTTTGCACTTGCAGAGCAAACCTCTGTTCAAAATGCAGTTTTATTAGATGGATGCGCCATATGGGCAGAGATTGTTGATGGCAAAGTCTATGTAATCACTGCTTTCGATAATGGAAAAACACATTATGCCGTAGCCGATAGATCCGGCAATGATGGAAATGTTTATGAAGCATGGGTTCCTGCTCCAAACACTTTCAGTATTGATGGCAACGATTATGCCAACCCCCAATTTTGGCAAGATAAACTGGACATCTTGAAAAATAACCCCTCTATTCTTCAAGAGTCTGAGATTATTACACATCATTATGATGAGACATCAATTTCAACATATTCGACAAACGCTAAAGGTGCATTAGAAGATATGTTGGAGCAAATTTTCGGCAAACCAACATTTGATGAGCTCATCGAAAAGGATACAACATCTTATCCCGGTTATACTATTGATGTTAAAGAGATGCTAACTTTAGACGTTCGTTTGAAATCGTCAAGTGTTTATGCGGTGGGTATGGCAATAGGTACATTAGTTGCAGCTTTTGCAGCTAAAATTCCAGCGAAATATCTCGATAAAGGCGCAAAAGCTATCATAAATGGACTAAACGCTTTAGGTATCATAGATGCCGTCCGAGCGATTTTTAACACAAGTGGTACACTTGAACAATACGAATGTACGGCTG
>CALWLF010000003.1 GCA_944381455.1 uncultured Clostridia bacterium | reverse complement strand
AATCATTCTTTTTCCAATTTTATTCCGCTTTCCTTTGATACAAATTCTTTTCTCACGGATCAAGCACCTGTTTTTCGTTATTTTTTGACTGTTATGGATAAAATTTAGTAATAAAAATTACTTTTCTTATTCCTTTTTTTCTAAATTTTTCTTTTACACCCACCTCTTTTGTTTGAATTTCCAAGAAAAAAAATAGAATTTTGTTCAATTATATTTTGACAAGTAATTGACGAACTGCCACTCTTTTGGTACAATAGTGTTGTAATTATGAATGACGTTCAATATTATCGAATGAAGTGAGGCTGATTGATTTGGGAAAAACAAAAAACATTCAATCTGTTGAACGTGCGATGCAAATTTTGGAGCTGTTTGAACAGGGCAACCAGGAAAAAAGCGTCAAAGAAATTGCTGAATATTTAGATCTGAGCAAAAGCACCGTCTTCGGCTTGATCAACACCCTCAATAACCTGGGTTATCTGCAGCAAAATGAAGAAAACGCCAAATACAGCCTGGGCACCAGAATCCTGGCCTTGGGAAACGCCGTTTCCTCAGCCAATCTCCTGGCGCAAAAAGCCCATCCCCATCTGCAAAAACTGTCCTTTGACTACCAAGAGACGTGTTTGCTGGCGGTGGAAGAAAACGGGTTTGTGGTTTATATCGATAAAACAGAATCCCCCGGCTCCATTTCCATCAATACCCGCATCGGCACAAAAAAGGAACTGTTTTGCACCGGCGTTGGCAAATGTTTCCTGGCGTTTTTGCCGCCCCAAACGGCCAATAATATCATTGGGCTGGGGCTAAGAAAAGTGACGCCAAACACCATTGCCACCAAAGCGGCGCTGGCAGAAGAACTGCATACCATCCATGAAAACGGCTATGCCGTTGACCGGGAGGAATATGAGCTTGGCATCAGCTGTGTGGCCGCCCCCATTTTCAATAAACAAGGCGACATCATTGCATCCTTAAGTCTCACCGGGCCCACAGGGCGCATCCAAAGCATTCCCCTCTCTCAGCTGGCCGCTTCTTTGATGCAGACGGCAAGCGCCATCACCAAAGACATGGATATTTAAAAAGAGGCGAAAAAAACCAAGCATTTCTTTTTTAAGGAGGAAACAAAATGGAAAAATTCCGCAGTGAAGAGTACATGGACCTGTCCTACAAAGCTTATTTTAAAGCAATGGGTTATTCTGAAGATGAACTGGGCCACAAACCAAGAATTGGTATTGCCAACTCCTGGAACCAGCTGGTGCCAGGCCATTACAACCTCAACCAAGTGGCAGAATATGTAAAACGCGGTATTTACGCTGCCGGCGGCGTTGCCTGTGAATTTGGCGTGATGGCTGCCTGCGACGGGATTGCCCAGGGCCATGTGGGCATGAAATATATCCTGCCATCTCGTGAAATCATCTGCAACTCTGTGGAAATTATGGTGCAGGCACACCAGCTGGACGGCGTGGTATTGCTGGCCAGCTGCGATAAAATTGTACCAGGCATGCTGATGGCTGCCGCCAGATTGAACGTACCTGCCATCTTGATCAACGGCGGCCCTATGCTGGGCGGTATCTTCTTTGACGGCAGAAAATCTGACGGTACTTCTCCAGACGAAGCCAAGGGTATGTTGACTGCTGGAAAAATCACCCAGGACGACCTGGATAACCTGATCGACGCTTGTAACCCAGGCTGCGGTTCCTGCTCCTTCTTTGGTACCGCCAACACCATGGGCTGTGTGACCGAAGCATTGGGCATGAGCTTAACCGGCAGCGCTGTTATCCCTGCTGTCTTTGCAGAAAGACTGAGAACGGCTTATGCTACTGGCCAAAAAGCCGTTGAATTGGTGAAAAAAGACATCAAACCTCGCGATATCATCACCAAAGCTTCCATCATGAACGCCATCAAAGCATGTACGGCTGTCTGTGGCTCCACCAACGCTGTGCTGCACTTGAGCGCCATTGCCATCGAAGCCGGCATCCGCGATATGAACGTGGTAGAAGCATTTGCAGAAGCCAACGGCATCACCCCTCAGCTGGCCAGAATCAACCCAGCCAGCAACTGGAGCCTGGAAGACTTCTACTATGCCGGCGGTATGCCTCGCGTGATGCAGCACTTGGGCGATTTGCTGGATCGCACTGTGATGACTGCCAATGCTAAAACCTTGGGTGAATCTTTGGATTCCTATAAATTCACCTATCCAGAAAATAAAGAATTGATCCGCACCATCGATACTGCTTATGCCCCAACTGGCGGCTTGGCCGTATTGAAAGGCAACCTGGCCCCAGATACTGGTATCACCAAACCTGGCGCATTCAGCCCTACTCTGTACGAATTCACCGGCAAAGCCATCTGCTTTGACTGTGAAGAAGATGCCGAAGAAGCAATCCTGGGCGGCAAAGTAAAACCTGGCCATGTGGTGGTTGTTCGTTACGAAGGACCAAAAGGTGGCCCTGGCATGAGAGAAATGTACAAAGCCATGAAGTATCTCTACGGTATGGGCCTGAACATGTCCACCGCTTTGATCACCGACGGCCGTTTCTCCGGCACCAACAATGGCTGCTTCGTAGGCCATATTTCTCCAGAAGCTGCTGACGGCGGCCCAATCGCCATCGTAGAAGACGGCGACGAAATCTACCTGAACGTGATGGAAGGCAAACTGGAACTGCACGTGCCAGACGAAGTCATCCAAGAAAGACTGAAAAACTGGAAACGTCCAGAAAAAGAAATTCCAAACGGCTATCTGAAACTGTACTCCAAAGTGGCTTCCTCTGCCGCAAAGGGCGCAGTCATCGACTTCTAATCATTTCCTTAAGACACCATATTTATCATTCCTTTCCTCATAAAAGAAGGGCGCATCGAAATCGATGCGCCCTTCTTGCTGTCAAAATTAAACCTCAAGAAAAAAACTTCCATCTGTCACCCCATCATCCATTTCACTCCCCCACTGCTCTTTTGGAATGTTGTAAAAGTTTTTACTACAATAGACCATAATACAAAAATCCACTTGAAATCAATCCGAATTCGGATTATAATTATTTTAATCCGAATTCAGATTGAAATGGAGGAATAGTACCATGCAATCAAATCGAGAAAAAATCAGACGGCTGATGATTGCCATCGACCAAATTGACGAAGCCTACTACAAAGCATTGCGTATCCTTGGTCTAAAGGATAATGCCTTCGTGTTGTTTTATGCCATTGCAGACGGAAAAACCTATTCACAAAAAAGGCTTTGTGAAGAATGGTCTGTCCCACGAACAACCCTGAACACCATCGTTCAAGAATATATCGAAAAGGGATATATTCGCTTGGCCGCAACAGGCCACAAAGAAAAAGAAATTGTGTTGACCGAAGCTGGCAAAGCTTTTGTGGAAGAAACCTTATCACCAATTTTTGCCGCAGAAGAAAAAGCCATAGAGCCGCTTCTTCACACAGCGTTAGTAGAACAAATGGAACTGTTTTCAAAAAAAATACAAATAGAAATGTCTCAATTAAAAATGAAAACTGCTAAAAAGGAGAACCATCATGATTGAACCAAATAACATCAAATTAAAACCCGTTTCCCTGGTCGATCTCCCAGCCTTTACAAAACAATTGCAGGAATCTTTTTCCATTGCAGTCAAAGAAAACTTCGGCGTCAGTGAGCCAATCCCCTCTACAGCTGAAGTACAATCCTCCTTTCATGCCAAAGATACCGTGACTTATCACATCATCTTGAACGAACAGCCCATAGGCGGTGCCATGCTTACCATCCACGAAAAAACACAACACCACTCTTTAGATTTGTTTTTCATCTCGCCAGAACATCATAGCTGCGGCCTTGGCCTTGCCGCTTGGAAAGCCATCGAAGCAAAGTATCCCGATACCCTTGTTTGGGAGACGATCACGCCTTATTTTGAAAAACGAAATATCCATTTTTATGTCAATAAATGCGGATTTCATATTGTGGAATTCTTTCATTCCCATCATAAAGATACGCATATGTCCTATCCTCAAAACCAATCGGGCGAACCTGTTCCAGGTACAGACACCTTTTTCCGTTTTGAGAAAATCATGAAATGATATAGTCAAGAAAATATAACAACGAAACAAAGACAAAATATTTTTACGAAAAAACTAAAAGCTGGTATCCTATAAAACAGGATACCAGCTTTCTATTTTCGTCATCTTGATGATATGTCTGAAGAATTTTTGCACCTTCCAACTTGTTCTTTGACTTCTCAACTCTTTTTCCCCATCCAAAAAGCCTCTTCCAGCGCCTTATGACCTTTGATTTCCCCTGCACCACAGACACCACCGGCAAATACTGTCCCGGCCAGGCGGGCCTTTGCAAAGCAAGAAATCCAGCCCTTGACACCATGGATGGTGCCTTCCACCGTCTCTTCTCCATCATCGGCCGCCGTCGCCAACAGATAAACATCCCGGAACCGGTAATCCGAAACGAATAATGCATTGGCCCGGTCCAGCATCGTTTTCATCTGTCCGCTCATGCCATAGTAATACACCGGTGTGGCAAATACCAACACGTCAGCCTGGGCCATCTTTTCTGTGATCTCATCGGCATCGTCCAGTATGACGCATTTCTTTTTGCTTTGGCAAGCCAGGCAGCCTTTGCAACACCCTATGGTTTTCTTTGCCAAAGAAACAAGCTCCACCCGATGCCCGGCCTCTTTGGCCCCTTCGGCAAATGCCTTGGCCAAACCGTCCGAATTACTGCCCGCCCGTAAACTGGTGGAAAGGATCAAAACGTTTTTTTGCATCTGTCTTCTCTCCTTCTCTGTCGAATCAATTCCTTTTTTGTTCTTTCATTTCTTTTTGTCTGCCACAGGCTCCAGCCATTCATTGCTGGTCTCTTCCCCTGGCACCTCGATGGCAATATGAGAAAACCAGCTGTCCTCTGTTGCGCCATGCCAATGCTTTACGCCAGGCGCAATGGAAACCACATCGCCTGGATACAGTTTTTGCACTTCTTTACCCCATTCTTGATAATATCCTTCTCCGGCGACACAAAGAAGCATCTGTCCGCCGCCGCTTTTTGCATGATGGATATGCCAGTTGTTTTTGCATCCCGGTTCAAAAGTCACATTATAAATTCCCATCTGTTGGGTGCAAAGGGGCATCAGATAGCTTTGGCCGGAAAAAAAAGCCGCAAAGCCATCATTGGGTTTCCCAATGGGAAACACCATTTCCCGCCCGTAAGCCGCCTTGGCGTCTTCTTTTTCCTCTCCTGTTCCATCCTCTTTCGCCCAGACTTCCTTTGCCATGCGAAATGCTGCCCAGGCCTTGGGCCAGCCGGCATAAAAGGCCGCGTGGGTTAAAATTTCTGCAATTTCCGTCCTGGTGATGCCGTTTTTCTTAGCGCTTTCCAAATGGTAACGAAACGAAGCGTCGGTCAACCCCTGCGCCATCAAAGACACCACCGTCACCAACGACCGGTCCCGCAAAGAAAGCGCCTCCTCTCTGCTCCAAACTTCTCCAAATAAGACATCGTCGTTTAAGGCCGCAAAGGTGTGGGCAAAACTGCCCAAGGCCTCACGCCCTGCTGTCTGCTTTACTGCCATGTTGGATTCCTCCTTTTTCTTTTTCCGCCTTGCCGCTTTTTTCATCGGTTTCGTTCCCATTCTTTTCTTCTGCGGCAAAGCAAATAATCTAAACAATCCACTTCCCGCTGCTTTTCATGCAGCTGTCTTAATCATTCGGCCCGGTATTGTAGTAATAAAGTC
>CALWLF010000002.1 GCA_944381455.1 uncultured Clostridia bacterium | reverse complement strand
GCCCATGGGGCCTCTGGCGTGGAGTTTTTGGGTGCTGATGCCAATTTCTGCCCCAAAGCCAAACTGGCCGCCGTCGGTGAAGCGGGTAGATGCGTTCACATAGACACAGGCCGAATCCACTTCGTTTAAGAATTTTTCAGCGGCATAGGCGTTTTCTGTGATGATGCACTCGCTGTGGTGGGTGGAATAGCGGCGGATGAGGGCGATGGCTTCTTCCTCGTCTTTGACCACCCGGGCGGAGATGATATAGTCGGCATATTCGGTACCCCAGTCTTCTTCGGTGGCCGGGATCACGCCTTCTTCTTTTAAGAATGCAGCATCGCCGCGGACTTCCACATTTTTTTCTTGCAGAGCTTTCGTGGCCTTTGGAATGAACTGCTCTGCAATGGCTTCGTGCACCAGCAGACTTTCGCAGGCGTTGCAGACGCCGGGGCGCTGCACTTTGGCGTTGAGCAAAATGGCCACGGCCATATCCAAATCGGCGTCTTGATCCACATAGATGTGGCAGTTGCCGGTGCCCGTTTCGATGACGGGGACCGTGCTTTTTTGCACCACAGTGTGGATGAGCCCTGCGCCGCCTCGGGGAATCAGTACGTCGATATAGTCGTTTAAGCGCATCATCCGTTCTGCCGTTTCATGGCTGGTGTCTTCCAAAATTTGCACCATGTTTTCATCATAGCCCATGGCGTTTAAGGTGTTGCGGAAGACTTGGACGGTGGCCAAGTTGGTGGCAAGGGCTTCTTTTCCGCCCCGCAGGATGGTGGCGCTTCCGGCTTTGAGGCAAAGGCCGAAGGCGTCGGCGGTGACATTGGGCCGGGCTTCAAAAATGATGCCGATGACACCCATGGGCACCCGGCGTTTTTCGATGATCAGGCCGTTTGGCAGTGTATTTTTTTCCAATACTTCGCCAATGGGATCGGGCAGCTTTGCCACATCTTCCAGCCCTTTGGCCATTTCTTCCACCCTTGCTTTGGTGAGGGTGAGCCGGTCAATGAAGGCGCCTTTGATGCCGCGGGCAATGGCGTTTTCCACGTCGGTGTGGTTGGCGGCCAAAATGGCGGCACAATTTTCCCGCAGGCCCTGGGCACAAGTTTTTAAAATCTGGTTTTTTTCGGTGGTGGGCAATAGACCGAGAGAGACAGAGGCTTCTTTCGCCCGTTGTCCAATTTCGGTAATGGTCAGCATGAAACATCCCTCCTTAAAAGATGGTACGTCGTTCGGTGATAATCAGTGACAGGGGCCGGTCAAAGGGTTCCACAGGAATGGATGGGGCCACCTGAAAATCGTAACAGATGCCAACAGTCTGCTGCACCTGATGGGTTTCGGTATAAGTATCATAATAGCCGCCGCCATAGCCGCAGCGGTTTTTTTGCCGGTCAAAGACACTGCCTGGAACGAGAAACAAAGTGTTTTTGGTGGGGAAAACCTGCTCTTCCATGGGAATATCCGGTTCATAAACCCCAAGGCGTGTCCGGTGCATTCCTTCTAGAGAGGTGATTTTTACAAAATACATCACCCGGTTGGCTTTGGCCACCGGCACGGCCACTTCTTTGCCATCACGCCAGGCCTGCTCGATGAGGGGGATGGTTTCCACCTCGGCCCCCATGTTGATATAGGTAAAAATCCAGTCGGCATTTTGATAGGCCTTGCTTTGGAAAATGGCCTTCTGGATGGCAGCGCTTTTTTGGGCTCGTTCTTCAGCCGGCATGGCGCTGCGCAGGGCCAAGAATTGTTTACGCATCAGTTGTTTATCCATGGAATACTCCTTTTGGCTGATTGATTAGATGATGTGATGGAAAAAGCCGAAGCCGGCGGCAAAAAAGACCAGGATAAACTGTAATACCACCAGCACGACACAAAGAATCAACAAATTGCGGCCAAACTTTTTATAGTCGGGATAGGGCCGGGTGTAAAGATAAACACCGCCGATAATGCCAATTAGGATGCTGAAAAAGAGGGTGGTAAGAACGAGAATCACTTTCCACAAAACGCCCAGCTGGCGGTTATCGCCTTGGGATGAAGCGTTGTCGGTGTAGGCGGCGTGGGGCGGCGGCTCTGGGATGGTGCGGCTATCTACTTCCCGGGCTTCTCCTAAAATTTCGTCATTGGCGTTTGTGCTGCCACTGGGGCGGCCATAGCCGCAAGAAGGACAGCCCTGGCTTTCGTCTTTGATTTTTTCGCCGCAAAAGGGGCATTCTCTCATAAGCGTTCCCTCCCGATAAATAAGGTGCCGACGTCGGCCCCTTCCATGATGTCATGGAGGATTTTTGGGTTTTCGCCCAAGGCAATGACCATGTCGGTGCCTGTTTTTTTACACATTTTTGCTGCAATCAGTTTGGTTTCCATGCCGCCCACAGAAAAAGCTGAGCCTTTTTCGCCGGCCATGGCCATGATCTCGTCGGTCACTTCTTCCACCACAGAAATCCGCTTGGCATCGGGATTTTGGCGGGGGTTGCTGTCATAAAGGGCGTCAATGTCCGTTAAAAGCACCAGCAAATCGGCATGGATCAAATTGGCCACCACGGCGGAGAGGCTGTCGTTATCGGAAAACTCAAACTGTACTGTGGCCACGGCATCGTTATTATTGACAATGGGCATCACACCCATACCCAAAAGCGTTTCAAAGGTACGGGATGCGGTGGCTTTTCGCTCGTCGTTTTTGATGTCCTCTTTGGTCAAAAGAATCTGGGCCACTTTTTGATTATATTCATTGAAAAAGTTTTTGTAAATTTGGATCAAAGAAGCCTGGCCCACAGAGGCTGCCGCCTGTTTGAACCGGATTTCTGTGGGGCGCTTATCAAAGCCCAGGGCGGCCGAGCCAACGCCCATGGCGCCGGAAGAAACGAGGACCACTTCCTTGCCTTGGTTTTTTAAATCGGCTAACACCCAGGCCAGCTGTTCCATGCGGCGCAGATTGATGCGGCCGTTGGGATAGGTGACGGTGGAAGTACCGATTTTGACTACAATACGGTGATGTTGTTTTAAAGTTTCGCGAATATTCATGGGTACACCTCGATTGGGTTTTGAAATGGGATTACAGATAGCTTCATTCTACTATAAAAAAAGCAAAAAAGAAATGGGTTTTGTGCGAAAAAAGAAAAAATACCGCCTGCCATTGGGCAGGCGGTGGGAACAGTCGTTATTTTCCTGGTTTATAGGCGCTTTTGAGGGCAACGATCCGGTTAAAGACCAGTTTTTGAGGGGTGGAAGTCTTGGTATCCACACAGAAATAGCCGTTGCGCATAAACTGGAACCGGTCGCCGCCTTTGGCATCCTTAATGGAAGGCTCCACTTTGGAAGAAAGGACTTCCAGGCTGCTGGGGTTCATGATCATATCGCCGGAAGGATCTTCGTCGTTATCCAGCATCATGGCATCATAAAGGCGCACTTCGGCATCGATAGCCGTATCGGCGCAAACCCAGTGGAGGGTGCCTTTCACTTTTCTTCCTTCAAAGCCGGAGCCGCTTTTCGTTTCAGGATCATAGGTGCAGAGCACTTCGGTGATCTTGCCGTCGCCGTCTTTGATGACACCGGTGCAGGTGATATAGTAAGCGCCTTTTAAGCGCACTTCCTTGCCGGGGGCCAAGCGGAAAAATTTCTTTTCCGGCACTTCCATAAAGTCTTCTTGTTCGATATACAGTTCCCGGCCAAAGGGCACTTCCCTTGTGCCCAGGGCTTCGTTTTCTGGGTTGTTTTCCACAGGCAGAAATTCGATCTGGCCTTCGGGGTAGTTGGTGATGGTCACTTTCAGCGGACGAAGGACGGCCATGGCCACCGGAGTTTTGGCTTTCAAATCATCCCGGATGCAGTGGTCCAACAGGGAACTGTCCACCCGGCTATTGGCCTTGCTGACGCCGATTTTTTCGCAAAAATCGCGGATGGCTTCTGGGGTGACGCCGCGGCGGCGAAGCCCGGAAATGGTTGGCATACGAGGATCGTCCCAGCCGTCCACCAAGCCGTCTTCCACCAACGCCCGCAGCTTTCTCTTGCTCATGACGGTGTTGGTCATGCCAAGACGGGCAAACTCAATCTGGCGAGGTTTGGCCGGCAGGCCGCTGTTTTCCACCACCCAGTCATAGAGGGGGCGGTGGTCTTCAAATTCCATGGTGCAGATGGAATGGGTGATGTTTTCGATGACGTCTTCCAAAGGATGGGCGAAGTCATACATGGGGTAGATGCACCAAGCATCCCCGGTTTTATGGTGATGGGCGTGGGCGATGCGGTAAAGCACGGGATCGCGCATGTTGATATTGGGGGATGCCATATCAATTTTGGCCCGCAGGGTATGGCTTCCGTCGGGGAATTCGCCGTTTTTCATGCGGGTGAATAAATCCAGGTTTTCTTCCACGCTACGGTCGCGGTAAGGGCTGTTTTTGCCGGGAGTGGAAAGGGTGCCGCGGTATTGGCGCATTTCTTCTGCCGATAAGTCGCAGACATAGGCTTTGCCTTCTTTGATCAGTTTGAGGGCCACTTCATAGAAGGTGTCGAAATAGCTGGAGGCAAAAAACAGACGGTCCTCCCAGTCAAAGCCCAGCCACCGCACGTCTTCTTCGATACTTTCCACATATTCGGTGTCTTCTTTGGTGGGGTTGGTATCGTCAAAGCGCAGGTTGCATTTGCCGCCGTAAAGCTTGGCCAAACCGAAGTTGAGGCAAATGCTTTTGGCGTGGCCGATGTGCAGATAGCCATTGGGTTCTGGTGGGAAACGGGTGTGCACATGGCTTAAATTTTCGCCCAGATCTTCTTGGATATAGGCATGGATAAAGTTACCGGTGCCGCTTAAATCTTCTGCAATTTTTTTATTTTCTTCCGCCATCAAGGGCTCCCTCCTCTTGTTATCAGTTATCAATATCATACTATAAACGGGTTTTGTCGTCAATTCTGGGATTGTAAGAAGGTGGAAAAATGGGCATCCACTTTCGTCACCCCGCTATGGTTTAAATGGGCGTCGTCCCGGAAATTTTCGTTGGTCAAAAACGGGGTATCCAGATTGATCTGGTTATAGTCCAGATAGGGCACGTCTTTGGAAGCGGCGTAATCGGACAGGGCCTGATGCACCAGATCATAGTTTTCGATGAAATCCATGCTGACGGGGGCGATGGGGGCCGTGACAAAAATCAGGCGGATACCCTTTTCTTTGCAAAGGGAAACGATTTTATCCAGATAGTCCCTTTGTACGTCACTCATCTGCCAATCCTTGCCGTCAAAGCCTTTGAATTGGTTGGTACGGTCATACTCGTCCTGGGGCAGTATAATGTCGCAGTAGACATAGCCCTGGGCCTGGTAGTATTCCACGCCATTGGCCGCAGCCGTTTCGGGCGGGGAGACGTGATAGGTTTCCTCGATGCTGCGTTTCATGCGGCTGGAGCGATAGGAAAAATAGCTTTGCTGATAGCGAATGGCCGGCAGTTCATATTTCAGTCGCTCGTTGGCGGGAAAGACCGTCTGGATATAATCGTTGACCAAAGCGTCATTGTTGCACACTTCGAAAAAAGAATCGGCCTGGCTGCGCTCAAAATCGTCGTCCAATACATCCCAATAAAGCTCCATCACCACCGTATGGGGGGATTGGGTTTCCAGGGCATTTTGCAGCACATAATAACTGGTGTCGGCGTGCTGGCTTGGGGTGCCCAGCTGCCAACTGTAGGTGCCAAGGACCGGGTCGATCAGTTGCGGGTCAAAGGTGCAATAGCTATGGGAAGAACCGATGAAAAGTAAATCCACGGTGTTTTTTTCCAAAGCATAGTATTCCTCAAAGCGCTGTTTGGTAAAGGCGTTGATTTGGTTGCGCTTGGCCGCCTTTTCGTAGGCGTCTCCCGCCAGCACAAACAGTAAGAGGCTGACGGCCACCACAAAGGCCCCCTGCAACAGATATTTAAAATTGGAAGTAGATGAAGGCTCCTGCATTGTCGTACACTCCTGCAATTAAAACAAAGGTCAGTAAAAAGGCATAAAGGGCGCCCCGCAGCAGAAACGGCAGGGGCCGCAGTCTTTCTTTTGGGTTTGCTCCGCCCAAGATTTCGCCGCCAAAAAGTACCAAAAGGGCCACGGCCATGAGGGCAAATTCATAGAGATTTAAGCCCATGGAAAGAAGGGTGGTATAAAGATACTGGGGGTTTGTCCATTGGTGGAAATCCCAGAGCAAATGGCCATAGATATAGGCGGCATCAGAAATGGAATTGGCCCGGAAGAGCACAAAGGCAAAGCAGACAAAAAATACCGTGCATCCCACGCCGATGAGATAAAAAACGGCATTGGAGATGGGGTTTTTACCCTGGCCAAAGGCGGCTTTCAGTCGTTTTCTTACAGGGGCGGTGATGTTTCCCATCACCACATAGACCCCATGGAGGGCGCCCCAAAGAACATAGGTCCAGTTGGCCCCGTGCCAAAGGCCGCTGACCAGAAAGGTCACAAACAAGTTGCGATATTGCCGCAGTTTGCCTTTTCGGTTTCCGCCCAGGGGGATATAGATATAATCCATAAACCAGCCGGAAAGGGAGATGTGCCAGTTGCGCCAATAATTGCGCACCGTATCCGACAGATAGGGCCGTTTGAAGTTTTGCATCAAAGAAAAGCCCAAAATCCGGGCACTGCCCATGGCAATGTCGGAATAGCCGCTGAAATCACAGTAAATTTGAATGGCAAAAAGTACGGTGGCCAACACCAAAGGAAGTCCCTGAAAATAGTGGCAGGAATTATAGACCGTATCCACCGCAATGGCCAGTCGGTCGGCAATGACTACCTTTTTAAAGAAGCCCCAAAGCATCACCCGCAACCCTTCTGCCGTCTGTTCCAAAGAAAAGCGGTGTTTTTCATAAAACTGGGGCAGCAA
>CALWLF010000001.1 GCA_944381455.1 uncultured Clostridia bacterium | reverse complement strand
AAACCCGCCTGGTTGTTAACAGTAAATCATAACCAAAAGAACTGATTTTCTTCGTAAAATTGGAATAAAAAGCCCAAACAATCCCTGCCGCCAGCGCCAAAAAATCTCCCCTTGGGTTAAGATGCAGCGCCGCCCCTTGCAAATGAATGATAGTTATGCCGCCCATCGCCACCAAAAACCCCAGCAAAAAAAGGGGGCGCAGCGGTTCTTTGGTCCGTTCAAAAAAAATCCGCCGCACAGTATCCGTAAAAAAAGGCACCGTTGCCAAAATAATGCCCACATTGGATGCCGTGGTGTAGGTCAGTGCAATATTTTCCATCAAATAATAAAGACAAATGCCGCATAACCCTGCTGCCGCAAAGGTCAGCTCCTGTTTTTTTGTGGTATGGCAAAGCCTTTGCCGTTTCACTGCAAACAAGGCCAAAAGCCCCAGCGAAAATCGAAAAAACAAAATCTCCACCGGTGTAAATTGACGCAGCAACACTTTCGTTGCAATAAATGTCGTTCCCCAAATTAAAATGGTCATCAGCGCTAAACCATGTCCCATCCCCTGCCGCTGCTCCATCTGTTTTTCATCCTTTCTTTTTTTCGTCAATCTGATTATACTCGTTTCCCTATAAAAAAACAACCCTCTCTGTTTTGTCAAAAAAACTGCTGTTTTCTCCTGTTTTTTTTCCAAATGATTGATAAAATCTGTATTAAAACAGCATTTTTCGGTTTCTTTTTGCAAATGTTCACAAAATGTTTTCAAATTCTTTTTCAAATTCCCTTGCTTTATCTGAAAAAAGTATTATAATAGTTAAGAATACTATTCCTGCTTTGTAACTGCTCGTACCCCAGTACTGGTCACACAGAGCAGGAGGAAATTTTTAATCTAGGGGGAATTGTATCATGAAGTTCAGAACTCTTGCGTTGACTGCATTGGCAGCAACCACCATCACTACCACCGCTTTTGCAGGCGTTGGCATCACCGTAGATGGCACAACCTCCGTGGAAGGTACCATCATTTCTGACAGAACAGTCGCTCCTGCTGAAGCATTGGCAACTGCTCTGGGTGCAACTGCAACTGTAGAAGGTGAAACTGTAACCATCGCAGATGAAGACACCACCATCGTTATGACCGTCGGTTCCACCGCTGCAACCGTAACCACCACTGCTGTGGAAGAAGCTGCTCCTGCTGCTGAAGAAACTGTTGCTGAAGAAGCTACTGCTACTGAAGTAATCGGTGTTGAACCAGAAGTTGCTACAGAAGAATCCAACGCTGTAGAACCAGTTGTTGCTGTAGAACCAGTTATCATCAAAGAAAAAACTGAAGTAGTAGAAGAAGCTCCTGCTGCTGAAGCTACCACTGAAGAAGCTACCACTGAAGAAGCTACCACCGAAGAAGCTCCTGCTGAAGAAGCTCCTGCTCCAACTGCAGAAATCGCTCCTTCCGTAGTAGACGGCCAGACCATGGTTCCTGTTCGTTTTGTAGCCGAAACTTTGGGCGCAACCGTTGCTTGGGATGACACAACCAAAACTGTAACCATCACCACCGAAGAAGCTCAGGTAGAAGTTCCTGCCGAAGAAGCTGCTACTGAAGAAGCTCCTGCTGAAGAAGCCGCTGCCGAAGAAGCTCCTGCTGAAGAAGCTGCCACCGAAGAAGCTCCTGCTGAAGAAGCTGCTGCAGAAGAAACAACCACCGAAGAAACTGCTCCAACTTACAACAACGACGATTGGATGCAGGAAAACTAATTCGTCTTCTTGTATGAAAATCCAACTGGGTAAGAGGTTATCCTCTTACCCAGTTTTTTTGTAACAAAAAAAACTGCCTGCACCCATAGATGCAGGCAGTTTCCTTTTTAGAAGCCCAATTCTTCTTCTGTCAAAATAATTTTGATTCTATTTTTCACACCGGAGTTTCTGGTGATGTGAATATAGCTGCAAATGCATCCAGGCGCATTGCAGTCATGGCAGGTGCCATCCATGCGGCATGGCGTTTTGATATCAAACCGTGCTGCATTGATGGGAGAAGCCGTGGAACGAGCCCGTTTTACAGCCGATTCCAAATCTTGACATACCTTGTTCAAGCTGGCAATGAACAACACATTTTTCGGTCCGAATGTGATGGCAGCCACACGGTTGCCGGTCCCGTCAATATTGACCAGCTGGCCGTCTTCCGAAATGGCGTTGGGGCTTGCCAAATACCAATCCATGAAAAAAGCCCGGCGGATGCCTTCCTGCAGTTTTTCTGGATCAGTGCAGGTGTCCCTGTCAAACACATCATAGTTTCCTTCAATCAACCGCTTGGTTAACCCCATATCCCGGATGGTCATGGAACCGCCCCAGGTCACAGAGCTGCCTTCGCCAATGAGTTCCAGCGCTTTTTCCGTGGCTTCCGCTGCTGTTTTGCAAAAATATGCCTCCATATTTCTGCGTTCAAAATTTTTGATCAGCTTTTCTGCCAGCATTGCATTGCGTGTTTCCTTTGGTGTTGCCATAAAACCTACCTCCTCTTCATCATTTCCCATAATCCTATCCATGCACCCGCTATCCTTTGGTTTTTCAGCCCACGGCATATCAGGTGTTTTAATTCGATGATTGCTTCAAAGAAATCTGGTGTCTGGTCAAGTCTGCAAAGTCGTCTCTTTCCCGAATCAGCACCACTTCTCCGTTTTCCCGGATCAGCACTTCTGCCGGACGCAGGCGGCAGTTATAATTGGAGCTCATGGCATGGCCATAGGCCCCTGCATCTAACACACAAAGGGTATCCCCTTCTTTGATTTCAGGCAATGTGCGGTCCTTGGCCAAAATGTCGCCGCTTTCGCAGATATTGCCCACAATGGACACCGTTTCTTCCCTTTCGCTTTTTTCTTCACCGGCCCGGAAAATTTCCACCCCGTGATAACTATCATACATAATCGGCCGCTGTAATACGTTAAACCCAACGTCACAGCCCACAAACTTTTTGCCGTGATTTTCTTTCACCGCATGCACCTGGGATAAGATCACGCTGCATTCTGCCGAAATATAGCGGCCTGGCTCAATGCGGAATGTGATGTTTTTCCCTGTCTCTTTAGCAAAGGCATTGAGCGTTTCATCCAAATGCTTGCCCAAATCTGCCAAATCCAGCGGCGCTTCTCCCTCCTCTTTGTGGTATGGAATCCCAAATCCGCCGCCCATATCAATAAATTGCAGCTCGTCAAACTGTTTGGCAATTTCCAGTAAAGAAGCCACACTCTGGGTAAATGCCTTGCCATCCATAAACAGCGAGCCAATGTGCTGGTTAATACCAATCAGTTTCAGATTGTATTTTTTCAAAATGGCCTTCACATCATCCACTTTTTCTGCATCCACGGCAAATTTCGTTTTCTTTCCTGCCGTCACCACTTTTTCATGGTGTCCTGCCCCAACGCCTGGGTTAAACCGCACGGCCACTTCTCCCCCTGGGTTCAGTCTGCCATACTGCTCCAACTGGGATAAAGAGTCCACGCTGGTGATGACGCCTTTTTCAATGGCAAAACGCATTTCTTCTTCCGAAACATTGTTGCAGATATAGAAAATTTCCCTTGGCGCAAATCCTGCCAAAAGCTCCATGTGGATTTCTCCCGGGCTCATGGCATCCACTTCCAGCCCTTCTTCTTTGACAATCTCCAAAAATGCCAGATTGCTGTTGGCCTTGGCCGAATAATCCACCACAAAGTTGGGATATGTCACCAATCCCTTCAAATCACGGCATCTTTGGCGCAAAATCCGCTCGTTGTAAACATACAGCGGCGTGCCGTATTCTGCCGCCAGCTTGGTGGGATCCTTTCCTTGGAAAAAATCCAGCTGGTCGGTCACTTTTGTATAGACTTTCTGCATGTTGCTACCCCCTAAAAAATTGATATCAAAAATATATCATTTTTTTACCTTTTTTGCAATACCCCAGCCTTGCGCTCCAAATAGGCCCGGTAAGCCAAAATGCCGGCCAGCGTTTTCACATCATGGATGGTTCCGGCAAAGATCATATCCATACATTCCTCCAGACTGTAGGACTCCAGAGTGATAAATTCATCGGGATCGGGGTTGGCTTTTCCTTCTTTCAGCTCCTCTGCAATAAAAAACGCCACCTGCTCCGTGCAAAAACCAATGGCCATATAATATTGCCCCATATAGGTCATCTTTTGGGCCATCCACCCCGTCTCTTCTTCCAGCTCCCTTGCCGCAGCCACAGCAGCATCTTCGCCTTCTTCCAACATCCCCGCCGGTATTTCCAGCATCATTTCACCAGCTGCATGGCGGTATTGGCGCACAAAAATCAGCTTGCCTTCCCCATCCACTGCCACAATGGCTGCCGCATTACCCCGCAGCACGTTTTCTCTGGTGGCCGTTTTTCCGTTGGGCAGCGTAATGGTATCCCGGTAAACATCCAGCACATGGCCTTTTAGCAAATGCTCGCTTTGCACCACATCGTAACTCACAATCAGACCTCCTCATCAAAGGCAGAACTATTTTTAAAAACCGTCCAAAAACAGAGATAGCTGAAATCCTTATTGGCAAAGGACCTCAGCCATCTTTTTTTTGAAAACTATTTTCTTCTAAAGACTTCTGTTGTCATTGCCAAGAAGAAATCAAAAACAAAATATCTTTTTCTTCTTTGGAACCCTTGTTCCGGCTTCCCTGCTTTTTTGTCACTGTAATTCCTTCACAAACCGTTCCATCCGGTCCATGCCTTTTTTGATGTTTTCCATGGAAATGGCATAGGAAAGACGGACATAATCCGGCATCCCAAAATCGGCACAAGGCACCAATGCCACCAATTCCTCCTCCAAAATCAACCGCGCAAAATCAGCAGCCGATTGGATAGTTTCACCCCGATAGCTTTTCCCAAATGTCTCAGAAACATCCACAAACAAATAAAATGCGCCTTCCGGCTTCAGTGAAGAGATCAGCGGGATGGCCTCTTCCCGTTCATAAATATAATCACACCGTTTTTCAAACTCTTTGCGCATCTCTTCCACACAGTCCTGCGGCCCTTCCAAGGCTGCCACCGTTGCCTTTTGGGCAATGGAATTGGCATTGGATGCCATATGGCTTTGCAAAGAAGAGATGGCCTTAGCCACCGCCGGTGCACAGGCGGAATACCCAATTCTCCAGCCCGTCATGGCATAACTTTTAGAAACGCCATTGATAACAATGGTTCTATCATAAATTTCCTTGCCCAAAGAAGCAATGGAAATATGTTTCTTGTCTTTATTATAAATCAATTTTTCGTAAATTTCATCAGAGATGACGAACAAATCTTTTTCCACTGCAAACTGCGCAACCACCTGCAAATCTTCCCTAGAAGCAATCATGCCTGTGGGATTGGAAGGCGTTGTCACCACAATGGCCTTTGTTTTTTCCGTATAAACCGATTCCAATTCTTCCCTGGTCAGCATAAAGTTGTTTTCTTTTTTCGTATACACCAGTACCGGTTTGCCGCCTGCAATTTCCACCATGGCTGCATAGCTGAGCCAAAAAGGCGCCGGGATAATCACTTCGTCCCCTTCATTTAAAATAGCCAAAAACGCATTGCTCAAAGAATGCTTTGCACCATTGGAAACAACAATCTGCGCCGGATCATACTCCAAGCCGTTATCTGCTTTCAGCTTGTTGCAAATGGCCTTTCTCAGCTCCACGGTTCCCGCTGCCGGTGTATAACGGGTATCTCCATGATGGATGGCTGCAATGCCTGCTTCACAAATATGGGCCGGCGTATCAAAATCCGGTTCCCCAGCAGAAAAGCTCACCACATCTTTACCAGCTGCCCGCAGTTCCCCGGCTTTTGCCGTAATGGCCAAAGTGGACGACGGTTTGATTTTCTGCGCACGTTTGGATAATTCCATGCTTCAATCACCTCAGTTAGAATATTACTCATTCGTATTTCCCAATATTATATCCCAAAATATGCGCTTTTGCAACTTTATTTACCATACTTTCTCAAAAAGCCGCAGCATATTTTCTCCCGTCACTTTTTCTGCAACCCTCGTTCCAAATGCGTCTTTGATTTTTTGGTACAGCGTCAAATAGGCCTCTGCCCCCGGCAAGTCCAAAGGTGTTGCCAATATGCCATCAAAATCGCATCCCAAGCCAATAAAGTCTTCTCCCATCACCCGCAGCATATGCCGCAGATGGTCCAGCACATCTTCTGCCTGGGCCGTTCCTTTGCGGCTTAAAAAGGTAGGACAAAGATTAAGCCCCACCACGCCTTCCGCATTGGCAATGGCCTTCAGCTGGGCATCGGTCAAATTCCGCTTGACGTTGGTGCGTTTGCGGCTGTTGGAATGGGTGGCCAAAAAAGGCCGTGTGGCCAAGCGGGCCACATCCCAAAAACTATCGTCATTCAAATGGGAAACATCCATCAAAATGCCAAGCCGCTCCATCTCCTGCAACATGGCTTTTCCTGCTTCTGTCAACCCGCCTTGTTTTACATCGGCACCCGAAGCCAGCGCATTGGCTTCGTTCCAGCAAAAAGAAAGAATCCGTACCCCCTTTTGATGAAAATAAGTAAGCCGCTCTGGCTTTCCCTCCAGCGCATCGGCTCCTTCCATAGTCAATATGGCGCTGCAAAGGCCGTTTTTTGTGTTGTTTTCAATGTCGGATGCACAAAAGACCTGTCGGATCTTCTCTGGGTGCCCTTCCAATTCTTTCAGGAAAAAATCATACCTCTTTTCCCATTCCAGTAACGCCTGCCGGCGGTAAGGCTCCGCAAGCCAAATGGCAAAACACTGGGCCATGGGCCCTGCCGCCTGCAATTTTTCAAAATTCACCTGCAATGGCCCATCGGCCATGGAAACACCTTTGTCATACGCCGTCGTAATCGTATCACAGTGGCCATCTATCATCGTCATCAATTTTCTCACCTCTGCTTTTTTCTCTTCTGCCACACAAGCCCTAAAGCCAAAACAATCCCTGCCGGCACCATCCATAGCCTGCCCAGCTCTCCTTCCAATATTTTTCCTGAAAAGCCGCAAAAATAGCCAATGGAAAACAGCGCCGTATTCCAAAGCAATGCCCCCAATGCGCTGGAACAAAGAAACGGCAAAAACCGCATTCTGCCAAACCCGGCCGGAAAGGAAATATAAGTGCGCACCAGCGGCACCAGCCGCCCAAAACAAAGGGCCAGCGGCCCATGACGGTTCAGCAGTGCTTCTGCCGCATCCATTGCCTCTCCCACCGACGGAAACTTCTGCCCAAGCTGCATCAGGCAGACGCCAAAAAAACGGGCCACACCATAACAAGCGCTGCACCCTGCCATGGCTCCCAGCGTTGCCGCCCCAATGGCCAAAGGCAGGCTTTTGCCGCCTGCATACACAGCATATCCCAAAAACGGAAACAACACTTCGCTGGAAATGGGAAAACAGCCGTATTCTAATGCCGTTGCCACAAACACGCCGCCATAGCCCACCCGTTCTATGAAAATAGAAAGAAACGATTGTAACAAAACCCGGTCTGCACCTCCTTTTTCACAGCCTATGCAAACCGGGCTTTCTTTACAACCGATATTTTCGGTCCAAGCTTCGATATTGAATGACTTCTGCCAAATGCTGCACAGAAATCTCTTTTGCTCCGTCCAAATCGGCCACCGTCCGTGCCACCTTCAAAATCTTGTGGTATCCTCTGGCGCTTAACTGCAACCGGTCAAAGGCAGTCCGCAGCAGCGCCTGCTCCTTTGCACCTAAGGGACAATATTGTTCGATCAGCGCCGGCGTCAATTCGCTGTTATAGGAAATAGCCTCTTTCTCATACCGCCTCTGCTGAATTTCCTGCACCCGCAGCACCTCTTCTTTCATCTGGGCCGAGGAAACGGAAGGCCGGCTCTGCTGTAAATCGTCATAACCAATGGCAGCCGCCTCCACCTGGATGTCCATCCGGTCCAATAACGGTCCACTGATTTTTCCGCTGTAGCGGGCAATTTCGCTTTGGGTGCAATGGCATCGCTCTTCTCCCAAATATCCGCAGGGACAAGGATTCATGGCTGCCACCAGCATAAAATCAGAAGGATAGGTGACGGTGCCATTAACTCTAGAAATGGTCACTTTCTTTTCTTCCAGCGGCTGCCGCATAATTTCCAAAGCGCTTCTGGTAAATTCCGGCAGTTCATCTAAAAACAGCGCCCCTTTATGGGCCAAAGAAATTTCTCCCGGCTTTGGCATCCGTCCGCCGCCGGTGAGGGCTGTGGCTGAAATGGTGTGATGGGGGGAGCGGAACGGACGTTTTCGGATCAGTGTATTTTTGTTGGTCAATAAACCGCTGACGCTGTAAATTTTCGTCAGTTCAATGCACTCTTCAAAGGTCAGATCTGGCAAAATCGAAGGCAGCCGCCTGGCCAGCATGGTCTTTCCCGATCCCGGCGGCCCCACCATCAGCAAATTGTGCCGCCCGGCTGCCGCAATCAGCATGGCACGCTTCACCGTCTCCTGCCCCTTGACATCGGCAAAATCCGGCAGCACTTCCTCTGTTGCCTCAACGGCTTCCTGCCAGTTTACCACACAAGGCCGGATCTCTGTCAGCCCGTTTAAATGTTCCATCAGCTCCACTAAATGCTTTACGCCATACACTTCGGCCCCCTGCACCAGCGCCGCCTCTTCTTTGTTCTCTTCCGGTACAAAAAAAGTGCGAATCCCCTTCTGAAAGGCGCTGTGGACCATGGGCAAAATGCCGTTTCCCTTGCGCACCGAGCCATCCAGGGAAAGCTCGCCAATCAATAAGCACCCCTTCAGCTTTTCCTGCGGCACCAGCCCACAGCAGGCCAGTATGCCAACGGCAATGGGTAAGTCATAGGTGGCGCCTTCTTTCTTCCAGTCCGCCGGCGCCAAATTGATGGTGATCCGTTTCACCGGGAATGTATAACCGCTGTTTTTGATGGCTGTGCGCACCCGTTCTCTGGCTTCTTTGATGGCAGAGTCCGGCAGTCCTGCCAAGTCGATGGCAGGTAACCCCGTGCCAATGTCCACCTGCACTTCCACCAAAAACCCATCTACACCCAAAATTCCGCTGCTGAGCACCGTCGAAAGCATACCCTCGCCCCTTCTTTCGTCACAAATCGTTACTATTATTCTATCAGTTTTTTTCTTCTGGTGCAATGACTTCCTTCCACGTTCCCACAGAGACCGACGGATAGAAATAGGCCAGTATTTCCCGAAATGAAGCGCCTGCCTGCGCCTGTCTTCTGGCCCCTTCCTGGCTCATCCCGACGCCATGGCCATAGCCGCCGCCCAAAATACGAAGGCCGCCTTCCACTTCTTCCAACACAAAAAAGGGACTGGGCAGATTTCCCTGCCAATGGGTTTCTCCATCCATGGTCACCACATCGCCTGCCCCAAGGGCCTGACAAATCACATCGCTCCCACGCAGCAGCACAATTTCTTCCGTGCCATAAAGAATCAGCTCCATCACATTGCCGCCCATACCTCGGCGGCTGACTGCCAGCTTGGTCACCTCGCCCACCTGTTGCACCGGCACCGATAGAAACTGCCCGTTTTCCTGCCGCACCTTCACCAAAAGCGGCCATTGGGCAGAAAGAAGGGCCAACCGGCTGTTGATGCCTTCTGTCAATGCGCCCCAGCTGCGCACACTTTCCCATCGATACCAGCTGGATTGGCTGTCGGCGCTTTCTGGCCTGCTGTTTAAAAAAGCAGTCATTTCCTCTGTCAAAGAAAGATTGGCCTCGGTGCTACACTGGGCCAGCACTGTTTCCTTGTCCTCGTTTTTAAAAACACCATCCACCGGCCATGTCTCTTCCTTGGCCGCAAAGGAGCCGCAGGAAACGGCAAAAAATGTCCCGTTGAAACGCTCCTCTCCGTTCCAGAGCAAAAGTCCTTCCGTTTCCTCCACCGCTTTGCGGCTTCTCTCCGTCTCCGGCTGCCAGCTGCTGCTGTCCACCTGCGCTCCATAGGCCAAGTAAGTATCCTCCCTTTGCTGATTCCATAGCTGGCTTCTGGCCACCACTGCCTGGGCCTTGGCCGCCTCTTCCCCTGTTTCTTCCACCATCTGCCCTGCCACCACCCCGGCCAGATAGGCATCTTCCGACAAAGAAGCCACCACCACATAGCCCTCGTCTTCTTTCCAAACGGTGACCTGCGGCACATCCCAGCTGCGTTTCCCGTCAGTCACTGTCAGCATCGTTCCTTCTTGCGCCACTAACACCGTCTTTTCCTCCTCCGCCGGTGTCTGCCAGCCATCCATTGCCGCTCCATTTGCTATCAAAGTTCCTTCCACTGCCACATCAGCCCAATGAATGCCACTTTCTCCCAGCAGTGCCATCTCCACTTGCATTTCTCTTTCTTCCAAAAGCAAACAGGCCGCCACCTGGCCTTCTTGCCAGTATGCCATCACCGCCTGGCCGCAAAAAAGGTGCTCCTGCTCTACGCCGTTCTCGTCCCAAATTCGCACCCTTGGCGCCACCTCTGCCGTCGTGCCGTCGCTCCAATCTGCTTTTCCTTCCCTCAGCCGCAGCACCGTCTTTTCCTCTCCTTCCAGTGCCTCCATCTCCACGATGCTTCCCTGGGCCACCGTCACATCATAAACGCCGTCCTTGCCTCCTTTGGGCCAGTCTAGTATCATTTTCCCGCTTCCGCTGCAAAGCTCCACTTTTCCATCTAAAAAGCGGCAATAGACTGTCTTCGCCTGGAACCCATCTTCCACTTCTTTGACTATTGCCACAATTTTTTCTCCTTTCACCACCACTTCCAGTGTTTTTCCCACATAGGCGTCCAAGCTGTACCCTCCATGGCAAAACGTCCCCTCCGTGGTGGCTGCATACCAGGGTGCAAGTCCTCCTTGGGCCGCCGTCTGCATCACACCCATAGAAACGGTGGAAAAATCGCCGCTTCTTTCTCCCTGCTCCACTGCCTCCAGCCAAAGGCTGGTCCATAGCGCCAGGCTGATGGGTGTTTCTTCCCCTTCCAGCGCCTCTTGTGTCAAGCCGTTTAATTGAGAGAGCAGCCGGGCAGCCTGTCCGCCTGTCAAAGGCGCCTCCGGCAAAAACCCTTCCCCCGTCCCCTGCATATATCCTTTGGCGCAGACATAATTGACATAAGGATAAAACCAGTCATTTTTTCCCACATCCGCAAAGGAAATTTGATGGTCTAAGGTCGCGATTTCCTCCTGGTCAGCCACACCAAGAGCCAGCATTTTGGCTGCCAGCGCCCGGCTCACCGGCAGCTGCGCTCCATACTGTTCTTCTGTATGTACCTGTGTTTCTTCCTTTGCCCTGCTTTCACAGCCGCTAAAAAAAGCCAGCAAAAGACAAAGCAAAATCAAAATTCTTTTCTTCATCTATACCGCCTCCTTTTTCGCCCCATTTTCCGAAAAAAGACGCAAAAAAAGGGCGAGAATCCACTTCTCACCCATTTTGTTCTTGGAAGCCCAGAATGCCGTTCCTGTCTTTTGACACCTAGCCTACGCTAGGTGGGTACCCGCAGCTGCTGCATCAGCCATCCTCTGCCCAAAGGGAATTATCTTGAGGCCCGACATCTCAGCCGCCTATAGGGTTCCCTTTTCTGTCATGTAGGTTCAAAACAACAGGTTGTCGCACACCCCAGGCTGTGCCTTCTCTATTCTTTTTTCATGAGGCCGGCGGCCAGCATCCATAAGCTGCCAAGCCAAATCAAGCAGTCTGCAAGATTGAAAACGGGTGCGTGTTTACCCTTTATGTATATAAAGTCGGTCACCCGTTTATGCCCCAGTCGTTCCAGCCAGTTGCCAAAAGCACCGCCCAGCAGAAGCGAAAGGCCAAATCGCTGCCATCTGCATCCCGTTTTTGATTGTAATGATTGAAGCCAGCAGACACATCCGCCTAAAATAACGCCGCTGACCGCCACAATCTCTGGCATGTTCCGCTGAAAAAAACCATAAGAAATCCCACGATTTTTTCTGTGCCAAAGATACACTTTTTCTTTGTAAAGCGGTATTTTTTTCTCTTCCGGAAGCTTGCGGCAGACCACCTGTTTGGAAATAAAGTCTGCCAAAAAGCCGCCCAGCACCACTTGCCAACTGCTCACCATTTGCTCCTCACTTTTGTCGCTTTTTCGTTTCTGGTGTTATTATAACACACATCGCTGAAAAATAAAACACCTAATAAAAATTTTATTTGCTTGTATTCCAATGAAAAAGGTATTATAATAAAAAGAGATTGGACATTTTTATCATACGTCAGCAAAGACTATATGAAAGGTGGTTATTCCCATGGCTCTTGTTACTACGAAAAAAATGTTTGAAAAGGCGTTTGCAGGCAACTATTCCATCGGTGCATTTAACATCAATAATATGGAAATTGTACAAGCCATCGTAGACGCATGTAAAAAACAAAACTCCGCTGTCATTTTACAAGTATCCAAAAGTGCTTTCAACTATATGCGCCCCCAATATCTGAAACATCTGGTGGATGCTGCAGTGGAAGAAAGCGGCTTGGATATTGCCCTGCATTTGGACCACGGCGCAGATTTTGAAATCTGCAAAACTTGTATCGAAGCAGGATTTACTTCTGTCATGTTTGACGGTTCCCACTTCGACTACGAAGAAAACGTGGCAAAAACAAAAGAAATTGTGGACTATGCCCACGCCAGAGGCGTTGTGGTAGAAGCAGAGCTTGGGAAACTGGCCGGCGTGGAAGATGAAGTGAAAGTGGCCGCCGAAGGCGCAACCTACACCGATCCTGACCAGGCCCTGGATTTTGTAAAACGCACCGGCGTAGACTCTCTGGCCATTGCCATTGGCACCAGCCATGGCGCTTACAAATTCAAAGGCGAAGCCAAACTGGACTTTGACCGTCTGGCAACCATCACCGAAAAATTGGAAGCTGCCGGGTTCCATAACTACCCCATCGTGCTCCACGGTGCTTCTTCTGTAGACCAAAATGCCGTTGCCACCTGCAACGAATTTGGCGGCCAGATCAAAGGCGCCAAAGGCATCCCTGTGGAAATGCTGCGCAAAGCTTCTTCCATGGCCGTTTGCAAAATCAATATGGACACCGATATCCGTCTGGCTATGACGGCTGCCGTGCGCAAATCTCTGGCTGAAAAACCAGAAGCTTTTGATCCTCGCGGCTACCTGGGTGAAGCCAGAAAAGACATCGAAGCTATGGTAGAAAAGAAAATCACCGATGTGCTCGGCTCTGCCAACTCCATGAACGACTAAGCACTTTCTATTTCGTTCTACAGCAAAAACCCTTCTTCCCATGTTTCGGGAAGAAGGGTTTTTTTAATCCTCATAGCGGTGATCCAATTCTTCTTTTCTCTTTTTTTCATACCGCAAATACACCAGCCGCGCTGCCACAAAGGATGCTGCAAATGCCACAAAAAATACAATGCTTTCTTTCCACTCTGCCGCGCTGCCCACTTGCTGAAACCTCCAGTAGGCCGCCAAAGCCACAACGCCTGCCACCACCACACAAACCACAAGATGCTTTGCAGTGCTCTGTTTTTTTAACAGCTCATATCCCGAAAGATCCAGCTGCCGCTGCCGCACCAACTGATAGATAGGCGTCATCACCAGCACAGCCGTCTCCGCAAAGCACTCCTTGCCGCTCATGCCAAATACAAACACTTTGATGCAAAGGCTCAGCGCCAAAAACAGATAAATGATGGTGCATAACTCTGCCCTGATTTTCAAAAAACCCAGTTCCATTCTTTCGTCTTTCATGCTTCTCCCTCCCAAAATAATTCATCCAATGTTTTGTGCAGCGCCTTGCAAATGGCAATGCACAGATTTAATGTCGGGTTATATTTTCCTGCTTCAATCATGCCAATGGTCTGCCTGGTCACGCCAACAATCTGCGCCAAATCTTCTTGGGAATAATCCAGCACCGCCCTGGCCGCTTTCATTTTCAAGTTCTTCAAAATAACCCTCCTTTCTTGTCTTTAGTATATAATATTCTTTTCAAAATGTCAATTATATTTTACATTTTATTGATTATAATTTGCAAATTAAAATCCACCCTGCTTCTTGCCACATTCTATGAAAACAAGTATACTAACATCAGATACTTTTTTTAGGAGGTTTGATTGATGATGCAAAGTGTATCCCACACCTTTACCCCCAGACAGCTATTGTGTTTTGCCCTGCCGTCCATCCTTATGATGATGTTTCTTTCCCTCTACACCATTGTGGATGGCTTTTTTGTGGCGCGCTTTGTGGGGGCCGATGCCCTTTCTGCCGTCAATATCACCTATCCCATCATCAGCCTGTTTTTTGCCGTTGGCGTCATGTTTTCCACCGGCGGCAGTGCCGTCGTCA